>DASSGR010000147.1:0-41589 GCA_035693425.1 Solirubrobacteraceae bacterium
ATGCCCTCGCGGCCGAGCCGCGCGCCTTCTGCGGTGACGATCACGGGCACCGGGTTCAGCGAGTGCGCCGTGTTCGGCGAGCCGTCGGGCTCGAGCATGTGGTCGGCGTTGCCGTGGTCGGCGGTGATCAGGCACGCGCCGCCCGACTCATGCACGGCCTCAACCACCTCCCCGAGGCACCTGTCGACGGCCTCGATGCCCTTCACGGCGGCCTCGATCACGCCGGTGTGACCGACCATGTCGGCGTTGGCGAAATTGATGATCCCGAAGCCGAAGTCTTCGTCCTTCCAAGCTCCCACGAACGCGTCGGCGGCCTCGCGGGCGCTCATCTCGGGCTTGTAGTCGTAGGTGGGGACGTCGCGCGGAGAAGCGACCAGCTCGCGCCGCTCGCCGTCTTCGGGGTCCTCGTCGCCTCCCCCGAAGAAGTACGTCACGTGCGGGTACTTCTCGGTCTCGGCGACGTGCAGCTGGCGCTTGCCCTCCGCGGCCACGACTTTCGCCAGGGTGGTCGCGGGATGCTCCGGCGGGAACGCCACCGGGTAATTCCAGTCCGCCTCGTACTCGGTCATCGTCGCGTAGCGCTCGACCACATCGGCGCCGCGCCGGTCGATCTCGCCGAAGTTCGGGGCGGCGAGCGCCTGGGTGATCTCGCGCATGCGGTCGGGGCGGAAGTTGAAGCCGACCACCGAGTCGTCGGGGCGGATTCGCGCCTCCTCTCCCACCAGCACCGGCTTGATGAACTCGTCTGTCTCATCGCGCTCATAGGCGCCCCGCGCCGCCGCCTCGCCCGACTCCGCCTCGTGCTCGGCGCGCCCGTGGACGAGGAGGTCGTAGGCGAGCTGGACGCGGTCCCAGCGCTTGTCGCGGTCCATCGCGTAGTAGCGACCGACCACGGAGCCGATGCGCCCGGCGCCGGCGTCGGCCATCCACTCCTCGACGGTCTTCAGATAGCCGGCTCCCGACGCCGGCAGCGTGTCACGCCCGTCGGTGAACGCGTGCAGCACCAGATCGGGCACCTCGAGCTCAGCGCCCATCCGGATCAAGGCCTCAAGGTGGCTCCAACCGGAGTGGACGCCGCCGTCTGAGACCAGGCCGATCAGATGCAGGCGCTCCACGTCGGAGAACGCCGCCCTGAGCACGTCGTTGGACATGAACTCGCCGCTTTCGGCGGCTGCGTCGATCCGCGTGAGATCCTGCATGACGACAGCCCCCGCCCCGAGGTTCAGGTGTCCAACCTCGGAGTTGCCCATCTGGCCCTCGGGAAGGCCGACCGCGTTTCCGCCGGCGGTCAGTTGGCTGTGCGGGTAGCTGCCCCACAGCTCGTCGAATACGGGAGTCTTCGCCAGCGATACCGCGTTCCCGGGGCCGTCGGGTGCGATGCCCCAGCCGTCGAGGACGATCAGGACGGCCGATGGCGCGGGCAGCTTCTCGGGCCCGGGCGCGATCGCCATCAGCCAGCCGCGTCGATGATCTTCGCGAAGGACTCGGGATCGAGACTGGCGCCGCCGACCAGCGCGCCGTCCACGTCGGGCAGCGCGATCAGCTCGCCCGCGTTCTCGGGCTTGCAGCTGCCGCCGTACAGGATCCGGGTCCGCTGTGCCTGCTCGCGATCGCGGTCGCCGACGAGCGCTCGGATGAACGCGATCGCCTCCTGGGCCTGCTCGGGGGTCGCGGTAAGCCCAGTGCCGATCGCCCAGATCGGCTCATATGCGATCACCACGTCGCCGAGTCGGTCGGGGCTCACCCGCCCGAGGCCCTCCTGGATCTGGTGGCGCAGCTTGCGCTCGGTGTCGCCACCCTCGCGCTCGTCCTCGGTCTCGCCGACGCACAGAATCGGGACCAGCCCGGCGTCGAGCGCGGCGGGCACCTTCAGCGCCAAGGCCTTGTCGGTCTCCCCGAACAGCTCGCGCCGCTCGGAGTGCCCGAGGATCACGCCGTGCACGCCGACCTCGGTCAGCATCGGCGGCGACACCTCGCCGGTGAACGCGCCCTCGTCGGCGTGATGCATGTTCTGGGCGTACACCTGCACGCGCGAGCCGCGCGTCGAGTCGATCATCGGCTCAAGCGCCAAGAACGGCGGGCAGATCCCGACGTCGACCCGATCGACGGACGACACCCGGGGCAGCAGCGCCTGGATGAACGCTTCGGCCTCGGCGACCGTCTTGTTCATCTTCCAGTTGCCGGCGATGAACGGGGTGCGCGAGGAACCGCCGTTGCTCATGCCAGCGCCTCGACTCCCGGCAGCTGCTTGCCCTCGATCAGCTCGAGCGACGCGCCGCCGCCCGTCGACAGATGGGTCACCTTGTCGGCCACGCCGAAGCGCTGCAGCGCCGCCGCCGAGTCGCCCCCTCCCACCACCGTGGTACCCGGTGCATCCGCAACCGCCTCGGCGACCGCCCGGGTCCCCGCCGCGAACGGCTCGACCTCGAAGGCGCCCATCGGCCCGTTCCAGAAGACCGTTCCGGCCGCCGCGATCGTGGAGGCGTAGCCCTCGGCGGTTCGGGGCCCGATGTCGAGCCCCATCCAGCCCTCGGGCACGTCCACTCCGTCGATCGTCTTTGCCTTGGCGTCGGCGTCCAGCCGCTCCGCGATCACCAGGTCGACCGGGAGCTCGAGGTCCGCGCCCGGGCCAGCGGTCGAGTCGAGCGTCTTGCGGGCGAGTTCGACGTCGTCGGCGGCACACAGGGAGCTTCCCACGTCATGGCCCTGAGCCGCGAAGAACGGAAAGCACATCGCGCCGCCGATCAGCAGCGTGTCGGCGAGCTCGCGGAAGCGGTCGATCACGGCGATCTTGTCGGAGACCTTGGCCCCGCCGAGGACGGCTACCAGAGGGCGTGCCGGGTCCTCGAGCACGCCGGAGAGCGCCTCAACCTCGCCCTGCAGCAGGTACCCGGCGGCGCGGTCGTCGACGAGCTTCGCCACGCCCTCGGTCGAGGCGTGGGCGCGGTGAGCGGAGCCGAACGCGTCGTTGACGTACACGTCGGCCAGCTTGGCCAGCCCCGCCGCCAGCTCCGGATCGTTCTTGGTCTCGCCGGGCTCGTAGCGGACGTTCTCGAGGACCAGGATGTCGCCGGGTGCCAGGTTGTCGGCAAACGCGCGCACGTCGTCGCCGACGACGCCAGGCGCCAAGGTAACGTCGGCTTTGGTCAGCTCGGCCAGCCGGTTGGCAGCGGGCCGCAGCGACAGCTCGGGCTCGCGGTCCTTCGGCCGGCCCAGGTGCGACGCGAGGATAATCCGGGCTCCTCGATCGCGCAGCTCTTCGATCGTCGGCAGCGCCGCCCGGATGCGGGTGTCGTCGGCGACCGTCCCGTGGTCGAGGGGAACGTTGAAATCGACCCGGACAAGCACTCGCTTGCCCTGGAGGTCGCCAAGGTCTGAGAGGGTTCTCACAACAGCTTCTGAACGAGCTCGACGATCCGGTTCGAGTAGCCCCATTCGTTGTCGTACCAGGACACTAGCTTGACCATGGTTCCGTCCATCACGGCCGTCAGCTCGGAGTCGAGGATCGACGAAGCGGGATTCTTGACGATGTCGGTAGAGACGATCGGGTCCTCGGTGTAGGCGAGCAGCCCCTTCATCGGGCCGCTCTCGGCGGCCGCCTTGAGCGCCGCGTTGACCTCCTCGACGGTCGTCTCGCGGTTGGCCTCGACGGTCAGGTCCACCACGCTGCCCGTGGGGACTGGTGCACGCACCGCAAACCCGTGGAGCTTGCCGTTGAGCTCGGGGATCACCGCACCGATCGCCTTGGCCGCGCCGGTTGAGGCCGGGATCAGGTTGATCGCCGCGGCGCGGGCTCGCCGCAGATCGCGGTGCGGCATGTCCTGCAGGCGCTGATCGGCGGTGTAGGCGTGGATCGTCGTCATCAGTCCGTGCTTGATGCCGACGGTGTCGTGCAGCACCTTCGCGATCGGCGCCAGGCAGTTGGTCGTGCACGAGGCGTTGGAGATCACGTGGTGGCTGTCGCGGTCATAGGCGTCGTCGAAGTTGACCCCGAGCGCGACCGTCACGTCCGGCTCGGTCGCCGGCGCGGAGATGACGACCTTGCGGGCGCCCGCGTCCAGGTGCTTGGAGGCGTTCTCGCGGTCGGTGAACAGCCCCGTCGACTCGATCACGACCTCTGCGCCGAGCTCCCCCCAGGGCAGGTTGGCCGGGTCCTTCTCGGCCAGCACCTTGATGTCTTTGCCGTCGACCTTCAGGCCGGTGTCGGTCGCCTCGACGGTCCCCGGGAACGGGCCGTAGTTGGAGTCGTACTTGAGGAGGTGCGCGATCGTCTTGGGGTCCACGAGGTCGTTGACCGCCAGCCACTCGATGTCCGCCTGGCTCTCGTAGGCGGCGCGAAAAACGTTGCGGCCAATCCGGCCAAAGCCGTTGATTCCGACCCGTACCGGCATGCGCTACTCCCCTTCTGCGTTGGTGGTGGACGCGGGTGCCGACCGGCGACCCGGTTTCGCCGCCGACTACAACAGGCTATCCGTTATCTGCGCGACACAACCTCGACGCGCAGCCCGTCGGGATCGCGCAGATAGGCCGCATAGTAGCCCGGCCCGTACTGCGGCCGCTCACCCGGCGCCCCGTCGTCGTGGCCTCCATTGGCGATCCCGGCGGCGTGTGCGGCGTCCACCGCGACCCTGCCGGTCGCCGTCAGCGCCACATGCCCGTAGCCCGGCCCCGGGGGCCGTCCCCTGACCACGATCCACAGCGTCGGGAAGTTCGTCCCGTAGGCGATGGCGTGCTCTGACTCGAACGTGCGTCGCGCCCCGAGCGGATAGAAGACGGCGTCGTAGAACCGCGCCGAGCGACCCAGGTTCGTGACCTCGAACCCGATGTGGTCGATCATGCGGGACGGTTGGCGTCGCGGTCGACGACCTCGACCAGGTACTCGCCCTGGGACCCGTAGCGCTCGGCCAGATGCCGCGCGATCGCCACCGACCGGTGCCGGCCGCCCGTGCAGCCGATCGCCACCACCAGGTGAGCCTTGCCCTCCGCCAGGTACTGCGGGAGCAGGTAGTCCAGCAGCGGGTGCAGCCGCTCGTAAAAGGTGTCGAGCGCCCCGTCGCGGTTGATGAACGCCACTACCCGCGGGTCGTCGCCGGTGAGCGGGCGCAGATCCGGCTCGTAGTGGGGATTTGGCAAGAACCGCACGTCGATCAGCAGGTCCGGGTCCCGGGCCGGACCGTGCTTGAAGCCAAAGCTCTCGAACGTGATCGCGAGCCTTCCGGCGGTCCGGGTCGGCAGCACCTCGTACGCCAGCTTGCGCCGCAGCATCGCCGCCGTCAGGCCCGTGGTGTCGATCACGACGTCGGCGCGCTCGCGCAACCCCGCCAGCAGCGCGCGCTCGCGGTCGATGCCGTCGGCGACGCTCCCGCTCGGCGCCAGCGGGTGGCGGCGACGCGTCTCCTTGTATCGGGTCAGCAGCGTCTGCTCGTCGGCCTCAAGGAACAAGACCCGGTGAAAGACGCCGAGCGCGCGCAGATCGTCGAGGATCGCCGCCAGGCCCTCGAAGTAGCTGCCTCCGCGGACGTCTGAGACGACTGCCGCCCGCTCGACCTTGGAGCCCTCGTGCATGAACAGCTCGACCAGCGAGCGGATCATCTCCGACGGCAGATTGTCGACGCAGAAGTACCCCGCGTCCTCGAACGCAGCCATCGCCGTCGACTTGCCGGCCCCCGAGAAGCCGGTAATCACCACGAGGTCCGTCAGCGCCGTCGAGATCGAGCGCTTCTCGCCAGCCTCAGGCTCCAGCGCCGCCTCTCGCGAGGACTCCATGGCTAAAGCTTGACGCCCCTCGCGGACACGTGTGGTCTGAGTCGTGACCGGGCCCGGACGGAGATGTGACCAGGATGTGTGCCACGATGCGCCCGTGCAGCGAGGCAGACTCGTTGCGCTCGGGTTCCTCATCTGCGCCATGGCCGGGGCGCCGGCTATGGCCCGTGCGCAGACCCCGGAACCGCCGGTCGTGGCCAGCGTCGGCGACACGCCCGGCGGTCAGCCGATGGGTCAGTCGTTCCTCGGCGTCTCGCTCGAGTACAACGCCCTGCACGTCTACACCGGGCGCGACCCGCGTCACGTCGACCCGGTGCTGATCCAGCTGCTGCGCAACCTCGACCCCGGCCAGACGCCGGTTGTCCGGATCGGCGGCAACAGCGCCGACTTCACCTGGTGGCCAATCAAGGGCACGCTCCCGCCGGTCGGCGTCAGGTATGCGCTGACCAACGGCTGGGTGCGGATGACGCAGGCCTTCGCGGCAAAGCTGCGCGCCAAGCTGATCATGGGCGTGAACCTGGCCGGCGGACGCCCGGCGATCGCGGCGGCCGAGGCGCGGGCGTTCCTGTCGGGGATCGGGCGCCGGTACCTGGACGGGTTCGAGATCGGCAACGAGCCCGATCTCTACAGCAACTCGGTGTGGTTCACCGACCGCCGTGGACGCCAGTTCTTCGCGCGCCCCACCACCTACGACTTCGCCGACTATCTGCTGGACGTGGCGCGCTGGCGCTCGGCGCTGCCGCCGGTGACGTTCATCGGCCCGGCGGTCGCCCAGCTGACGTGGCTGAACAACATCGACCAGCTCCGGGCCGCCGAGCCAGGGATGCCGATGGCGACCGTCCACCGCTATCCGCTGCGCTCATGCCCCACGCCACCGACCTCGCCGCAATTCGCAACGATCCCCAACCTGCTGTCGGACACGTCTGCGAGCGGCCTGGCAGATCGGATGGTTCCGTTCATCTCCCTGGTCCACAGCCGCGGCATCCAGTTCCGCGTCGATGAGCTCAACTCGGTGTCTTGCTCGGGCAAGCGCGGGGTCAGCGACACGTTCGCATCGGCGCTGTGGATGCTCGACGCGCTGTTCAACCTGGCCCAGGCAGGTGTCGACTCGGTCAACGTACATACGCTGCCGGGCGCCGCCTACGAGCTGTTCACGATCACCCATTCCAAGAACGTCTGGCAGGCATTCGTGCATCCCGAGTACTACGCGATGTTGTTGTTCGCCCAGGCGTTCCCGCCGGGCGCACAGCTGCTGCCCGTCAGCGAGCCGGCCGGCCCCGTGAAGGTCTGGGCGACGCGTGGGACCGATGGGCACACGCGCGTGGTGATCATCAACAAGGACGCCTCCAACGTGCAGACCGCCCAGGTCAGCGTGCCCGGCTCGGGTGGTCCGGCCACGCTCGACTGGCTGCGAGCGCCAAGCGTGCTCGCGACCACCGGCGTCACGCTGGGCAGCCAGTCGTTCGGGTCGGCGACCCGCACGGGACTGCTCCAGCCCGCCCAGCTGACCTCGATCACCGCGGTCGGCGGGACCTACTCGATCGAGCTCCCGGCAGGCAGCGCGGTGATGCTGACGCAGTAGGAGGCTCAGACGGTGCCGGTGCGGTGAAGTTCGCGGTAGACGTCGCGGGCGAGCTTGCCCGACAGGCCCGGAACGGCCTCGAGCTCCTCGCGGGAGGCGTTCAGCACGGCCTCGGGTGAGCCGAAGTGCGTGAGCAGCGCGCGCTTGCGGGCGGGACCCACGCCCGGCAGCTCGTCGAGGATCGAGGCAGTCATCGCGCGGTCGCGCCGGATCCGGTGATGGGTGATCGCGAAACGATGCGCCTCGTCGCGCACTCGCTGCAGCAGTTGCAGCTCCGGCGTGTCGTGGTCGAGCAGCAGGGGCTCCTCGCGGCCGGGGATGAACACCTCCTCGATTCGCTTGGCCAGCGAGATCACGACGACGCCGCGCTCCCGGAACGGCCCCAACGCCCGTAGCCCGGCCGACAGCTGTCCCTTGCCACCGTCGATCACGATCACGTTGGGGAGCGCCGCGAAGCTGGGGTCGTAGTCCTTGTCGTGCGGCGAGACGTCGCGCTGGCGCTCCCAGCGGCGCAGGCGGCGGCCCAGCACCTCCTCCATCGCCGCGAAGTCGTCCGGACCACGCGCTTCGCGCGCGGTGCCCCCGATCGTCCCGGCGCCGTTGCCGCCGCCACCATTGCCGCCCGACTCGAACACCTTGAAGCGGCGGTAGTCGGACTTCTTCGGCGCTCCGCCCTCGAACACGACCATCGACGCCACCGTGTTGGTGCCCATCAGCGTCGAGATGTCGAAGCACTCGATGCGCAGGGGAATCGTGTCCAGTCCGAGCGCCTGCTGGAGCCCGTCCAGCGCCTCCACGCGCTGCTGGCGCCGGCGCTCCGAGCGCAGCCGCTCCTGGTCGAGCGCGAGCCTTGCATTGCGCTCGGCGAGCTCGAGGATCCGGCGCTTGTCGCCGCGCTCGGCGGCCCGGATCTCCACCGCGCCGTCGCGCCGTGCCATCAGCGCCTGAGCCAGAGCGGGCGCCGATCCCAGCTCCCGCTGGACGATCAGCAGCGGCGGGATCATCATCGCGCTGGCGTAGTACTGGAGGATGAAAGCCTCGGCCACGTCGGCGATGTCGCCGCCCGCCTCGTTGTCGAGGTAGAAGCTCTGGCGGTCCGACAGGACCCCATCGCGCACCTGGAAGACCTGCGCGTTGGCCTCGTTCTCGTGCACGGCCACGGCGATCGCGTCGAGCGTGCCGACCGACTGGTTGGCGACCCGCTGGCGCTCAAGCAGCGAGTGCACGGCCCGCAGGCGGTTGCGCTCGCGGGCGGCGTCCTCGAAGCGTTGCTCCTTGGCCGCCTGGCGCATGGACTCGTCGAGCTCGCGCTCGATCGCCCGGTAGCGGCCCGAGAGGAAGTCGATGACCCCGTCGATCCCGCGCCGGTACTCCTCGCGGCTGACGTAGCCGACGCACGGGGCTTCGCAGCGCTTGATGTAGTAGTCCAGGCATGGCGAGCCGCTGCGGCGTCCGGGCTCGGGCCCCTCGCACGACCGGAACATGAACACCTTGCCGAGCACATCGAGCGTCGAGCGGACCCGCTTGGCGTTGCCGTACGGGCCGAAGTAGGCCCGGTCGCGGCGGTGGCGCTCGCGCGTGAAGTAGACGCGCGGGAAGTCCTCGTCGAGCGAGATCGCGATGTACGGATACGACTTGTCGTCGCGCAGACGGATGTTGAACCGCGGCTTGTACTGCTTGATGAAATTCTGCTCGGCGAGCAGCGCCTCGGCGTCGGTGTGGACGACCAGCGCCTCGACGTGGTCGATGATGTCCAGCAGCCCCTCCCCGCCCCTGGTGCTGGGGTTCGAGAAATGCGACGCGACCCGCTTGCGGATCGACTTCGCCTTTCCGACGTAGACGACCTTGCCGCGCTTGTCGCGGAACAGGTACACGCCCGGCTCGTCCGGGAGCTCGCGGCGCCTATCGGCGGGGACTATTGCCATCCGCTATCGAGGATAGGGACGGAAACGTCCCGACCGACCCCCCTCGCGGGGCGCCCCGGGACGAAACCGTTCCGCCAGAACGGGAACATCCCGGCCCGCTTGGAGAGCGTCTCGAGTGGGACGTTTCCGTCCACTTAATCGGCGGTGAACGACAGCGCCAGCCCCACGATCGCGATCCCGAGGGCGACGATCGCCACGACCTCGCCCCCGCCCGAGGTGGCGGTGCTCGGCACGAGGTGCGCCACGCCGGCATCGGGGGCGGCGATGTTGACGCCGTTGGTCGGCGCGACGTTGGACGCGTGGATCGTGAACACCAATGCCAGCACCGCTGCCACCAGCGCCGAGATCCGGGCGCCCCGGCCGGCGACGAGCGCCGCCACGACGAGCGCGGCCGCCAGCAGCGCCAGCAGCACGTCGGCGATCGAGTACACCTGCCAGGCGGTCGGGTCGCGCGGGATCCCGCGAAGCTGATCGGCCCCGACCTCCTGGACGAAGGTGTTGGTGAACTGGTGGCTCCAGGTCAGAAACAGCGACAGCAGCAGCAGGAGCGCGCCGAACACGATCAGCCAGTCGGCGATGCCCTCGCGGATCTGCCTGCGCGGGATGCCTCGCGCCACTGGATCACTCGCCCTACGGCGCTAGTACTTGCGAGCCGACCAGACCACCGCAAACGCGGCGTACACGCAGGCGCCCATCAGCAGCAGCCAGGCGACCGAGCCGGCGCTCGTGGCCCACAGCCGCGAGGTGCCGGTGAGGGTCAGCGTCGCCACCGCGACCGCCCCGTAGAGCACCGCCCGGCGTCCGTCGCCGAGGGAGTACAGGGTGGTCCGGTACTGGCGGTAGTAGATCGACGCGATCCACCCGATGCACGCGAGGAACAGCAGCGACACCGCCTGGATGACCACGGTGGCGCCGGTGCCGCCGCCCGGGACGGCCACAACAAGCGCCGCGATCACGACGATGATCAGGATGTTGCGTGCGGTCGTGAGCGACATCGTGCGCTTAAGCGTACGCCGGGTCGCCAGCGGGCTGCTCTGCAGGCTGTGCCTGCGCCTCGGAACGGCCCACCTGGTCGGCGGGCGCGCCGTCGACCCGCTCGGCCGCGAACCGGTAGCCCACCCCGAAGTGCGTGTGGACGTACCGCCACTCCGGCGACAACGCCTCGAGCTTCTGGCGGAGCTTTCGCACGAACACGTCGACCGAGCGGTCGCCGCGGACCATCGTGTAGCCCCACACCCGCTGATAGATGTCCTCGCGTTCGAGCACGCGGCCGTCGGCGGCCGCGAGCTGTCGCACGAGCTCGTACTCCTTGCGCGACAGCGACGCGCTGCGATCGCCGACATACGCGTCGAACATCTCGGGTCGGATCTCGAGCTCACCGGCGGCGATCGTCTCGGCAACCGTGGGCAGCTCACCGGCGCGCCGGCGCCGCAGGACGGCTTCGACCCGGGCCACGAGCTCCTCGGGATGGCAGGGCTTGGTCATCCAGTCATCGGCCCCGCCGCGCAGGCCGCGCACTCGATCGGCGACCGGCGCCGTGCCCGTGCAGACGAGCAGCGCCAGGCCGGGAAGCGCCAGCGCGATCCGCTCGAGGTAGTCAAGGCCGGTCAGCTCCGGGTTCAGGATCACTGCGTGGATTCGCAGCGCCGACAGCTGATCCGGGGTGGCGGCGTAGCCGATCACCTCCCGCTCCCAGCGCAGACGCGCAAAGCGCCGGTCGAGCACGGTGACGAGCCCGCTGTCGTCGTCGATGATCGCGACCCGGATCGGGGACGCCGCGGTTGGCGGTGCCATCTGCGCGGCAGTGTAGAGGCGCCCCAGGACCCATTCGTTGCTAGCTCGCTACCTGCTCCCAGCGGCTGTAGAGCTCGTCGACCGCCCGCTTGGCGGCCTCATGGCGCTTCGTCGACTTGGCGCTCTTGTCGGGGGTGGACCACGCGGCCGGGTCGGCGAGCTCGTCCTCGATCGTCGCCAGTGCAGCTTCGGCGGCCTCGATCTCGCGCTCGAGTTCGGCCTGCTCACGGGCCGGCCTCGCAGTCGCGGCGCCGGGCCGCGCGGGCGCCTTGGGCTTCACCTGGACCTGCTTCGGCTTCGCCGACGCCTGTCGCTCGCGCTCCTGGACCACCCGCAGGTACTCCGGCCAGCCGCCGACGTAGCTGTGCAGGGTCCGATCCTCAAACGCCACCGTGCGCGTCCCCACCGCGTCGAGCAGCGCCCGGTCGTGCGAGACCAGCAGCAGCGACCCGTTGAACTCGTCGAGCGCCTGCTCGAGCGCTTCGCGGCTCTCGAGGTCGAGGTGGTTGGTGGGCTCGTCGAGGATCAGCACGTTGGCGCCGGACTGCACGAGGATCGCCAGCGACAGGCGCCGGCGCTCCCCGCCCGACAGCCCATCCAGGGGCTTCTCGGCGTCCTCGCCCGAGAACAGGAAGCGGCCGAGTAGCGCCCGGGCCTTGCCAGGCGTGAGCTTGGTGGCGTGCTGGGCGGCCTCCAGCACGGTGCGCGCGGTCCCGGCCGAGACCTCGTCGGCGTGCTGGGAGAGGTAGCCGATCTTGACGTTGTGGCCGGTGCTGAGCTTGCCGCCGGCCAGCTCGCGCCGACCCGCCAGCGTCTCGATCAGGGTCGTCTTGCCGGTGCCGTTGGGGCCGACGAGCGACACGTGCTCGCCGCGCTCGAGCCACAGCTCGGCGTGCTCGAGCAGCGCCTTGCCGGCGATCTCGACCTCGCCGTCGAGCAGCTCGAACACGACCCGACCGCTGCGCTCGGGTGGCTTGAACGCGAACGTCAGCGCGGCGGTGTCGGAGGGATCGCGCGCGAGACGGTCGATCTTCTGAAGCTTCTTGGCGCGTGACTGCGCCTGCCGTGCGCGCGTGCCCGCCCTAAAGCGCGTCACGAAGCGCTCGAGCCGCTCGATCTCCGCCTGCTGGCGCTCGATCGCCCGTCCCAGCGCCAGGTCACGGGCGGCCTTCTCCTTGCGCCAGGCGTGCCACGGGCCCGGAAAGAACTTGCCCCTGCCAGCCTCGAGCTCCAGGACGGAGGTGCCGACCGCCTCCAGAAACCATCGGTCGTGGGCGACCAGGATGACCGCCGCGTCGAGCGACACCAGATGCTGCTCGAGCCATTCCAGCGAGGGGATGTCGAGGTGGTTGGTGGGCTCGTCGAGCAGCAGCAGATCGGGATCGCCGGCCAGTGCGCGCCCGAGCGAGGCGCGCGTGAGCTCCCCTCCCGAGAACGTCCGCAGCGGGCGGTCGAGATCGGCGTCGTCGCGGAACCCAAGACCGTGCAACGTCGACAGAGCACGTTCGCGCCAGCCGTAGCCGCCGGCGTGCTCGAGCCGGGCCTGGGCTTCGGCGTAGCGGTTGAGGGTCGGCTCGTCGTGTGCACCCTCCGCCATCGCCTGCTCCAGCGCCGCCAGCCGCTCCTCGATCGCGACCAGCTCGCGCGCGCCCGACAGGACGTAGTCCCGCAGCGACAGGTCACGCTCGCGAGGCGGTCGCTGATCGTGAAGCGCGACCTTCGTGTCCTTGGCCAGCACGATCTCGCCGAAGTCCGTCGATGCCTCCCCGGACAGCATCCTCAGTAGCGTGGTCTTGCCCGAGCCGTTACGCCCGGAAAGCGTCATCCGATCGCGGCGTTCGAGCTTGAACGAGATCCCGCGCAGAAGCGGCTCGCCGGCGATGTCCTTGCCGGCGTCGGAGACGATCACAACGGCCATTGGAACCATGGTAGGCGCGGTCCGGCGCGCTTGCGATCGGCGCTCCGCCCCGCGATGCACTGCCACTAGGATGCCCCGCCATGCCCCGAACGCCATGGCCACCCGACCCGCCCATCCCGATGCCGCCCGCGCGAACCGTCGCGGTGCCCGGCCGCGGGGAGTTCTTCCTACGCGACACCGGCGGCGACGGCCCCGCCGTGATGCTCCTGCACGGATGGATGGCGACCGCCGACCTCAACTGGCACGGCGCCTATGGCGACCTCTCCGAAGCCGGCTATCGGGTCCTGGCGATCGACCACCGCGGTCACGGACGGGGGCTGCGTCCCCTGGTTCCCTTCCGACTGAGTGACTGCGCGGGCGATGCCGCGGCGGTATTGCGCGAGCTCGGGCTCGCACCGGCGCTTGTGGTGGGTTACTCGATGGGCGGCGCGATCGCGCAGCTGCTGGCATACGAGCAGCCGGATGCTGTGCGCGGTCTGGTCCTGTCCGGCACCGCACAGCACTGGCAGGACGCCGAAACGCGGCGGGTGTGGCGGACGATGGGCGCGCTGGGACTGATGCTGTCTGTCGCCCCCCGATGGACCTGGCGATCGGGATTTCGCCGCGTGGGGCTCGAGGAGTCGCCGCAGACGGCGTGGCCGCTTTCGGAGATGCTCCGCCACCAGGCGCGCGATCTCGCCGAGGCCGGCCGGGAGCTCGGCCGCTTCGACTCCCGGCCATGGCTGTCGTCTGTGACGGCTCCCAGCGCCGTGGTCCTCACCACTCGCGACACGGCGGTCGCGCCGCACAAGCAGCGCGAGCTCGCCGCGGCCCTTGAGGCGCCCGTGTTCGAGGCTCCGATCACCCACCTGCAGATCACGACCCGGCCCGAGCGCTACAACCCCGCGCTGCTCGAGGCACTCGCGGCCGTAAATGCGCCGCGACACGCGCCCGTGGCCTAGCCAGGCGGTACGCTTTGCGGAGATGCGGCGCGCCAGACTGATCTCGGCCCTCACGGCCTTCACGGTGACGCTGCTGACGCTGGCCCCGACGGCCCTGGCAGATACCCACCAGACCGGAGGCCAGGGGTTCTACGGCGAGACGACGGACAAGGTGGTCACGAACGCGATGTTCCTGACGATCATCTTCTTCCCGACGATCATCATCATCTTCTCGCTGATCCAGTGGCGGCTGGACAAGCGCAAGCACGCGCGAATGGACGCGGCCAAGCGGCGCGCGGCCAACGTCGACTGGCGCGGCGGCTGGTAGCAGAGCCGTCAGAGCTCGACGAGGACGACGGAGTTTCCTGAAGGGCCGCGAACGGCTTCGAGGAAGGATCGCCTGCGCCAGACGTCCTGTTGTGGTGAGGGGGGACTTGCACACACCTCACAAAGGACTATGAACGAAATGACCACTCAGAAAACCGGCTCGATCACGCGTTGGGCGGCGGGCCTCCTGGTGATCGCAGCACTTGCGGTCGCCGGCTGCGGCGGCGGCTCGAGCTCGTCGAGCAAGTCCTCCAGCGCCCCTGCTGCCTCGAGCTCCTCCACCAAAAGCTCGTCCAGCGCGTCGACGTCCGGGATCCCGCAGAACAACGGCGGCGACTCCGACAGCGACAACAACGGCGGCGCCAGCGACGGCGACGGGAACATCTAGGCACGAAGGGTCAGCGGCGGCGCGGCCAGGGCGCCGCCGCGGGATTGGGGCTTTAGCTGACGGTCAGCGTTCCCTGCATGCCGGCCTCTCGGTGACCCGGGACGCTGCAGAAGAACGTGTACTTGCCCGGCTTGAGGTCCACGGTGAAGGACTTCGTGCCGCCCGCGAACGTCGGCGTCGCGCCGACCTGCTTTCCGCTGGAGTCCTCGATCGTCATGTTGTGGGGCAGCTGGGAGGAGTTGGTGAAGTCGACCGTGGCCTTGCCGGCCTTGGCGGTGAGCGTGCTGTTGGTGAACTTGAGCTGTCCGCTGGGGTCAGCGGAGTCGGTGATCGTGCTGCCGCCGCCGCTGCCGGACGCTGAGCTCGACGAGGAGGACGATGACGGCGCGGGCGCGCTCGACGATGAGGTGCTGCTGCTGCCGCTCGAGCCTCCGCACGCCGCGACCCCAACAGTGAGGGCGACGATGGCGAGGGACAGGGCCGAGATTCTGGGCACTTGTATTCCTCTCGTTCGGGGTCCAGATCCAGCCTAATACGTTCCGTGTCGTTCCTCAGCAGCCGTCGCGTGATCTTTTGACGACGCGCGCGTCTCTGTGATGTCTGGCAATCCACGAGGCGCCCCGAAGGCGGCCGGTAGGAGGTAGCGTTGAGAAGAGTTCTGTACACCCTGATAGCGAGCGCGCTGGTCGTGGCCCTGATTCCGGCCACCGCACTTGGTCGCAGCCATCACCGGCGCCATCACCACCACGCGCGCGTCCACCACAAGCAGTTCGGACGCAGCGACGCACCGGCGACGCCTTCGATGGCCGACAACGCAGGCACGGTCGCGTCGTTCGATGGCACCAAGCTGACGATCCAGCTCAACGATGGATCGACGGTCAGCGGCACGGTCAACGGCGACACCGAGATCGAGTGCGAGGCGGCCGACATGTCGCAGTCGAACTTCAACAGCGACGATGAAGGTGGCGACCACAACAGCGGCGACGACAACAACGATCAAGGCGACGACAACGACGACAACGAGATGCAGAACTGCGACGCCAGCAGCCTGACGCCCGGGACGACCGTCCACGAGGCCGAGCTCAAGCTGTCGGGCGCAGGGGCAGTTTGGGACAAGGTCGAGCTCCTGACCTCGTCCAGCTCGTCGAGCTCATCGGACGACGACGACTGAGAGGCGAGTCGATCGAGTAGTGGGATGACCGGCGGCCCGCCTGGGTCGCCGGTCATCGTCGCAAGAAGGGTCAGCGATCAGACCATGAGGACCGGGAAGCTCCAGCCATGACATGGAGTCTGGAAAGAAAAGGCAGGCGAAGTAGCCTGCGCTGGAGCAGCAGACGAACTTGAGCCCCCTGGCCCTTTCACTTCGCTTCTTGCAGACGCAGTCGGACGCACAGCTGGCTGCTCTCGCGCGGGCGGGGCACGAACGGGCATTCGAAGCGCTGGTGCGCCGCTACCGGCGGCCGCTGCTCATCTACTGCCGCCGAGTCGGCTCCGCGGGCAGCAACTCGGAGGACACACTCCAGCAGGCGTTGCTCCAGGCCTGGAGCGCGATCCGCACAGGCGTCGAGGTGCGCGATCCGAGAGCCTGGCTGTACCGGATCGTCCACAACGTCGCGGTCTCAAACCAGCGGCGGCCACTGCTGGTCCCGGTCGAGATGCGCGACACCGCCGGGGCAAACGGAGCCGACCTCGAAGCGGAGCGGCGAATGGCGGCCCGTGACGCGCTGGCAGGCCTGGCCGCGCTGCCCGACCTGCAGCGCGAGGTGATGGTCGGCACCGCCGTCGACGGAATGAGCCATGAGGAACTGGCCTCGGCGCTCGGTCTGAGCAGCGGCGCGGTTCGCGGCCTGATCTACCGTGCCCGTGCCACCCTGCGTGCGGCCGCGGCGGCGATCACGCCCGGCCCGGTGATCTCCTGGGCGTTGCGCAGCGGATCCGGGCCCGGCCCTGGTTTGTACGAGGCTATGGCCGGCGGTGGCACCGCCGGAATTGGAGGGATCCTCGTAAAGGGCGGTGCGATCGCGGCGACGGCCGGCGCGATCGCCACGGCCACGGGAATCTCGACGAGCCACAAGGCTGTCCACCACCCGACAACGCCGGACGTGGCCGCCGCCGGGCCCCACGTCGTGAGCCGACCGGCGTCCGGCGCTTCGCACAGAGTGCTGGTGGTCGACCCGACAAGCTCGCACCTCGGCTCGGGTCGCGGATCGGCCGCGCACAACCCGACGTCAGAGAGCTCCGGGCGGGGAAGCGACGGCGACGGCTTTGCCGCGACGAGCGGCGAGCACCAGTCGGGCGGGCGCCATGACGGCGGGGACCGGGGCGGCAGCTCCGGCACGGGCGGCCAGCGGTCGGGCCACGACGGCTCCCATTCGGGCTCAGGTTCGGGCTCGGGCACGGGTTCAGGCACAGGCTCGGGCGACGACGGCTCGGGATCGGGCAGCGGATCGGGTGGCTCCACCTCGGGAACCGGTTCGACCACGGTGACGAGCGGATCCGGCAGCGACGACCATGGCGGCGGCTCGGGGACAGACGGTGCAAGCTCCAGCGGCAGCGGCAGCGGCAGCGGCAGCAGCGGCTCGGGAAGCGGGGACTCGCTGTCGAGCGGCGGCTCCACGCTCGCGACCACGGTTTCGTCCGTCGATGGCGGCGGTGGCGGTGGCGGGTCAGGCCCCGACGGCGGCACCACCACCACGACGACCACTACGACTACGTCGGGCGACGACGGGTCGTCTGACTCCGGGCATCCCGGCCGCCACTAGCGGCGCCTAGATCCTGAAGACCGTGATCAGGCGCTGCTCGTGCTCGGCGTCGATCCTCGCGGTCACCTCGATGTACTCCTCAAGGCCCGAGCCGCGCAGCTTGGTCGCCAGCAACTCGTCGACCTGGAAGATCCCCGCGCTGTTGGACATCGAGATCTCGACGCCGACCGCGCGCTCGGTTCCCGGCGCGAGCTTGACCTCCTCGATCGCATACGCCGACAGCGAGTGGATGTTCTGGTGGCCCGCCTCGAACGGCACGCGCGAGCGCCCACGTGCCATGTCGAGCGCGTCAGCGACGCGGACGATCCCCGCCTCGACCGTAAACGGCGCCCCCTTGCGGCGGTGGCCGATGATCGCGTGCAGCGCCTCCGAGGCGATGATCGTCCGCTCGGGCTCTTCGTAGGCTGGCGCAAGCAACGAGCCGAGCTTGTCCGCGGTCAGGAACAGGCTGTAGAGCTCGTGGTCGTCGCGGTGGATCGACATTCCCACGCAGTGGAACAGGCACCCGGCGGCAATCACCACCTCGGCGTCGCGATCACTCATCCCGTAATCCGCCGTCAGGCTCGGTGTGACGCCTCGCCTGAACAGCAACCGAGCGAGCCGCAGCCCGATGTTGAGGACGATCTGGATGTGCACCCAGCTGTGATCCGACATGCCCAGCCGCCGGCTCGCGTTGACCGCGGATACGTGCCACAACGCCTTGACCTGATCATCGGCGTTAACGGCGTCGAGGAATTGCTCGAGCCGCCGGTTGCCTCGTGTCGGCGCGCGCACCCGGACGTCGGCGAGCGCCTCGCGGGGCGGAATCGGCGGGTCGGAGCTGCTGACGCGATCGTCGCTAGGCACGCGAGGCCTCCAACAAGACGCCCTCGCGCAGCCCGCCCCGGGCGATCTGAAGCGGCGCGCCAAGCAGCTCGGAGGCGCCCTGCAGGATCAGCAGCCCGGCGGGCAGCAGGCGCACCCGCTCGGAGTCGAGCCCGAAGCGCGCCGCGATGACCGCCGCGCGCTCGGTCGCCAGCAGCGCCAGTGAGCGGCCGAACGCGGCCGAGTCGAGCACCGCCCCGGCGAACAGCCGCAGCGAAGTGGCGGTGCCGCCGACGGCGACCGCCTCGGCCGGGCGGGGCGCCTCGACGCCCGCGAGTGCCTCCTGGACGCGGTTCTGGGCATCGCGCAGCTCCGACTCCGACGGCGGGTCCGAGCGCAGGCACCGGTCCGCCAGATCTCCGGAGCCCAGCGCAAACGACGTCGACCATCTGACCGCGTCCGGAGCAACGCCGACGACGAGCTCCGATGAGCCGCCGCCCACGTCGACGACGCCGAGCTCGCCGTCGAGTGTGTGTCCCAGCGTGCTCGCCGCTCCAATGAACGCCATGCGAGCCTCCTGCTCCGCTGACAGCACCACGACGTCCAGGCCGCAGGCGTCCCTGACCGCGGCGATCAGCTCAGCCCCGTTGGCGGCACGCCGGACCGCCGCGGTGGCCACACCATGGATCTCGGCCGCGCCCAGCTCGTGTGCCAGCGCGAGCTGCGAGCTGACAACCGCCACCACCTCGGCAATCTTCTCGGGACTGATCCGGCCACCGTCGAGCACTCCGCGCCGCAGCTGGGTGAACGAGCGCACCTGATGGACCTCCTCGAGGCGGCCGCGTTCGCATGCCGCGACGAGCAGCCGCGTGGTGTTCGATCCGATGTCGATGCAGGCACGCCGCACGGATGCCCCGCGGGGACTCTACCGCTGACGCTCGGGTTGCGCCGCGTGTTCGGAGAGCGGCCGGGAGTTTTGCCGCGAGCCGTCGTGCGCGCCGTCGGCACCGTTCGAGCCGACCGCTGACAGCACCGGGTCCGACTCCGCGCGCAGCATCCCTGGACGGAGCACGATCCACACGACGGCCGTGACTACGAGCGAGCCCGCGGCGCCGATGGCCAGCGTGACGCGCGGACCGGCGAGCGACGCAACGGCCCCACCGAGCAGGATGCCCAGGCCTGGGACAAGCTGGAACATCGACTCGTTGAAGCCCATCATCAGTGCCATCCACTGCGGCTCCACCTCCTCCTGAAGCGCAGTGCGCGCAGCCACCGACTCGATCCCGTTGCCCACGCCCGCGATCACCGAACCGACGATCGCGACCGCGATCACGGGCGCCGCTGCCATCACGGCGAAACCGACTCCCAGAGCGCCCGCGCCGACCGCGATCAGCTGCCTGGACGGCCGCTTGCGCCAGCGGGCATATGCGGCGCTTCCCGCGACTGCGCCGACACCCCACGACGACAGCAGCGCGCCGTACCCGCCCGCGCCCGACTGCAGCGTGTGCTGCGCGAACACCACCTCGGCCGGAATCGAGACCGTGAAGAACAGGACTCCCGCGACCTGGACGCTGAACAGCGTCCGGATCGACCGCTGGTCGCGGATGTAGGCGATCGCGGAGCGAACCCGACCGGACGCGGCCTCGGGCTCCGGAGTGGCCGCTGGCAGGCCACGCGCGGTCGCGAGCACCAGCGCCATCAGCAGGAACAGGACGCAATTGACCAGCAACGCAATGCTGGTGCTCGACGCCGCGACGATCACGCCACCGATCGCCGGGCCGGCCATGAAGCACAGCGAGAACGCCGTGTTGTTGACGGCGTTGCCCTCACGCAGCAGATCCGCCGACGCCGTGACGTCGACCGTGGCCGCACGGGCCAGCGACCTCGCGACGAGCGCGATCACCCCATCGACGGCGGTCAGGATCAGCACCGGACCCAACGAGAAGTGGCTGGCGATGTAGGCAAGAGCCAGGAAGGCCAGCCCCTCCAGGGCATACAGCGCCGGCAGCACGTGATGCGGCGTACGCTGGTCGAGCCTGGCAACGACCGCAGGTGTGAGCAGCGCCGGCACGAACAGCGAGCACAAGAAGAACGCCGTCGCCCCAAGGGCGCTGTTGGTCCGCGCGTAGACGAGGAACGCCAAAGCCAGCGTTCCGATCGACCAAGCGAGTTCGTTGAGCGAGTACGCGGCAAGCAGGCGCCGGTACACGGGAAGCTGCAGAACGCGCCTCATGCTGCGCATGAGTATTCACCTTTGACGCCGCGGGCGCACTCTCGCGGGGTCGCTCTTGACATCATCCGAGAAGTGTCAGACCCGGCTATCGAGTGCCGCGGCCTCAGAAAGTCCTACGGGGACTTCGAGGCGGTAAAGGGCATCGAGTTCGAGGTCCGTCGCGGCGAGGTATTCGGCCTGCTGGGGCCCAACGGAGCCGGCAAGACCACGACGGTGGAGATCCTCGAGGGCTACCGCCAGCGCACCGGAGGCGACGTCACGGTCCTGGGATTTGACCCTGGCAGACGTCCCCGTGAGCTGCGGTCCCGAGTCGGGATCGTGCTGCAGAGCACGGGGTTGTATCGCCACATCCGCGTGCGTGAGGCGCTTGTGCACTTTGCGTCGATGTACCCGCACCCCCGCGACGTCGAGGAGGTGATCTCGCTGACCGGGTTGGACGGGAAGGAGGACTCGTCGGTCCGGACGCTGTCGGGCGGGCAGTTGCGGCGGCTAGACCTCGCTCTGGCGCTGGTCGGCGACCCGGAGCTGATCTTCCTCGACGAGCCGACCACGGGCTTTGACCCGGCCGCGCGCCGGAACGCATGGGACGCGATCCGCTCACTCAAATCGCTGGGAAAGACGGTCCTGCTCACCACGCACTACCTGGACGAGGCTCAATCTCTGGCCGACCGGGTGGCGATTATCAAGGACGGCAGGATCATCATCGAGGGCAACCCGCAGGAGCTCGGCGCCGACAGCGGCGCCGCGACGTACCGGATCAGCTACCGCAACGGCGACGGTGGCCTGATCCAGCGCGAGACCGACGATCCGACCACGCTGCTGCACGAGCTGACCGGGAGCGCGCTCGCCCAGGGACGCCGTCTCGAAGGGCTGAGCGTGACCAGGCCGACGCTGGAGGACGTGTACCTCGAGCTGACGGCCGACGCGCCCGAGGAGGCGGCCGATGGTGAGTGACCGCGCCCCGACGCCGGTTTCGCTGGCCTGGCGCCAGTACCGGCTCGAACGGCGCCTGTTCTGGCGCAACCCGAGCGCCGCCTTCTTCAACTTCCTGCTGCCGCTGCTGTTCCTCGTGGCGGGCGGCATCATCCTGCACGGCAACCAGACCGACCTCAACAAGCTCGTTCCGTCGATCGCCGGCATGGCCGTGATGTCGACGACGTTCACCGCGCTGTCCTACAACATCGTGTTCCTGCGCGAGCGCGGCGTGCTCAAGCGCATCCGGGGCACGCCGTTGCCGACGATCTCCTATTTCGGCGGGGTGGCCGCCAACGCGGTCACCAACACAGCGCTGCAGATCGCGATCATCGTCGTCGCCGGCAAGGCGTTCTTCGGGCTCGATTGGCCGCCCGAATGGGGTTCGCTTGTGGTGTTCGTCGTCGCCGGCGTGGTCTGCTTCGCGGCGCTCGGCGTGGCGTTCGCGCACGCGATCCCGAACTTCGAGTCGACTGCCGCCTATGTCAACGCCGTGTTCCTACCAGTGGTGTTCGTGTCGTTCTATGTGTTCGACTCGAGCAGCGCCCCGGAGTTCGTGCGGACGCTCGCCGAGGCACTGCCGTTGTATCCCCTGATACACGGCCTCTCGGGCGCGATGGTGACCGGCGCGTCGCTCTCTCACGACCTGTCGGACCTCGGGGTGATCGCGGTCTGGGCCGTGCTCGGCATCTGGCTGGCGGTGAGCGGGTTCAGCTGGGAGCAGCGGCGGGACTGAGGGCCTGCTATCACGAGTCCGATGGCACCGCTGGCAATCATCTACGACGTGCACGGCAACCTCCCGGCGCTGGAGGCGGTGCTCGCGGATGCTCGGGCGGCCAATGCGCAGCGGTTTCTGCTCGGCGGCGACTACGCACTGTTCGGGCCCTTCCAGCCCGAGAGCGTCGCCGCCCTGCGCGGGCTCGAGCAGGCGACCTGGATCCGCGGCAACGTCGACCGTTGGGCCGCCAATCCGTCTGACCTGCCCGCAGACGATGTGCTGCCGCGGGCAGTGGCCGATTGCCGCGAGGCCCTTGGAGCCGGGTTGGCCGATGAGCTGGGAACGCTCCCCGAGCAGGTCGTGCTCGACGGCACCCGCTACTGCCACGCCTCGCCGGTGTCCGACATGCGCTCGTTTTTGCCCGAGCCCGGCGGCGACGACGAGGAGATGCTCGCCGGCGCATCCGAGCGACGGGTCGTGTTCGGGCATACGCACCTGCAGTTCCGCCGCGGCGGCCCAGACGGCATCGAGCTCTTGAATCCCGGAAGCGTGGGACTGCCGCTCGACGGCGACGCGCGCGCCGCGTATGCACTTGCCCACGACGACGGGTCGATCGAGCACCGGCGGGTCGACTATGACCGCGACGCGGCGATCGCCGCGCTCCAGGAGCGATTCGGAGACGTCGCCTGGGCGCAGCGTTCAGTCAGGCGGCTTCAGACATCACGGCCGTGACCGCGCGCTCCTGGTATCGCACCAACACGTTCAGGCACGGCGAGTTTCCGCCCGAGCGCCTCGCCGAGCACAGCAGCACGACCGTCTCGGTGTGCCTTCCGGCGCGCAACGAGGCCCGCACGATCGGACCGATTCTCGAGCAGATCGAGCCACTTCGCGCGCGAGGGATCGTCGATCAGGTCGTGGTCGTCGATAACTCCACCGATGGGACGGGTGAAATCGCGCGCGGCCTCGGCGCCGAGGTCCACGATCAGGACAAGCTGTGGCCCGAGCACGGCCCGGTGCTCGGCAAGGGCGATGCGATGTGGCGGGCGTTGCGGGTGCTGCGGGGCGAGATCGTCTGCTATCTCGACGCCGACTCCGAGGAGTTTGGGGCGCATTACGTTCGGGGTCTTGTCGGCCCGCTGCTCTGCATGCCGGAGATCTCGTTCGTGAAGGGGTTCTACCGGCGACCATTCCGCCAGGGCGAGACGACGCTTCCGGACGGCGGTGGCCGGGTCACGGAGCTGACCGCCAGGCCGCTACTGAACATGTTCTATCCCGAGCTGTCCGCCGTCGTGCAGCCGCTCGCCGGCGAGATCGCCGCCCGGCGCGACGCGCTCGAGCAGCTGCCGTTCGTGACCGGCTACGGGGTCGACATCGCGCTGCTGATCGACGCCTACACGATGCTCGGCCTCGGCGCGCTCGCACAGGCCGACCTGCACGTGCGCCAGAACGCGCACCAGTCGCTGCGCGATCTCGGTCCGATGGCCTACGCGGTCCTTCAGGCAGTCACCTCGCGGCTGGCCAGCGAGGGACGTCTGACCGGACCGCTGCCGACGACGTTCACCGCCCCAGGCGCCGAGGGGCCACACTCGGTCGTCAGCGACCCGGTGCAGCGCCCGCCGCTTCGCAGCCTCCGCGCGGCGGCGTAGTTCATCGAACTGTCGCGTTTTAACCGCGCCCCACGCGGCCAAAACGCGACACTACGCGTCGAACGCGTCGCGCGCGGCTCGCGCGCCGCTCCGAGAGGCCTCTGCAAACCCGTAGCTGCCACGGTCTCGCAGCTCGGTGGCTGCCTCGACCAGCCCGGCGATCGCGACGAACGCGAAGTGCCCGCCAACGGAGATGCGAGCCACGCCCAGTTCGGCGAGCTCCGACACCGTCGGCGCGCCCGCGCGTGCCAACACGTTGACGGGCCGGTCGACCGACGAGACGACCTGCCGGATGTCCTCGGCGGTGCTCAGCCCCGGGGCGTACAGGACGTCGGCGCCCGCCTCCTGATAGGCCTGGAGGCGCGCGATCGTGTCGCCCAGGTCCGGATTGCCGCGGATGAAGTTCTCCGCGCGTCCGGTCAGCACCAGGTGCACACCGCCGCCGTGCGCGACCTCGGCGGCCGCGGCGACGCGCTCCTTGGCGAGCGAAAGGTCGTAGATCGCCAGTTCCTCACCGCCGTAGTCCTCGATCGAGCAGCCGGCGAGGCCTGCCCCGAGCGCCAGCTCGATCGTCTGCGCGACGCCCTCGGAGCCGTCCGCGAAGCAGTCTTCAAGATCGGCGGACACGGGCAGCGGTGTGGCGGCGACGATGTCCGCGGCGTGCGCGATCGCCTCGTCTCGCGTCACCGAGCCGTCAAGCCGCCCCAACGTCGCGGCATGGCCGCTGCTGGTGGTGGCGAGCGCCTGATAGCCCAGCGAAGCGAGGATCTTCGCCGAGCCCGCGTCCCAGGGGTTCGGCAACAGCAGCGGCTCGCCCGGCTTGTGGAGCGCGAGGAAGTGTGAGGCTTTGTCGGCTTGGTCGCTCATCGTTCGCAGGCTACCGACCCACGATCGGTGGGGCCGATGAACCGCGATCGTTACAGTGCAGTTCGTGCGGGAAGCAGGTGCCACAGCCACCGATCCGCTGGCGCGCGAGCAGTCCAACGGCGCCTTCCGACGGCAGGAGAGCAGATTTCGCCGCTGGGTGACCGACGATGGCTCGACGGAGTTTCCGGCGCAGGCCGACCGCTACCACCTGTACGTCGCCCGCGCCTGTCCGTGGGCGCACCGAACGATCATCGCGCGGCGGTTGATGGGCCTGGAAGATGCGATCGGAGTCTCGCTCGTCGATCCGATCCGGGACGACGACACAGGTTGGGCGTTCACCGGCGGCGAGTACGTGGACTCGGTCAACGGGTTCGACTTCCTGGCTCGGGCGTACGCGGCCACTGACGCTGGCTACGACGCGCGCGTCACCGTCCCGGTGCTCTGGGACAAGCAGTCGGGCGTGATCGTCTCCAACGAGTCGTCGGACATCCTCAGGATGCTGGGGACGGTGTTCGCGCGGTTTGCGTCGCACCCGGTCGACCTCTGCCCGGAGGAGTTGCGCGACGAGATCGACGAGCTCAACGACCGGATCTACGACAACGTCAACAACGCGGTCTACAAGGCCGGGTTTGCGCGCCGTCAGGACGTCTACGAGAACGAGGTCCGAGCCCTGTTCGAGACGCTCGACATGCTTGACGCCCGGCTGTCCGAGCGCCGGTTCCTGTTCGGCGACGATCCCCTCGAGACCGACTGGCGGCTGTTCGCGACGCTGGTGCGCTTCGACGCCGTCTACCAGATCCACTTCAAGTGCTCGATCCGCAAGCTTGCCGAATACGAGCACCTCTGGCCGTATACGCGAGATCTGTACCAGTGGCCCGGAGTGGCGGAGACCGTCGATTTCGACGAGATCCGCGCGCACTACTACCGCACCCACCCGATGATCAACCCGAGTGGGCTGGTCGCGGTCGCGCCGGCGCAGGACTGGGACGAGCCGCCGCGGCGTAACGGTCGCTAAGCGCCGGCGCGACACCCGCCCGACCCCGGGCCGCCCGTGCGTTGACGTAGACTGGCCGCGCGAGGCTTCGTGTCGCTCGCCGAAGAACACAGCGCCGCACCAGCAAGACCGAGGGCGGTTACCCCTGTGCTGCTTGAGCGCGAGGCGCAGCTCGATCGGCTCAGCGAGAGCATCCAGACGACGGTCTCCGACAGCACCGGCCGCCTGGTGATGATCACTGGCCCCGCGGGCCTCGGCAAGACCGCGCTGCTCCAAGCGGCGCGCGAGCTGGGCGAGCAGGCCGGGATGCAGGTGCTGCGCGCCCGTGCGAGCGACCTCGAGCAGGAGTTTGCGTTCGGGGTGGTCCGCCAGCTGTTTGAGGGTCCGCTTGACCGGGCCGACCCCGAGACGCGGCCAGCGCTGTTCCGAGGGGCGGCGGCACTGGCAAGCCCGTTGTTCGACCTCGCGCCGGTCGCCGCGGCCGGCGGCCGCTACATCGAGGATTCCAGCGGCGCTGCCGCCGCGGCGGGTGGGCGGCCGCCCGGAGACCTCAGCTTCACGCTGGTCCACGGCCTCTACTGGCTGACGAACAACCTCACTGACATCGGCCCGGTGATGATCGCTGTCGACGACGCGCACTGGGCCGACGCTTCATCGCTGCGGTTCTTGGCGTACCTGAGCGCGCGGTGCGAGGAGCTCGGCGTGCTCGTGGTGCTGACCGCTCGCGAGGGCGAGCCGAGCCCCAGCCGCGAGCTGCTCACCACCCTGCGAAACGAGCCCGGTGCGATCCTCGTGATGCCCGAGTCCCTCAGCGACACCGCGGCCGCCAGACTTGTGCGATCGGCGCTGGGTGACAGCGCCGATCCCGAGTTCTGCTCGGCCTGCGCGCATGCCAGCGCGGGCAATCCGTTCCTCCTGCGCGAGCTGATCCGCGTGCTGGACGCCGAACGCGTCGAGCCGGTCGCCGCCAACGCCGCCCGGGTGCAGGGGGTCCGGCCGGATGCGGTGTCGCACGCCGTGGTGGCGCGGCTGGCGCGGCTGGGTGCTGACGCAAGCCTGCTGGCGCGGTCGGTGGCGGTGCTCGAAAGCGCTTCGCTGCGACAGGCCGCGGCGCTCGCGGGGATCGATCAGGAGCGCGCTCGGGTGGCCGCCGACCGCCTGATCTCGACCGAGATCCTCGCCGCCGAGGGTCCGCTGACGTTCGTTCACCCGCTGCTGCGCCGCGCCGTCTACGAGGGCATCCTGCCCGCCACGCGCGCCGACAGCCATCGCCGCGCCGGCCTGCTGCTCGCCGAGGAAGGGCCTCGCAGCACGCTCGCGGGCGCCCACCTGCTGCGCAGCGAGCCCGCCGACGACCCGGACGTCGTCGCCGCCTTGCGGGACGCCGCCCGGGAGGCGCTCGCCGACGGCGCGCCGCCGTCTGCCGTCCGGCTGCTGCGACGGGCGCTGACTGAACCGCCGCCGGCCGAGCTCCGCGGGGCGGTTCTTGGCGAGCTGGGTGAGGCCGAGGCGCTCGCGCGCGATCCGGCCGCCGCCGCGCACCTGCGCGAGGCGCTGGAACTGAGCGACCACCCGTTCACCCGGGCCAGGATCGCCGGGCAGCTTGGATCCCTGCTGGTCTGGGTCGGCCAGCCGCTCGAGGGATACGCGCTGCTCGCCCACACCATCGACGAGCTCCCCGAGGATGCCGATCCGGCGCTGCGGGCGACGCTCGAGACCGTCCGTGTAGCCACTGCCTCGGTCGACCGGCGGCTGGTCGGCGAGGTCGTACCGCGCTTGCCGTCCCTGCACGAGCTCGCTGAGGCAGCCGGGCCGGCGGGCAACGCGCTGCTGATCTTCGAGGCATGCTGGCGCGCGCAGTCGGGCCCGTCCGCCGGAGACTGGCGCGAGCTGGTCGACCGGGGGCTCGACGGAGGACGCTTCGTTGCCCGGCAGACGGCGAGCTCGCCGATCGTGGGCTACGCGACCGCGGTCCTCGTGCTGGCCGACGAGATCCAGCGCGCCGAGGCACTGATCGCCGACATCCGCGCCGATGCGCGTGCCCGCGGTTCGATCGAGGCACACCTCGCCGCGCTCACGTGGGGGTCGCTGCTCTCGCTGCGGCGAGGGGACCTGCCGCAGGCCGAGTCAGATGCGCGGACCACGCTGGAGCTCGCGAACCGGCACGAGGTGCTGTGGACGAGGATCTGGTCGACGGCTTTCCTGGTGCACGCCCTGGTCGAGCGCGGTGAGCTCGACGAGGCCGAGCGCGCACTGTCCCAGGGCCGGATCGAGTCCGCGCTCGGCAGCGCCGCGACGCTACACGCGCTGCTCGCTCGCGGCCGCCTCCACCTCGCCCAGGGTCGCCGAGCGGAGGCGATCGCCGACCTGCGCGCCACCGGCGAGAGCGTGATCGTCAACAACCCGAGCTACGTGCCGTGGCGCTCGGAGCTCGCGCTCGCTCTGGCGCGTGAGGATCCCGGGCAGGCGCGGGAGCTGGCCGACGGCGAGCTGGCGCGGGCCCGGGAGCTGGGACAGCCGCGCGGCATCGGCGTCGCGCTGCGGGCGCGCGGGGTCCTCGAGGGAGGCGACGAGGGGATCGTGCTGCTGGAGGAAGCGGTCCGGACCCTGCGTGACTCGCCCGCCAGCCTCGAGCTGGCGCGCTCCCTCTGCGATCTCGGAGCGGCACAGCGGCGCGCCGGGCAGCGCAGCGCCGCGCGTGAGCCGTTGCGCGAGGCGCTCGAGCTAGCTCAGCGCTGTGATGCAGCGCCGATGGCCCGGCGAGCCAGGGAGGAGCTGCTGGCGACCGGAGCGCACCCGCGCCGCGAGCGCATGTCGGGCCCCGACGCCCTGACCCCGTCGGAGCGCCGCGTCGCCGAGATGGCCGCGGGCGGCCTGACCAACCGCGAGATCGCCGAGGCGCTGTTCGTGACCGCCAAGACGGTCGGGACCCACCTCGGTCACATCTACCGAAAGCTCGACCTCGACGGCCCGCATGCGCGGGAGCAGCTCGGCGAGCGGCTCGGCCGCGACGCCGCCTGACAAACCCTCACCGCCTCGTCGTGCTTCTCGCCGTAGGTTCCGGCCCACCGAGAGACGTCGATAACGGATGGCGGGCGAGGACGCAGGAGGTGAAGCGCAGCAGCGCTGCGCGAGCCGACGAGGACGAAGCACGACGCCGTTAGGGACGGCTCGAATGGGATGGAACCTGCGGCGGGGAGCACTACGCCGTGGTGGGCGCCGAACGCCTGCCGCGCCCGGCGCCCCCGCGGCTGCCCCCGGGCGGTTTGTTATCGCAACGGTGCCCCCTCTGGCACCGATGGCGCGTGTAGTTCGTCCGCCACGCCCCGATCGCCATCGGCTGTCTGCTGCACGATCTCGGCAAGATCCAGCCACCCCCAGAACTCGCGGCGCTCGCCCCCGGCAATCCGCGTGCTCCCCCGAATCGGATCGGATCCAACCACCACCGAAATCGTCAGCTCAACCGTTGCAGCCACCGGTGGATCCTGACCCCGACGCATTGTGTTCGCGTCGGGTCCCCCACCTGATCTTTTGGCCCCCAGCCCATTTGCCTGCCCCTGCAGGCGGCTGTGCGGCGACGCCGGGCGCCCCCACGCCCGGCGCCGCGCCGTTGCCCCCGGCTCGGCGCCGCCGCGGGAACCCCCCGGCCCGCTGCGACCGTTGCCGACGCCGAATGCAGCTGCCTCATGCACAACAGCATCGTGACGCGCGCGAGCGCGCCCCGCGTCGGGACCCCCGCCCGATATTTAGAAGTCTCCTAGCGCTTAGCCGCGCCGGCGCCGCCGGCGGCGGCGCAGCAGGAACACCGACACCACGACGACGCCGGCCACGACCGGTGCCGGGTTCTTCTTCGCGCGGTCCCACAGCACGGAGCCGACCAGCGAGCCCGCGTCGAGCGGCTCGGCCGGGACCTGGGGCGGTGGCGGCGGGGGTGGCGGAGGCGGTGGTGGCGGCGGGGGCGCGGCGGCCTCGGGCGCCGGAGCGGGTTCCGGCTCGGGCGCCGGGGGCTCCGGCTCGGGCGCGTGCTCGGGCTCAGCGGCAACCGGCTCCGGCTCGGGCTCGTGGGCAACGGGCTCCGGCTCAGGCTCCGGAGCAGCCGGCTCGGGCTCGGGCTCTGGCGGAGCGGGCTCCTCGGCAACCGGCTCGGGCACCTGCTCAGGCTCAGCGGCAACCGGCTCCGGCTCAGGCTCCGCAGCAACCGGCTCGGGCTCCGGCTCAGCCGGCTCCGTCGCGGCCTCCGCCGACACCGGCGGCGCCTCGGGTTCGGGCTCCGGTGCAGCCTCGTGGATCGCGGTCGCCGGCTCGGGCGCCGCCGCGGCGGGCTCCTGGGCGAGCATCGCCTGCAGGCGCTTTGCAAACTCCCTCAAGAGCCTCTCCGAGATGTCCTCGATCATGCCGCCGCGACCGAACCGGGCGAGCCGTCCGGTGATGTGGTAGTCGGTGTCGACCTCGACCCGGGTCCCGCCGCCGGTCTCGGTCAGCTTCGAGTTGATCGTCGCATTCGCGCCGCCCTGGCCCCGGCGGTCACTGCCGTTGGCCAGCATCGTCGCGGCGTGCGCGCCCTCGTCGACCTCCTTCATCTCGAGCTTGCCCGTGTAGGAAGCGGTCGTCGGCCCGATCTTGATCGTGAACGCGCCGTTGTAGCTGCCGTCCTCGTTGCGCCCGGTGATCGACGCCCCCGGCAGGCAGGGAGCGACGCGCTCGATGTCAATCAGCGCGCTCCACACCTGCTCAACCGGCGCGGAAACCTCAAAGGACTGCTCTAGCTTCATCCCGAATCGCCTCCAGGTCGTCAGGGGTGTCGACGTCGCGTCCTGAGCACAGCTCCCCACATTCAATCGTGGGACCGCCGTGCAGGATGTCCCGGGCTCCGCGGTCGCCGCTAAGCGTCGCGAGGGCCCGGATCTGCTCGGCCTCGAGCACGACCGGGTGCCCCGGTCGACCGTCATACAGCGCCCGGGTGCCGCCCGGCTCGTCGATGAACCGGGAGATGACCGCGGCCGTGACCAGCGGCGCGTCGCCAAGCGTCACGATCACCTTGTCCGCTCCCGCGAGCGCGCGCAGGCCGCAGCGCAGGGACGCAGCCTGCCCCATGTCCCAGTCCTCGCACACCACCGGCTGCGACCGGCCGAAGTCGACCCGATCGCGCAGATCCGAAGCGTGCGCGCCGAGCACGACCACGATCCGCTCGAGTTCATCGACATCACACTGAGCTCGGATCGCGTACTCCAGCAGCGGCCGCCCGTCGAGCGACGCGAGCAGCTTCGACTCCTCGCCGAAGCGCGTCCCAGCACCCGCGGCCAGGATCAGGCCCGCGATCAAGCCGGGACCTCGTGGATCCGGCCTTTGACGTTGGCCAGCCGTCCGCCGTCGCGGCCGTGCCGCGCGGCCACCACCTCGGAGAGGATCGACAGCGCGGTCTCCTCCCCGCTCACCGCTCCGAGGTCGAGCCCGAGCGGCGCCGACATACGCTCGAGCTCGTGGTCGGCGAACCCCAGCGCGAGCAGCCGCTCGCGGCGCTTGGCCTGTGCGCGCCTGGACCCCATCGCGCCGATGAACCGCGCCGGGGATCGCAGCGCAATCTCGAGCACCGCGTCGTCGAGCTTGGGATCGTGAGTCAGCACGGCGATCGAAGTGGCAGGATCGATGCCACCGAGCCGCGCCAGCGCCTCCTCCGGCCAGGCGGCGATCACCTCGACGGCGTCTGGGAACCGCTCGGGAGTCGCGAATCGCGCGCGCGGGTCGACAACGTATGGCCGCCATCCGGCATCCCGCGCGAGCGTGCACAGGTGGCCGGCCAGGTCCACCGCGCCGAACATGATCAGCCGTGGTGGCGGCGCCACCACGTCGACGAACAACGCTCCGCGTCGCGCCGACGCGTCGGTCCACAGCAGCTCATCCGCTACCCGCGCAGCTTCGTCGTCGAGCTCCGGGGCGCCGAGCGTCCCGGAGCGCGCTCCGTCGGCCTCGATCAGCAGCTTCGCGCCGGGCGCGGCGCCCTCCATCAGGGTCACCTCCGCTGCACGGCCGCCCTCGCGGGCGATCTCCGCAAACCGCCCCGGCTCGTACGACTGCACCCAGACGTCGATCTCGCCGCCGCACGGCAGCCCCACGTCCCAGGCGTCGGAGTCCGGGATCCCGAAGTGCACCAGCTGTGGCGTATCGCCCTTCATCACGCGATCCGCGATCTCCACGACCGCTCCCTCGACGCAGCCGCCCGACACCCCGCCGGCGATCTCGCCGTACTCGTTGACGGCCATCTTGGCTCCCACAGGGCGGGGCGCCGATCGCTGCGTGTCGACCACGGTGGCCAGCGCCGTGCGATCTCCGCGTGCGGTCCAGTTGCTGAGCTCGGTCAGAACGTCGTTCACGTCAGATGTCCTCCAGGATGACAGCTAGCTCCTCGAGCGAGGCAAGCGAGTTGCCCGCCAGAAGCTCGTCGGTATAAGGAATCGCCGCGCGCATCCCGCGCGTCAGCGGCTCGAACTCGGGGTGCGCGGCGAGCGGGTTGAGCCACACCAGCTTGTGCGCGCTGCGGCGCAGCCGGGCCATCTCGCGCCCGAGCTCCTCGGGGTCGCCGCGGTCCCAGCCGTCGGACAGGATCACCACGACGGCGCCGCGGCCGACGCGCCGCCCGTGCTCGCGGTTGAGCTGCGCCAGCGCGGCCCCGATCCGCGTTCCGCCCGCGAAGTCGGTCACCGCCGCGGCGGCGCGCTCGAGCGCGCGGTCGTGGTCGCGGCCGCCAAGCTCGTTGGTGATGCGCGTCAGCCTGGTGCCGAACGCAAACGCCTCGACCCGGCGCCGCGCGGCGACCGACGCATGCATGTACTGGATCAACATCCGCGCATACGGGGTCATTGAGCCTGACACGTCGCACACCAGGACGACGGGCCGCGGACGCGTGCTCGGCGCCCGCCAGTGGCGCTCCACGGGCTCGCCGGCGGTGTGAAGCGAGGCACGGACCACGCGGCGCAGGTCCGGAGTGTGGCTGCGGCGCCTGGCCGGGCGCGTGCGGCGCGACACGCGCGTGGGCCCGCGCCGCGCGAGCCGGGCGATCAGCACGCGGGCGATCGCCATCTCTGCGTCTGTGTACTGCGAGAAGTCCTTGTGGCCGAGCAGCTCCACGTCGCTGTAGGCGGCCGGGACCGCCACCGGGTCCTGGTCCTCGGGGCTGCCGGTCGCATTGCCGGCAACGGCGGCGCGCGGCGGCACCGGACGCTCGATCTTGCCCAGCGGCTCGTAGGGGTCCTGTCCGAAGTGCATCCGCTCATCGCCGAACACGGCCCGGAACGCGTACTCGAAACGCTCGATGTCGCGGTGGCTGGAGCACAGCACGCTGCGCAGAGCGAGCCGCGCATCGTCGCGCGAGCTCGAGTCCACCGCCGTCAGCGCCTGCTGCGCGGTCAGCAGCTCGCCGAGCCCGACTCGCGTCCCCTGTGCTCTCAGCGCTTGCGCCAGGGCGCTGATCCGGTCGATCACGATGTCCGCATGGGCGACGACGACGTCCGCGTCGTCAGACACCCTCGAGCACCTTCCGCTCGCGCACGCGTTCCACGTCCTCGTGGACTTTGAGCGCCGCGCCGAGCGTGTCCTCGAGGTCGCCCTCGTCGCCCAGGGCCATCAGCGCCTGGGCCCACACGATCGTCTCCCCCACGCCCGGAAGCTTGTACAGGTCGCCGTGCTGGCGCAGGCGGCTGACCGCGGTCACCACGCGGACGACGACCTGCTCGGGCACGCCGGGGATCCGGGCGCGCACGATCTCGCGCTCGCGGTCGGGGTTCGGATAGTCGATCCAGTGGTACAGGCAGCGGCGCTTGAGCGCGTCGTGAAGCTCACGCGTGCGGTTCGAGGTGAGGATCACGACCGGGCGGTGCTGGGCCGTGACAGTGCCGAGCTCGGGGATCGTGACCGCGAAGTCAGACAGGAACTCGAGCAGGAACGCCTCGAACTCGTCGTCGGCGCGGTCGATCTCGTCGATCAGCAGCACTACCGGTCCGTCATGCTCGAGCGCGTCGAGCAAGGGCCGCCGCAAGAGGAACCGGCGGGAGAACAGCTGTCCCTCGTCGACGCCTCCCTCGGCCGCACGCAGCGCGAGCAGTTGGCGCGCGTAATCCCAGTCGTAGACGGCGTGGTGCAGGTCGATGCCCTCGTGGCACTGCAGGCGGATCAGCCGCGCGCCGGTCGCGGCGGCCAATGCGCGCGCGACCTCTGTCTTACCCACGCCAGCCTCGCCCTCGAGCAACAGCGGCTGCTCGAGGGCTATGGCAAGGTGGATGCCCAGCGCCAGCGGCCGGTCGGCGAGGTAGCCCTGGGCTGCGAGGGCGGCAGTCGCCGCCTCGACCGAGCCGATTTCCGCAAAGCTCACGCCGGCCGCTGCACCTCGGTCGCGATCACGTCAGCCCTGCCGCCTGAGTGAGCGCGCGCCGAGTGAGCACTCGCGCCAAGTGGCGCTTGTAGTCGGCGCTGGCGTTGAGATCGGCCGGCGGGTCGGTTCCCTCGGCTGCCTGCTCGGCGGCCTTCGCGATGCTGTCAGCCGTCAGCGACTGCCCGCGAAGGGCGTCCTCGACGGCTTTCGCGCGAAGGGGCACTGAACCCATGTTAGTCAGCGACACTCGCACGTCCTCGCAGACGTCGCCGGTCTGCTTGACCAGCGCGCTGACCGCAACCATCGCCCAGTCCTCGCTGCGACGGTTGAACTTCTCGTAGCCGTGTCCCCAGCCGTCGAACGCCGGCATCCGCACCTCGGTCAGCACCTCGGTGGGGCCGATCGCCGTCTCCATGTAGTTCTGGAACAGGTCGCTCGCCTCGATCGTCCGCTGCCCGTCGGGACCCTGCACGGTCACCGAGCCCTCGGCCGCGAGCAACACGGCGGGTAGGTCGGACGCGGGATCGCCGTGGGCGAGCGAACCGCCGATGGTGCCGCGGTTGCGGACCTGCGGATCGGCGATCGTCCCGGCAACGGTCGACGCCAGCCCCAAGTCGGGAGAGTGCTCGAGCACGGTATGAGGCGTCAGCGCGCCGATTCGCCAAGTCCCGTCCTCGCGGTTGATGCCGCCGAGACCGGGGACCTTGCGCAGGTCGACGAGCAGCGACGGCGCCGCAAGCCGCAACTTCATCAGCGGGATCAGGGAGTGTCCGCCGGCGAGCAGCTTGGCATCCTCGCCGCCGTCCACGAGCATCTGGATCGCTTCATCCAGCGACCCTGCGACCGCGTAGTCGAATTCGGCGGGGATCATGCTGGCGCACCTGCCTTTCCCTTGGCGTCTTGGATTGCCTCCCAGATCCGCATCGGGCTGAGCGGCATGTCGATGTACGTGACTCCGAGCGGCCGTAGCGCGTCGAGCACGGCGTTGAGGACGGCCGGCGTTGCGGCGATCGTGCCGGCTTCGCCGACGCCCTTGACGCCGAGCGTGTTGACCGGCGACCGCGTCTCGGTGCGGTCGGTCTCGTAGCTCGGCAGCTCAGCCGCAGTCGGCAGCGCATAGTCGACGAACGTGCCGGTGACCAACTGCCCCGACTCGTCGTACTCGATGCGCTCGTACAGCGCCTGCCCGATGCCGTGCGTGATGCCGCCGTGCACCTGGCCATCGATCAGGAGCGGGTTGATTGCCGGCCCGCAGTCGTCGACCGCCACCCAGCGGACCACCTTGACCTTGCCGGTCTCGGCATCAATGTCGACCACGCAGGCGTGCGCTCCGAACGGGAACACGAAGTTCTCGGGGTCATAAAACGTCTGCTCGTCGAGCCCGGGCTCCATGCCCTCCGGGAGGTTCTCGGGGATGTACGCGGCACCCGCCACCTCGGCGAGCGTCATTCCGCGATCGGGTGAGCCGCGAACCGACCACTTGCCGTCGCGCAGCTCGATGTCCTCGGGAGCCGCTTCGAGCTGATGGGCGACAATCTGAGTGGCCTTGTCGGCCACCTTCTTGGCGGTGCGCGCGGCGGCCTCGCCGCCGACCGCCAGCGAGCGCGATCCGTAGGTGTCCAGGCCCCACGGGCCGGTGTCGGTGTCGCCGTGGATCACCTCAACCATCGACGGATCGATGCCGAGCCGGTCGGCGACGATCTGGGCAAAGCCCGTCTCGTGGCCCTGGCCGTGCGGCGACGTGCCCGTGTACAGCGTGACCGAGCCGCTGGCGTGGACCCGGACCGTGGCCGACTCCCAGCCGCCGCCCTGTAGGCCGAACGCGCTGGGCCCGACGGCCCTTGACGGTGCGTTTCCGCAGATCTCGGTGTAGGTGCTGAAGCCGATCCCGCGGTAGACGCCCTTCTCCCTGAGCCCTTCGGCCTCTTGCCGCACCTCTGCCGGATCGATGTGCTCGAGCAGCTTGTCGAGCGCCGCCACGTAGTTGCCCGAGTCATAGACGATGCCCATCGCGGTCTCGTGCCCGTTTTCGAACGGCGGGATGAAGTTCTTGCGCCGCAGCTCGAGTCCGTCCATGCCCAGCTCCTGGGCGAGCTGGTCCATCATCACCTCGATCGTGTGGGTCGCCTCAGGCCTGCCGGCGCCACGGATCGCGTCGGTCGCGAACTTGTTTGTCATCACTCCCGTGACGTCGGTTTGGACGGCGGGTGTGTTGTAGACCCCGGACATCACGAACGCGCTCAGCGGCGGGATCAACGGCGTGAGCAGCATCTGGTAGGCACCCAGGTCAGCGAGAATCCGGGTGTGCCACGCGGTGAGCGTGCCGTCGCGCTTGGCGCCGATCTTCACGTAGTTGATCTGGTCGCGCCCGTGGTGGGTGACCATCATCCCCTCCGAGCGCGTCTCGATCCACTTCACCGGGCGTCGCAGCTTGATCGACGCCCACGCGCAGCCGACTTCCTCCGCGTAGATGTTGAGCTTCGAGCCAAAGCCGCCCCCGACCTCCGGAGCGATGACCCGAACCCTGTCCTCCGGGATGCCGAGCAGGATCGTCAGGAACAGCCGCAGGAAGTGCGGGACCTGGGTGGAGCTCCACACGGTCAACTTGCCGGCGCGGTGCTGCGCCAGCACGCCGCGCGGTTCGATCGCCGCTCCGGCCATGCGATGGTTGACGATCCGCCGCTCGAGGATCACATCGGCCTCGGCGAATCCCTTCTCGAGATCGCCGCCGCCCAGCGACCAGTCGCAGACCTTGTTGGTCCCGAACTGCTCGTGCACGAACGGTCCGCCGGCAATCGCAGCCTCGGGATCGGTCACGACCGGCAGCGGGTCGTACTCGACGATCACGTCCTCGGCGGCGTCGACCACCGAGTAGCGGCTGGTGCCGACCACCAGCGCGACGGGGTCGCCGACGTGTTTGACCGCGTCCTTGGCAAGCACCCAGTGGTCCGGCGTGTTGACTTCGACGCCCGGTGGGACCCACGCCATCGGCAGGCCCGCCTCCATGTCGAGGTCGGCGTTGGTGTAGACCGCGACGACGCCGGGGCGCTCCTTGGCCGCGGACGTGTCGATCGAGGTGATCTTCGCGTGGGCCTCGGGCGAGCGGACCCATGCCGCCCACAGCTGACCTGGAAGGTTGACGTCGTCGACGTACGAGCCCTGGCCGGTGATCAGCCGTGGGTCCTCCTTGCGCCGCAGTGACTGCCCGACATACGTGCCGTTGCCGGTCGTGGTGGCGCTCATGCCGTCACCTCCGACTGTCCGACCGTCGCCCCCTTCGACTTCGATGCGTCGAGGACGGCCTTGACGATGTTGTGGTAGCCGGTGCAGCGGCAGAGGTTGCCCTCCAGCCCCTTGCGGACCTCGGCCTCGGTCGGATTGGGGTTGTCGGCGAGCAGGCCGGCCGCGGCCATGATCATCCCGGGGGTGCAGTAGCCGCACTGAAGGCCATGGTCGTTCCAGAACGCTTCCTGCAGCGGGTGCAGGTCGTCCTCGGTGCCCATGCCCTCAATCGTCGTGACCGAGGCGCCGTCGGCCTGGACCGCGAGCACCGTGCACGACTTGACTGCGCGACCGTCGAGATGGACGGTGCAAGCGCCGCAGTTGGATGTGTCGCATCCGACATGCGTGCCCGTCAGGCCCAAGTTCTCGCGAATCGCGTGCACCAGCAACAGTCGGGGCTCCACGTCGATGGCGTGCTCTACGCCGTTGACCTGGAGACGCACAGGAACGGTTTTGCTCATGCCCTCTCTCTCCATTTTGCGGGGATTGCGCGACCATACTCCTTGCGGTGGCAACTTTGTAGAGGGCTTGCATCGTCGTCCACGTCTCGGTGCACGGCGACACCACCGGCCACCAGCGCAACCCCTACGAGCTCGGCGGCGGTCGGAAGCTGCGTCAGCACGATGACGCCGATCACCGTCGCGATCGCGGGCAGCAGCGCGACCATCAGCGAATACGCCGCCCGGCTCAGATTCGACATCGCGAGCTGATCAGTCACGTACGGGATCACCGACGAGCAGATCCCGACGCCGATGCCGGCGGCGAGCGCGACCGGGTCGGTGAACGCCGCCGCGGCGTGCGGCGCGGCCACCGGCGTGACCACGACCGCCGCGATCAGCATCGCCGCACCGAGCCCGTCGATGCCGGTCACGGCCGGGTGGCGCGCAACCCTGTGCGCCAGGACGATGTACGTCGCAAACAGCGCCGCGTTGGCAAACGCGAATGCGAACCCGAGAGGCTGCGCGGTGAGCTGCACGTGGCTGAGCTCGTACACCCCGGCGACCGCGAGCGCCAGCGCCAGCGCGTTGCGCGAGGTGCGGACGCCGAGCGCCGCCAGCAGAACGACGGGGAGGAACTCGATCGCGGCAACGGTCCCCAGCGGCAACCGGGCGATCGCCTCATAGAAGCAGCAGTTCATCGCCGCCAGGACCGCACCCCAGGTGAGCAGCAGCCCTCGAGTCGCGCGATCGAGCCCGCTGACCGCCCGCCACGGCTTGCGCCACAGCGCGAACACGAGCGCCGCCGACGCGATCCGCAGCCACGCCACGCCGAGCACCTGCACCCGCGCGAACAGCAGCACGGCGAACGACGGGCCGAGGTAGTGGAACACGGCGCTGACCACGAAGTACAGCTGCGGCGGGACCTCTCTGCGCTTCATCGGTGTCCAGATGATGCGCGGCGAAAGCGCCTCTGTACATGCGTGATCATAGGTATTATCGGATGGATGCCAGCGAATCGAAGGTCAAATCGCCGTACCGCCGAAGGCACTGCCCCCGACGACACCGACCTGGCGCTGCTGGGCGAGCTCCAGTCGGACGCGCGGTTGAGCCTGGCCGAGCTAGGGCGGCGCGTGGGCCTCTCCCCGCCTGCGGTGGCCGAGCGCCTGCAGCGCCTCGAGCGCGACGGCGTCGTTCGCGGCTACCGCGCCGAGCTCGACCCGGCCGCGCTCGGCTACGGGTTGAGCGCGGTGATCCGCGTGCGTCCGGCGCCGCGCCAGCTGCACAAGGTCGCCGACGTCGCCCGTGGTGCGGCGGAGGTGGTGGAGTGTCACCGGATCACCGGCGAGGACTGCTACCTGATCAAGGCCCACGTCCGGTCGATGGCCCACCTCGAGGAGCTGCTCGACGAGCTGGCGCCGTTCGGACAGACGACAACGTCGATCATCCAGTCGTCGCCGGTGCCGTTGCGCGGGGTCTCGCTGGGGCGGGAATAGCGCCGAACGTCAACGGCTCAATGAAGGTGAGGATGGACGGGCGGCTAGGGGTGCATGACGCGTCAACGAGTCCCGACACCCGAGAACCTGTCGTGCCATGCACCTATGCGGTGCACCACACGGCAAGCCTCGTCCCGAACTGAGCGATTGTCGCGCCATGCACCCTGCGCAACCGGGATCAGGCCGGCTTGTGCGCGAGCACCTGGTACACCGACGCCCAGCCGGTCACGAACCCCTGGTGCGCCGCGTGCAAGTACAGCTTCCACACCCGCGCTCGCTCCTGCCCCGCCAAACGCACCGCGTCGTCGTAGCGAGACTCGAAGCGCTTGATCCACTCCGCAGTGGTCCGCGCGTAGTCGGCCTGCAGCCCCTCGACGTGGGTCGTCACCAGCCCGGTCCGCTCGAGTGCCCGGACCACGCGTGAGAGCGGCAAGGGCACGCCGTCGGGGAACACGAACCGCTCGGAGAACGCGCCCTCGTCGGCGTCGTCGAAGTCCTGAAGCTTGGCGATCCCGTGGTTCAACAGCCGGCCGCCGGGCCGCAGCAGCCCCGACAACTGCTTGGCGTAGAGATCGATGCGCTCCTCCCCCACGTGCTCGACCATGCCGATGCTCGAGATCGCGTCGTACGGCTCGCCCTCGAGCTCGCGGTAGTCCGCCACCCGGATCTCGACCAGGTCCGACAGCCCCGCGGTACGAACCCGCTCCTGCGCCAGCTGCACCTGCGGTGCCGACAGCGTGATGCCGAGCACCTTGACCCCGTGCCGCGCCGCGGCATGGATCGCGAAGCTCCCCCACCCGCAGCCGACGTCGAGGACGCGCTCGCCCTCGCTCAGCCGCAGCTTCTTGCAGACGAGCTCGAGCTTTGCCTCCTGCGCCGCCTCCAGAGTGTCCGCGCCGCCCGACCAGTAGGCGCACGAATATGTCATCGACTCGTCGAGGAACAGCGCGAAGAAGTCGTTGCCGGCGTCGTAGTGGTGGCGAACCGCCCGCCGGTCTCGCGTAATCGTGTGGCGCTCGCCGCGCAGCCGCAGCTCCGACGCCGGGGGCTTGGGCGGCACGACGACCCCGCAGGCGCGCACGAGCGCCGCGCCCAGCCGGACACGTGTGCCCCAGGACAGCGGGGGCGGCTCGAACGTGTCGACGATCCGCAACGCGCCGTCGAGGGCATCGACCACGAGCTCGCCGTCGGCGTAGGCACGTCCCACGCCGAGCTCGCCCGGCGCCCGCAGCACGTGCGCGAGTGCACGCGGGGAGCGCAACGTGAACGTGGGACAGTCGGGCTCGGTGGCGCGCACCGCCGTGCCGTCCCAGAAGAGCACGCTGAACGGCCGGCGCGGCAACGCCGACTCCAGCTCGTGTCGTAATGCAGAGGTGTTCGCGAACGCCACGCCGCGTCAGGGGGTGGCGCCGGCGGGCATCGCCTTGCGCTCGGCCCTCTTCGGGTCGACGCGCACGACGTCGTAGACCAGTCCTGTCATCTCCATCACGCGAATGATCGCGGCCGACGGGTCGATTTGCCAGCGCTTGAGGCCGTGGCGGTAGGACGTCGGGAAGGCGTGGTGGTTGTTGTGCCATGCCTCGCCCCAGGTGGGGATCGCCAGCCAGGCCAGGTTCCGCGACTCGTCGCCGGTGTCGTAGTCGTGGCGGCCGAAGTAGTGACATAGCGAGTTGATGCTGAACGTGGCGTGGTGCATGAAGAAGATGCGCGCCGCGCCACCCCACAGCAGCGCCACGAGGCCGCCCCTGACGGTCCCGGTGAACAGCACCCCGAGCCCGAAGGCCGCCGCCAGACCCGCCACAACCCACAGCACGAACGTGCGATCCACGAACCGGATCAACGGGTCGGCGAGCAGATCCTTGGCGTAGCGTCGCTCGTCGGCCACCTCCATGTCGCGAAACACCCAACCCACGTGGGCATGGAACAGTCCCGACAGGGCGCCGCGCCAACCGGTGCCGTGCCCGACATGGGGGCTGTGAGGATCGCCGTCGACGTCGGAGAACTGGTGATGCTTGCGGTGCGTGGCGACCCAGTCGATCACGGGGCCCTCGGCCGCGGCTGACCCCAGCGCCGCAAACCCCATACGCACCACCCGGTGGCACTTGAAGCTGCGGTGCGTCAGCAGGCGGTGAAAGCCGACCGTGATGCCCGTCCCGATGATCATGTAGCTCAACGCCAGGATCAGCAGGTCCTGCCACTGCAGCAGGTTCCCCATCCAGCCGAGCCACATCGCGATCACGACCATGATCGGCGGGACGGCGGTGACGACCGCGCTGGCGACCCGGTCGACGAGGGGCATCGACACCGGTCGCACGTCTGCCTTGGTCGGGTCGGCGGGACCGGCTGGCCGCGGTGACTCCTCGATCGGCTCAACCACGGCAGGGGACCGCCGTGAC
>DASSGR010000148.1:0-37250 GCA_035693425.1 Solirubrobacteraceae bacterium
CCTTGCCGCGGGCCAGGGGACCCGGATGCGATCCGGCACGCCCAAGCTGCTGCATCAGATCTGCGGCAGGCCGATGATCGCCTGGCCGGTCGCCGCCGCGCGCGATGCCGGCGCCAGCCGGATCGTCGTCGTCGACAGCCCTGATCGCCGCCTCGAGGACGTGCTCGATCCCGACGTCACGCTCGCGATCCAACAGCACCCCCGCGGGACGGCGGACGCGGCCAGGGCCGGGGCGGAGGGCATCGCCGCCGGCAACACCGTCGTGGTGCTCAACGGTGATGCTCCGCTGATCAGTGCCGAGGCCATCCGTTCGCTGGTCGAGGCGCACGAGCGTGCGGTCGCGGCGGCCACGATCGGGACCGTGACCCTCGACGACGCCAGTGGCTATGGCCGCGTCGTCCGCGACGCCGACGGCATGGTGCAGCGGGTCGTCGAGACCAAGGCGCCCGGCGACGCGACCGACGCCGAGCTTCAGATCCGCGAGGTCAACACCGGGCTGTTCGCCTTCGATGGCGACGCGCTGATGGCCGCGCTGGACCAGGTGAAACCCCAGAACGCCCAGGGAGAGCTGTACCTGCCCGACGTGCTCCCGGTGCTGCGCGCTCAGGGACGGACGGTCATCGCCCACGGCCTTGCCGACCCGTCCGAGATGCTCGGAATCAACGACCGGGTCGCGCTCGCGGACGTGACCGCCGTGGCCCAGCGCCGCATCCACGAGCGTCATATGCTCGCGGGCGTCACGATCGTCAACCCGGCCGCGACCACCATCGACGCCGGCGTCGAGATCGCCCGGGATACCGTGATCGCCCCGTTCTCAAGCCTCCACGGCGACACGCGGATCGGCGAGGGCTCCACGGTCGGGCCGCTCAGCACGCTGATCGACGCATCAATCGGCGCGGACGCATCAGTGGTGCACTCGTACGTGAAGGGCGCCGTGGTCGGCGATCGCGTCAGCGTCGGGCCGTTCGCCTACCTGCGGCCTGGCACGGTCCTGCGCGAGGGCGCCAAGGCCGGCACGTTCGTCGAGATCAAGAACTCCGACATCGGCGCCGGCGCCAAGGTCCCGCACCTTTCCTACATCGGCGACACCGACATCGGCGAGCGCACGAACATCGGTGCGGGGACGATCACCGCCAACTACGACGGCAAGAACAAGAACCGCACGACAATCGGCGCGGGCGCGTTCGTGAGCGTCGACACGATGTTCGTCGCGCCGGTCAGCCTCGGCGACGGCGCGTACACCGCGGCCGGCTCGGTGATAACCCACGACGTGCCTCCCGGGGCCCTCGGCGTGGCACGCGCCCGGCAGCGCAACATCGACGGCTACGGCGAACGCCGCAAGGAGCGGGATGCGGAGCCTCCGGCGACGTAGTCTTGGGAGTAGCGTTTCGGAGCGCAATCCCGTCACCTCCTCCTCGTAGAATCGACAGCCCCCGATGAGCGCGCTTGAGACCTACCCGAGCCCGACGCGCGAGCTTGAGTTGCCCTCCAGCAAGCGCCTCGTGCTGGTCACGGGGCGTGCCAACCCGGTGCTGGCCGGAAAGATCGCCTCGAAGCTCGGAATCGAGCTCGGCGGCCTGACGCTGAAGACGTTCACCAACGGCGAGGTGTACTGCCGGTTTGAGGAGTCGGTGCGTGGCTGCGACGTGTTCATCGTCCAGCCGACCTGCGGCAACGTGCAGACCGGGCTAAGCGCCAACGACGCGCTGATGGAGCTGATGGTGATGGTCGACGCGGCGGTCGGCGGGTCGGCGCACCGGGTCATCGCGGTGACGCCGTGGTACGGGTACTCGCGCCAGGACAAGAAGTCAGAACCGCGCGAGCCGATCAGCGCGCGCATGGTCGCGCGGATGCTCGAGTCGGCCGGGATCGACCGGATCCTGGCGATGGACCTGCATCAGGGCCAGATCCAGGGCTTCTTCCAGAAGCCGTGCGACCACATGACCGCGCTGTTCATGCTGACCCAGTACTTCAGCGACATGAGCCTTGAGGACCTCGTCGTGGTGGCCCCCGACGCGGGCCGTGTGAAGCTGAACAAGCGGTTCGCATCGCGGATCGGAGCCGATCTGGCGATCCTGAACAAGGAGCGTCCCGCGCAGCAGGTCGCCGAGATCGGCTACGTGATCGGCGACGTGGAGGGCAAGACCGCGGTGCTGGTGGACGACATCATCGACACCGCGGGCACGCTCAAGGCGGCCGCACAGGTGGTCCACGACGCGGGCGCCACGCGGGTCTTCGCCGCCGCCACGCACGGCGTGTTCTCCGGCAACGCCTGGGAGAACCTGGCCGGGTCGGGCCTCGAGCAGATCGTGGTCACCGACACGATCCCGCTGCCACCCGGTGCCCCTGACAACGTGCGGGTCCTCTCCTGCGCGGACCTGCTGACGAGCTCGATCCGCCAGATCTTCACCGATGGCTCGGTGAGCGGCGTGTTCGGCGGCGAGAACCAGCTGTTCTGAGCCAGTCAGATCGCGCCGCACGGCTGATGGAGCTGCTCGGGCTCAGCGAGGACGAGCTGTGCACGGTGCTCGACGTCGACCCGCTGACGCTGCTCTCGGGTCAGCTCGACCATCGCCCGGAGCTGCCGATCCTGCTGGACCTGCTGGCCGAGCCCGCCGAGCGGGCCGGGCAGACCGTGCTCAGGCGCTGGGTCCGAGCGGCGGGACCGTCCGGCGTCCCGATTGAGGCGCTGCTGCGCCGCGACTTCGGCTCCTTCGAGGACGCGCTCGCCGACCTGGCCGATCGCGGATTCGTGCTCCGGGGAGGGGGCTAGTGGCCGGACCGCTGTCGCACAAGCTGCGCGTTCGCTACGCCGAATGCGACGTCCAGGGAGTCGTCTTCAACTCGCACTACCTCGCGTACTTCGACACGAGCATCACCGAGCTGTGGCGGGCGGGCATCGGCGGCTACCAGGTGATGCTCGACCGCGGGCTGGACATCGTCGTGGCCGAGGCGCGGCTGCGGTTCTTGGGCTCGGCCCGGTTCGACCAGGAGATCACCCTCGAAATCGGCGTCACCAACCTCGGCAACACGAGCATCGCCTCCGAACACCGGATCAGCTACGACGGCGAGACGCTCGTCGAGGGCTCGCTGGTGCACGTGGTCGTCGACCGAAGCACCCTCGCCAAGACGTCGATCCCCGACTGGCTGCGCGACGGCTTGAGCCGGTGGCTCGTCCCGCCGAGCGGCGCCCAGAGCTAAGCGTCCTCTGCCGGCTTGGCGTGCTCGTCGCCGGGCCAGAACCCGGTCAGGTACTCGAACGCCCTGGCGCCCGCTCGATCGACCACGGCAGCCACACCGGCCAGCGTCGCGGCCTCGAGCGCCGCGGCGGCGATCACCTTCGGGACTTTTGCGTCGTGGGTCGTCGGCTTCGGCGGCTGTTCGTCGTCGATCTGGCTCCAGATCTGCTTGAAGACGTTGTGGCCGAGCCTGGCCGCGATCAGGCCCGCGATGATCGCGAAGGGCTTGTAGAGGAGCTTCATCTCGCGCTCAGCCTACCCCCACGCGAAGAAAACGGTGCGGTTCGTCTGCGGTTGTGGGTAAATATTGGGTGACGGTTCCGTCGGTCCGCAAGGAGCGAGATGAGGTTCGACGAAGACGCAGACGCTCAGCACGACGCTTCAGAGCAGCTTCTGCGGCGTGCGTTGATCGACGATTCGTCGTCCGTTGCCGTCTCGCTGCGCGTCGGGGGCCTGCCGGTGAGCGAGGCCGTGACCGTGATCTTTCACGGGCGCCGGGACCTCGGGACCCTGCAGACGTACATCACGCCGGGCAGCCGCGGCGCCGGTGCGACGGTCGCGGCCAACCAGTTGCTGCGCGTGCCGTGCGACCTCGACCTCGCCGACGCCGAGGATCGCGACGAGGCTGCGCAGCTGTATCTGGAGCAGGCTACGACGCTGCGCGACGCCCTGGTCGGAGCGGACGTCGTGCTCGACGTGTGGCGCGAGCCCCTCTGCGAGCTGATCGGCTCCGAGGTTCAGGTCGACTACTCCGTCGAGCTGCCGGTACGGCTCCCCGCCGCGAGGCTGATGCCGACCGCGCTCGTCGCTCCCGAGTCACAGCTGCTCGTGACCCCGGTGTGCGGCGCCCGCACCCTGGCCGAGGGCCGGCCGCCGATGGGGATCGCCTGCGCGCAGCAGGACGTCACCCGGGTTTATCCGCTGGCCGACGACCCGGAGCGCTGCGTAGAGGACTTCCTGCACGTCGCCGCCGACCACGCGCGGGCTCTCGCCGAGCGCCTCGATCACCAGGAGGCCTCGGTCGAGCGCTTCCTAGAGCTCAGCGACCAGTAGCCCGCGGACGCCCGCGCCCCGCGAGCGGCAGGACCTCTGCTTAGCTTCCGCCGGATGCGCCGGCCGAAAGTCTTGCTGATCACCGGCGTTGTGTTCGTCGTCTTTCTCCTCATCAGCGCGCTGCTCGCGCGCATATTCAGCGCCGACAGCGCGCAACGCGCCGCGATCATCACGGTGCTGCGGGACGAGGCCCAAGGCGACACCAACGCGCTGATCTCAAGGATCCAGGGATGCGACTCGAGCGCGGCGTGCCGCCAACGCGCCGCCTACAACGCCAGCCGGCTCAAGCAACCGGGTCAGATCTCGGTGCTTACGCTCCAAACCGCCGCGGGCGGCGTCAGTTTGGGCAACACCGAGGGCGTCGCCAGGGTCGCCTGGCGAATCGGCTCCGGACTACCGATCGTGCAGTGCGTGCGGGTCCGGCGGGCAGGGAACCCGATCAGTGGGCTGCGCGTTGAGCTGCTCGCCTTGAGCAAGCGGATTCCGAGCGACAGCGCCTGCCCGCAGAGCTTTTAACCCGAGGTTGGACCTAGAACGGTTGATTCTCGAAGGGCGTGCCCTTGAGTACCTTTGTGAGCTGCTCGGAGATCCTGGTGCCCTCGACCAGGTCGAAGTCGCGCGCGATCCTACGTAGGGTCGCGATGTCTTTGCTCTTCTCGGCCAGGCTCTTCGCAGCGTAGAACGCGGCGCCTTCGCTTCTGGGCAGCGCGGTGTCGAGCAACGAGTGGAACTTGATGTGCGTCAGCTCGTCGAGTGAGAGCAGCGGCTGCTTCGCCGGCCCGCCCAGATACTCGGGCCAGGCGTGGTGTTTCGCCGAGCGGATGATCCGCTTGACGTTGTGGGCCTTCATCCACTGAGTCAGGTACTGCTGTTGCTCAGCCGGCTTGAGCTTGTCGTACTCGGGCTTCGTCAGTTCCTTGAACTCGGGCTCCGTCGGCTTGGGTGCCGGGGCGTGCTCTGTCGGCTTCGGTACCGAAGCGGGTTCCGTCGGCCTGGGCACCGCACGCGTCTCCGTCCTCACGCCTTCGCCGAGACCCTTGGTCGCACTCATCCGCATGCCGCCACCGCCTTCGACAGCAAATTCCGGGCCCATCTGCTCAAAGAGCCTCCCGAAGTCAGCGACAAGCACCCTGAGTTCCTCCAACAGCGAGCCCAACCGGCCGGTGAGCCTGCCGGCGAGTCCCTGGAGCCAGGTCAGTACCCGTGCGATCAAACCCCGGATCAGCCTGACGATCTCCGCGGCCGCCTCGACGCCCTTGGCGAACAGCGCGCCGATGACGCGCACGGCCTCCTTGACGACGTTGCCAATCAGGTCGGTCACCAGTGCGAGCAGCACTTCGAACAGGATGCGCCCGACGAGCTTTCCGACGTCCTCGCCGATCTTGTCCCAATCCTGGTCGAGGAACTTCAGCACCCCGGCCGCGGCGTCGCGTCCGGCTCCGTGTACCAGGTTGAGAATTGCATCGCCGGCGCCTTCTGCGAGCTGCCTGAGGCGAGCAACGGTTCCAGCCGGATCATTCGTGAGCTCCGCGGCAAACTGGCCCATCAGCGCGCTTCCGCGCTGGATGAGCTGCGCGATGCGCGCGCCCCATCGACTCGCCATTTCGCGGAGGCCCTCCAGGAACTGAGCGACGCGGATCGGGAGCTTGACCAGCTCGATCACGGTTTCCACGAGTCCGACGAGCCCGTTCCACAGCCCAATGAGGACGCCCTTGAGGTAGCCCGCGATGAAGTCCTCGGCGTCGCTCGGGCCAATGCTGCTCCATTTCTCTTCTAGATGGCCCACCTGGGCGGCAGGGGCGTGTCTCAGACCCTCCTCGAAGCCGCGCACGAAGGCGCGAAGGACCTGCCACATCGTCTCGCCTATCGTTGCCTTCGCGACCTCCTCTAGCACGTCCCACCCGGAGATATTGAGTGATCTCCCCACCACGGCATCAGCGGGACTGGCTACGCCGACCACATCCCAGAAGTCCACGTCTGCCGCTAGCGCGGGGACTCCCACGGCCGATTGCTGGGCCACGTGCGCGAGCTCGTGCGCGATCAGGCCCTGCCCGGCTGCCGTTCCGGGCTGGTAGCGGCCCGGAGCGAAGACGAGGTGCGGCCCGACCGCATAGGCCCTGGCTCGGAGGTCCCGCGCCGACATGGCCGCAACCGAATCGGTGTGAACGCGCACCGTGCCCAGATCGAGGCCGAGCTCGGGTTCAAAGCGCCTACGGATCTCGGGATCCAACAACTGCGAGGGAGCCGCGATAGCCGTCCTAACGGCCCGCACGTGGGACGGCCTCAGAAGCACTCCGGTGCCCGCGGGTGCGGCCGGCCCCCAAGTCCCGGATGCCGCGAAGCTCCTGGCCTGGACCTCGGAGCGATCGCTCGGCGGGCTCATGCGCAGGCCGCCGAGGCCGCGATCCTGGACGACGAGCGGTGTGCGGGACGGTGGCAGACCCAAACGCGGACGATCGCGCAGGCTTCCGCTCCGTGCGTGGGCGCGATCTCGAGCAGCGGCGCGCGTTGGAGCCGCAGATGCGGCTTCACGCGAGACGGTCGATGGGTGTGCCACGGCGGATTGCAAACGGCCGCCGAATCTAGTCGTCGAGCGTCACCGCGCCGTCACGACCTGGCGGGTTCGGTAACCCGGCGTCCGGGGGACCAGGCGCGAACCCAGGCCGGCGGAATCAGACGCGAACCGGGGTCCGCGTGGGCTCGCGCGAAGGCCGGCGCTCGCGTGGTGTGTGGTGATCGGCGAGGCGTCCGTGATCGCGCAGGCGGATGGACGCCTGCACGGCGTCCGGAAGCGGGATGCCCCCGCGCGGCGGAGTGGGCGGCTTGGGGGGCGCCTTCGGACCCCAGCCGCCACCGTCATCGGAGCCGGCGTCATTGTGCGGCGGCAACCCCGGGCCCTCCCGGAGCGCGGGAATGATCAACACCGCGACGCACACCAATCCCAGAAAGTGCATTCCGGCGATCATCAGCATTAGCTGAGCCTCGCCCGACATCCCCTTAAGCGTACCGCGCCGCTCCGGGGGCGTGGGAGGGATTTCGCGCCGCTCCAGGGCGTGTCAGGGATTTGCTCGCTACCATCGCAGACCGTCATGGCCAGCGCAGACACAACAGGCCTCGCCGTCGAACAACGCGAGCCAGGTGGATCCCGCGCCGCGCGTCGCCTGCGGCGGGAGGGCAAGGTCCTGGGCATCGTCTACGGCGGCGGCGAGGAGCCGGTCGCCTTTCAGGTCGACGCCCGAGTCCTGCGCCAGGCGCTGGCTCACACGGGCGCGGTGCTCGACCTCCACATCGGCGGCGCCGGCGGCACGCCGGTCGTCGTCAAGGAGCAGGTCCACCACCCGGTCACCGGCGAGACCGTGCACCTCGACCTGTTGCGCGTCCGCCTCGACCGGCCGATCCAGGCCACGGTCGTGCTCGAGCTGATCGGGGGCGACGACGCTCCCGGCGTCAAGGAGGGCGGCGTGCTCGAGCAGGTCACGCGCGAGCTCACGGTTGAGGCGCTCCCGACCGAGATTCCCGACTCCCTCCAGCACGACGTGTCCGCGCTCGTGATCGGAGACACGGTCACGCTCGACGCGCTCACGGCGCCCGCGAACGTGAAGCTCGTCGATGATCCCGAGACCGTGATCGCCACGCTGACGCCGCCCAAGCTGCAGCTCGAGGAAGAGCCCGAGCTCGAGGAAGAGACCGAGCTCGTGGGCGAGGGCGAGGAAGCCGCCGAGGGCGAGGAAGCAGCCGAAGGCGCAGAAGGTGCCGCCGAGGGCGGCGACGCCGACAGCGGCGAGTAGCAGGCGACCGTGCAACTCCCGGCTCGCCCTCACGCTTGCGGCCCGCTCGGCATCCAGCCTCGCTAACTTCGGGCCGCGCGTGAGTCATCCGGCTGCTCCCGTCGACTGGCTGATCGTCGGGCTTGGCAATCCCGGCAGCGAGTACGCAGGCACCCGCCACAACATCGGATTCGAGGTCGCGAACCTCCTGGCCCAGCGCTGGGACCTGCCACGCGCGAAATCCAAGTACCGGGGGCTGCTGACCGAGGGACGCACCGGCCCGGGTGGGCCGCGCGTGGCGATCCTGCTCCCGCAGACGTATATGAACGAGGCCGGCCAGTCGGTCAGCCCGGCGCGCGGGGCGATGAAGCTCGATCTCGACCGCGTGCTGGTCGTCCACGACGAGATCGACCTGCCGTTCGGCGAGATCCGCACCCGCACCGGGGGTGGTCTCGCGGGCCACAACGGACTTAAGTCGCTCAAACAGGGCCTCGGCTCTCCCGACTTCATGCGCGTCCGGATCGGCGTAGGGCGGCCGCCGACGACCGATCCCGAGCGCGTCGCGGCCTACGTCCTGGGCCGGTTCGCCGAGCCAAAGGACGAGGTCGCGCAGCTGATCGAAGAAGCGGCCGATGTGACCGAAAAAGTGGTACTCGGCGAGCTCCAGCCTTCCTAGACTCAATAAGTAGTGCTCCGCACCCTTCTCGCCCACGCCGATGACGACGCGCAGACCGACGCGCTCGCGCGCGAAGGGGGTCGCGGCTTCGTCTCCCAGGCCCTGCGGCCGTATCTGATCGCCGCCCTGCTGGACCGCGATCCGGACCACCCGGCGATCGTCGTGGCAGGTGACGACCGCGCCGCGCGCGATCTTGCCGCCGGCCTCAGAACCTGGCTGGAGCCGCGAACCGTCCGCTACTACCCGAGCCGCGGTGTCACGTACGAATCGCACCTGGCGCCGCCGCCGCACCTGGTCGGCCTGCGAATCGCGGCACTCGACGCGCTCCTCGACGAAAGCGACAGCGCGGCTCCGGTGGTCGTCGTCAGCGCCGTGGCGTTGTCGGAGAAGGTTCCCGACCCGTCGCTTCGCCCGCACTCGTTCTACCTGAAGACCGGCGAGCTGCTCGACCTCGACGAGATCGCGATGCAGCTGGTGGCGGCCGGATACGAGCGGATCGACCAGGTCGAGGACCGCGGCCAGTTCGCGATCCGCGGCGGCCTGCTCGACGTGTTCCCCGCGACCGAGGACCGCGCCGTGCGCGTCGATCTGTTCGGCGACGAGATCGAGTCGCTGAGGTGGTTCTCGACGTTCACGCAACGTTCGCTGGGCGACGCCGACGTGGTCGAGATCGCCCCCGCAGCCGAGCTCGCCGAGGAGCACCGCGAGCTGGCGGAGATCGCCGCGCTCGAGCAGGAGGCAGACCGCCCGGACATCGCCGAGCTGCTGCCGGTCGAGGACTTCCACCCGTTCCTGGAGCTGGCGCCGGCGCACGCCGGCGTGCTGATCGCCGGGGAGGAGGACGTGGCACCCGCGCTGGCCGACCACTGGCAAGACGTGTGCGCTGCCTTCCACGACCAGGACGCCCACCACCTGTACGTCAGCCCCGACGAAATCGCGCCCGAGCTCGAGCGCCGCGCGCGGATTCGCCTGTCGAGCATCGACCAGGACCAGCCGTTCCAGTTCCGCGCGCAGGCCGCCGACATCGCGGCCCGGGGCATCAAGGAGGCCGAGCCCGAGCTCGAGAAGCTCACGCGCTCGGGCTACCGGACGATCGTGGCATTCGCCCGGCGCGGCGAAGGCGAGCGCGCTGCATACAACCTGGGCCGGCTGAAGGTGGCCTGGCTCAACGGCGCCGAGGTCCCGGGTGGGACGCTGACGTTTGCCCACGCTCGCCTGCAGAACGGGTTCATCGCGCCGCAGTTCCACCTTGCCGTGATCCCCGAGCACCGGTTGTTCCGGCGCCGGCGCCCCGCCGAGCGCCCGGACCGCAGCCGGCGGCGCGGCGTGCTTCGAAGCTTCGCCGACCTGCGCACCGGCGACATCGTCGTCCACGAGGACCACGGCATCGCCAGATTCGCCGGCTTTGACACGAAGACCGTCGCCGGCGTCACGCGCGACTACCTCTACCTCGAGTACGCGGGTTCCGATCGCGTGTTCGTGCCGGTCGACCAGCTCGCCAAGATCAGCCGCTTCGTGGGAGCGGGCGGCGCCCACCCGCCGCTGTCCAAGCTCGGCGGCACCCGCTGGGACACGATCAAGGCCCGCGCACGCCGTGCGGCCCAGGAGCTCGCCGGCGAGCTGCTCAACCTCTACGCCGAGCGCAAGCGCCGCGAGGGCCACTCGTTCCCGCCCGACACCGATTGGCAGCGCGACTTCGAGGACGCGTTCCCGTTCACCGAGACGCCCGACCAGCGCGACGCGATCGAGTTCGTCAAGGCCGACATGGAGGCGCCGCGGCCGATGGACCGCCTGATCTGCGGGGACGTCGGCTACGGCAAGACGGAGGTCGCGTTGCGCGCCGCGTTCAAGTCCGTGCAGGACGGAAAGCAGGTCATGCTGCTGGTGCCCACGACGATCCTCGCCCAGCAGCACTTCGGAACCTTCACCGAGCGCCTCAAGGACTACCCGATCACGATCGAGCACGTGTCGCGCTTCCGGCCGGCGGCCGAGCAGCGCGCGTCGGTGCAGCGCTTCTCCGAAGGCAAGGTCGACATCCTGATCGGGACCCACCGGCTGCTGTCACGCGACGTGCGCGCCAAGGACCTGGGCCTGCTGATCGTCGACGAGGAGCAGCGCTTCGGCGTCAAGCAGAAGGAGCTCCTGCGCCAGCTCAAGCTCAAGGTCGACGTGATCTCGATGAGCGCTACCCCGATCCCGCGCACGCTGCAGATGTCGATGGCCGGGATCCGCGACATCAGCGTGATCGAGACACCGCCCGAGGGACGCCGTCCGGTCAAGACCTACGTCGGCGAGTACGACGAGGAGCTGGTCAAGCAGGCGCTTAAGCGCGAGCACGCCCGCAAGGGCCAGGCGTTCTTCCTCCACAACCGCGTGGAGACGATCGACGAGACCGCCGAGCTCCTGCGCGGCCTGTGCCCGGAGATGCGCTTCGAGGTCGCCCACGGCCAGATGGACGAGAAGGAGCTCGAGCAGCGGATGCTGACGTTCCTGCGCGGCGACGCCGACGTGCTCGTCTGCACCAGCATCATCGAATCCGGGATCGACATCCCGCAGGCCAACACGCTGATCGTCGAACGCGCCGACACGTTCGGGCTCGCCCAGCTCTACCAGATCCGTGGCCGGGTCGGGCGAAGCCGCGAGCGCGCGTACGCGTACCTGCTGTACCCCAGCGCGGCAGCGCTGACGCCCGACGCCGCGCAGCGGCTGTCGGCGCTGTCGGACTACACAGAGCTCGGCGCCGGCTTCAAGATCGCGATGCGCGACCTGGAGATCCGCGGCGCCGGCAACCTGCTCGGCGACGAGCAGTCCGGGCATGTCGCCGCGCTCGGGTTCGAGCTGTACATGCAGATGCTCGACGAGGCCGTCGCCGCCGCCGAGGGCGATGGGGCCTACGACGAGGACTGGGAGCCGGTGCGGCTCGACGTCAACGTCGACGCGTACGTGCCGTCGGACTACATCCCCTACGAGCAGGCCAAAGTCGACGTGCACCGTCGGATCGCGGCGTCGCGGGAAGTCGCCGACCTGGTGCTGCTGCGCGAGGAGCTCGAGGACCGCTTCGGCGACGTCCCCGACCCGCTGCGCAACCTGATCGCCCTCCAGCAGGCTCGGATCAAGCTCGGCCAGGCTGGGGCACGTGCGGTCACGTTCCGCAACGGCCGCCTGGCCGTCACCCCGATCGAGCTCGACTCGGTCCGCGCCAAGAAGATCCGCGCAGAGATCCCCGAGGCGCTGTACGAGTCGGGCAAGTCGCAACTTTCGGTGCGCGTTCCCGACGACCCCGCCAAGCGCTTCCCGGCGGTCGTAAGGGCCGCCGACGTGCTGCTGGCGGTGACCCGGGAGGCCGAGACCGCCGAAGCGGCCTGAGGCCTCCCGGATCCGCGAGCTCAGGCTCGACCGGTGGCCACTCTCCCGCGACGGGACAGCGAGTCGAGCGTCACGGCCGCGAGCAGAACCAGCGCCGTGACGATGTACTTGGTGCCGGCGCTGACGTTGAGCAGGCCCAGGCCGTTGTCGATCATCGTGATCACGATCGCGCCCAGGAAGGCGCTCTTGATCGTCCCGCGGCCGCCGAACAGGCTCGTGCCGCCGATCACCGCGGCGGCGATCGAGTAGAGCAGGATCGTGCCGCCTCCGGTAGAGGTGTCCACCGAGTTCAGCCGCGATGCCAGCACGATTCCGCCGATCGCGGCCATGCCGCCGGAGATCGCGAACACTGCGATCTTGATCCCGGGCACGTTGATTCCCGCTCGACGGGCAGCCTCTGCGTTCCCGCCGACCGCGTAGATGTGGCGCCCGAAGCGCATGCGGTTGGCCACGAACGTCCAGACCACGTAGCTGCCGAGCATGATCAGCGTCACGTACGGCAGGCCGCGGTCTGAGTCCGCGACCACGACCACCGCGATCGCCGCGATCGCAAGGATCACGATCCGTGCGATCACAAACGCGAGAGGGTCGTTGGGAAGCCCCGCCTCGCGTCTCCTATAGACCGTCGACAGCTGTTGGATTGCATACGCAGCGACCGCCAGGATCGCAACACCCCAGGCCAGCGCATGCGACATGTACTCGTTGGCGATGCCGTTGATGAAGTTGTTCTGAATGACGATCGTCCCCGAGCTGCCGATGATCTGTAACAGGACGCCGTTCCAACCCAATAGTCCGGCGAGCGTCACCACGAACGACGGGACACCCACTCTGGCGACGAAGAACCCCTGCAGCACGCCGATTGCGACGCCGGTGCCGATCGCCAGGGCGACGGCGACCGACGTCGGGACGCCCTTTCCGGGCTCGAGTAGAAGTGCTGCTATGACGCCACCCATGCCGCTTACGTAGCCGACCGACAGGTCGATCTCGCCGAGCAGCAGCACGAACACGATCCCCGTGCCGATGATCATCACCGCGGCCATCTGGGCGATCAAGTTCACGAAGTTGCCAGCGGTCAGGAAGTTCGAGTTGCGCGCCTGGAAGTAGATCGCGATCACGATGATCCCGACGACGATCGGCATCGAGCCGAGCTCGCCCTCGCGCAGCGCCGCCACGCGTTGGCGCAGGAACTCGGCGAGCGTGACGTGCTGGTCGGTCTCGTCCTGGATGGGCGTCTGGGGAGCCGCAGCGGTCGTGCTCATGCCACCACCCCTTCCATGCCGGGCACCTCAGACAGCTGACCGGCCGTGATTGCCTCCACGACCTCGCGCTGAGTGGTCTCGGAGCGCTTGAACTCGGCGACGGTCTGTCCCAATCGCAGCACCGTGATGTTGTCGGCGACCTCGAAGACATCGCTCATGTTGTGGGAGATCAGGATCACCCCAAGGCCCTGGCCGGCGAGGCGCCTGGTCAGGTCGAGCACCTGCCTGGTCTGGGCGACGCCCAGCGCCGCGGTCGGCTCATCGAGGACCACGAGCTTCGAGTTCCACAGCACGGCCTTAGCGACCGCCACTGACTGGCGCTGCCCACCAGACATCGATGCCACGGGCAGCCGGACCGACTGCAGCGTGGTGACCGCGAGGTCCTTCAGAACCCTGCGCGTCTCGGCCTCCATTTTCGCTTCGTCGAGGCGGCGGAAGCTGGAGAGCGTCTCGCGCCCCATGTACATGTTCTCGACGACGTCGAGGTTGTCGGCCAATGCCAGGTCCTGGTAGACGACCTCGATTCCCAGTGCGGCTGAGTCCTTCGGGCCGTTGATCGAGACCTTCTCGCCGTTCCAGATGAACTCCCCTTGGTCGAGTTGGTAGATCCCCGAGATCGACTTCGTGAGCACCGTCTTGCCCGCGCCGTTGTCCCCGACCAGAGCCGTCACGGTTCCGGCATCCGCCTTCAGGTTCGCGCCTCGCAGCGCCTGAACCGCACCGAAATGCTTGAACGCCCCTTTGACCTCGAGCAAGTGCTCGCTCACAGTCTTACGCTCCCTCCTGGTGTCGATTGGTGCGGAGCGGTGGGACGCCCGGGGCGCCCCACCACCGCGTGGTTAGTCGTTAGATGCCGTACTTAGTGCAGTACTGCGCGTAGGTACCGGAACAGATCTCGTTGCGGGTCAGGAACCCGTCCTTGATCACTGTGTCCTTGATGTTCTTGGCGGTCACTGCCACCGGAGTCTCCAGCAAGCTCGGCGTCTGCACGCTCTTGTTCTGGGTCGTTGCGTTCTGAGGCGGAGTCTGACCCTTGACAAGCGCGATGGCAACCTTCGCCGCGCCGTCGGCCTCCTTCTTGACCGCCTTGTAGACGGTCATGCACTGCTGGCCGGCGAGGATGTGCTGGATGCCTGCCGCGGTCGCGTCCTGCCCGGTGACGGGCACGTACTTCAGCTTGCGGGCAGTCTCAGCCGAGATCACGGAGTTCGCCAGACCGTCGTTGGCCGCGAGCACCGCGTTGATCTTGTTCCCGGTCTGCTGCAGCATCTGCTCGTAGATGGTCAGCGCCTTCTGGTTGTCCCAGTCGGGCACGGACTGGTTCGGCCCCTTCGAGAAGGTGCCGCTCGAGTACTGCGGGTTCAGGACCGAGTTGTAGCCGTTGGCAAACAGGGTCGCGTTGTTGTCGGTCGGTGAGCCGTTGAGCTCTGCGACAACCGGCTTCTGAATGCCCTCCTGCTTGATGCAGTTGACCAGGCCCTGGCCCTGCAGCTCTCCGACTCGCGTGTTGTTGAACGACACGTAGAAGTCGGCGCCGCCGCCGAGCGTGAGGCGGTCGTAGTCGATGACCTTGACGCCGTGCTGATGCGCGTCCTTGATGATCGAGGCGCCACTGCCCGGGTCGAGGTCGACGAGGAGGATCACCTTCGCGCCGTTGGTGATCGCCTGGTCAGCCTGCGTCTTCTGGGTGGTGGGGTCACCCTGGGCGTTGACGATCGTGTGGGAGATCCCAGCGGCCGTCAGGGCCTTGTTGAGGTAGGGACGGTCGAACTGCTCCCAGCGGACCGACGACTGCGTGTCGGGGAGCAGGACTGCGACCTCGGCCTTGCTGCCGGAGCTGCTGCTCCCGCTCGAGCTAGCCGCGCCCGATGAGGTCGAGCTGCTGCTGCTCGACGACCCACATGCGGCGACGACGAGGGCCACGATGGCCACGAGTCCCACCCCGAGCAAGGCCCGGAGCTTTGATTTCTTCACTTCGTACTCCTCCATTTGCGTGATTGCGATTGCCTTACTGCGTGGATGTGACGGTTTGCGGCTTGGTCCGTGGGCTCACCTCCCGCTCGCCGCGACGACGCGGCCTGACAGCACCTGCTCTGACTGGCCGACGACCAGCGCCAGAGCCCCCATTAGCTCTGCTCTGTCTCCCAACGCTCCCGCCACCACGGTCAGATCCTCGGAGGCAGCGGGGATCGCATAGCGGCGTATGGATTCCCGCATCGGGTCGAGCAGCAGATCCCCGGCGAGAGCCAACTCGCCTCCCACGACGATTCGCTCGGGGTTGAACTGGTTGCACAGGGCGGCTGCGATCCGGCCGACCGTGTGACCGGCATCGGCGATCACCCGCTGGCAGCCCGGATCCCCGTCACGCGCCAGCGCCACCATCCGCTCGACGGTGATGTCGTCACCATGCGAGCGGCGCAAGAGCTCGGTCAGCGCCGCGGCGCCGACCATCGTCTCGAGGCATCCGCGGTTGCCGCAGCGGCACATGTGGCCACGCTCGTCGACCGAGACGTGGCCAAGCTCGCCGGCCATCCCGCGCGCGCCGCGATAAAGACGCCCGCCAAGTATCAGACCCCCGCCGATGCCCGAGGAGAGCATCACGTACGCCATCTCGGTGGAATCGCGTCCGGCGCCCAGCACCGACTCGGCGAGCGCGCCGAGGTTGGCGTCGTTGTCGACCTCGACTCGGACGCCGAGACGGTCGCTCAGCCACGATCCGACATCGACGTCGACCCAGCCGGGCAGGATCGTCGACGAGCTGACCCGTCCGGTGGCACGGTCGATCGGGCCCGACAGCGCCACGCCCGCGCCGACCAGCCTGTCTCGCTCGACCCCCGCCTCAGCCAGCAGGCAGTCGACGAGCTCCCCCGCGGTGCTGAGGCCGGCCTGGGCGTCGTGGTCGACGTCGGCCTGCCGTGCGCCCTCGGCAAGGATCGTCAACGACAGATCCGCGATCGCGACGCGCACGAAATCGTGGTCGAACTGGATGCCGATCACCGCGCCGGCTCCCGGATCCAGCGACAGCATCAGCGGCGGCCGCCCGCCCGAGGCGGCGCTCGCGGCCTGAACGTCCTCGCGCTCGACAACCAGCCCGGCTCGCTGAAGCTCGCCGACGAGCGTCGAGACCGTCGAGCGTGCGAGGCCCGTCGCAGAGGCGATCTGGGAACGGCTCACGGTGCCGCGCTCGCGCACGACCTCGAGCACCTTGAGTCGGTTCAGCTCGCGCAGCGAGCTGAGCGATCCAACGCGTCCACGGGTCACCGAGCGACCGCCCTCAATCCTCCCAAACTCCACGATTTGCGACGATCTTCGATCCGGAACGTTCTGTCAAGACTCGATTAAACAAACGCCAACATTCGGCCTTGCGGCCCCGGGGGTTTGACCAGGGCCCGACGGAATGAGGGGGATTTAGCCGGTTATTTAGTTCTGTCGGCTGTCAAGGCCACCGCGCCTGGGACAAAACCCCCGCTCGTTGGCCACTTGGGCGCGGCGGAGGTCGTGGACGGGAACGAATTTCCCGGGCACCGGCGACAATCCCACAACGATGGCCCACTACTCACTGCAAGGAAAGGTCGCCCTGATCACCGGCGGCGCCCGCGGCATAGGTTTGGGCATCGCCCAGGCGTTCATCGCCCGCGGCGCCAACGTCGCGCTGCTCGACCTCGAGGCGGAGGAAGTCCAGCGGTCCGCGGCCGCGCTGGGATCGGACCGCGCGATCGGGATCGAAGCCGACGTCACCGACGCCGCGGCGCTGCAGGCCGCCGTCGCGACCACGGTGCAGCGCTTCGGCGCGATCGACGTGGTCGTTGCCAACGCCGGGATTGCGCCCACGCCCAACACCGCGCGCAACATGGATCCGGTCGAGTTCGAACGGGTCGTCGAGGTCGACCTGCTCGGCGTCTACCGGACCGTGCGGGCGGCGCTACCCCAGGTGATCGCGCGACGTGGTCACGTCGTCGTAGTGTCGAGCGTGTACGCGTTCCTGAACGGCATGCTCGTATCTCCATACGCCATGTCCAAGGCGGGCGTCGAGGCGCTCGGTCGCGCGATGAGGGCCGAACTGGCCCCGCACGGCGCGTCTGCAACCGTCGCCTACTTCGGCTTCGTCGACACGAGGATGGTCCAGGACATCCTCGACCGGGACGACCTGGCCGCCGACCGCGAGGAGCTGTTCCCTGAGTTCATCAGGCGGCGGATCACGCCCGCCCAAGCCGGTGAGGCCGTCGCCGAGGGCGTGCTCCGCCGGCGGGCGCGGGTGATTGCTCCGCGTTACTGGACGGCGCTGTCGGTGCTGCGCGGCGTGGTCAATCCGGCGTTCGACTTGCTGACCGCGAAGCAGCGGCGCGTGCAGGACGTGATTCTGGACGCGGAGATCGCCGCCTCCCAAGCGTCTGCAACCCCCGGCGAGGGCACCGGCACGGATTCATAAATAGGGCCGCTATCCTCACCCGTCGTCTTGAAGGTCATGCGAAGGAAGGTCATGCGAACAACACTTGCGCTAGGCGCCGCCGCGATCGTTTCCGTACTGCTTGCCGCGTGCGGCAGCAGCAGCACCGGAGTCTCGTCGGACTCGGTCGCCGAAGTGGCGGGCAACCAGATCACCACCCAGGCGTTCAACCACTGGATGTACGTCGCCGCGAAGTCGCAGGCGGCCCAGAGCCCCGGGCAGCCGGTGATCGTCCCGACCGACCCGCCGCAGTTCACCAAGTGCATCGCCAATGTGCGCCAGGCGGTGCCGAGCCTCGCTAAGCAGACCGACAAGACGCTGCGCGGCGACTGCCAGCAGCTGTTCACGTCGCTGTCGGGTCAGGTCATGGACTTCCTGATCAAGGCTTACTGGTACCAGGCCGACGCCGCCCGGCTGGGCCTGAAGGTCACCGACGCCCAGGTCCAGAAGGCCTACCAGGCGGCCAAGAAGCAGGCGTATCCCACGGCGTCGGCGTTCAACCAGTTCCTCACCCAGACAGGCTTCACGGTCGACGACCTGCTGTTCCGCTTCCGCGTCAGCCAGCTCTTCCAGAAGCTGGCCGCAAAGCACACCTCGAAGATCACCCCGGCGACGATCCAGGCCTACTACAACAGCCACAAGTCGCAGTTCGGAAAGCCCGAGACGCGCGACATCCGGATCGTGCTGACCAAGACCGCCGGCCAGGCGGCCGCCGCCAAGGCCGCGCTGGACCACGGGTCCAGCTGGAAGGTCGTCGCCAAGAAGTACTCGACCGACCCGTCCAAGAACAACGGCGGCCTGCTGCCGGGCGTGACCAAGGGCCAGGAGGACAAGGCGCTTGACACCGCCGCGTTCGCGGCCGCGACGAAGACCAACAAGGTCTACGGCCCGATCAAGGGGCAGTTCGGCTACTACGTGTTCGAGGTCTCAAAGGTCACCACGGCCACCCAGCAGTCGCTGGCGCAGGCCACGCCGCTGATCCAGCAGACGCTGACCGGCCAGCAGCAGACCAACGCCCAGACCGCGGTCGACAAGGTCGCCAAGGGGCAGTGGCTGAGCAAGACCGAGTGCGACAAGCTCTACTCGATGGCTGACTGCAAGGGCTACAAGGCTCCCAAGACCTCGACGACGACCGCTCCGGCGGCTCCGACGACCGCCCCCAGCACGACCACCACGGGGTGACCTCCGAACCGGGAGGTCGGGGGAAGCCGCAGTACGACGCACTCGTCGGACTCGACGAGATCACCCGGCGGCTGCGCACGGAGTGCCCCTGGGACCGCGAGCAGAACGAGCGCACGATCGTTCCGCACACGGTCGAGGAGGCATACGAGCTGGCCGACGCGGCAAACCGGGGCGACGACGCCAAGCTGGTCGACGAGCTGGGCGACGTCCTGTTCCAGGTCTACTTCCTGTCGCTGCTGCTCGAGGAGCGCGGTGCCGGCGATCTGGGGCGGGTCGCCGAGCACGTCACGGCCAAACTGATCCGCCGCCACCCGCACGTGTTCGGTGAGGTCGAGGCCTCGACAGCGGGCGAAGTGCTTCGCAACTGGGACCAGATCAAGCAGACCGAGCCCGGGCGCGAGCCGGGAGTGTTCGGCGAGGTACCCGAGAACCTCCCCTCGGCCCTGTACGCCCGCAAGGTGCAGCGACGCGCCGCCTCCAGCGGCTTTGACTTCCCCGGGCTCGAGGGGCCGCTGCAATCCGTCCGCGACGAGCTCGACGAGGTGGAGGCAGCCGACACGCCCGAGCAGCGCTTCGACGAGCTCGGCGATCTGCTGTTTGCGGTGGTCAACGTGGCGCGCAAGCTGCACCTCGATCCCGAGCTCGCATTGCGTTCGTCGGCCGACAGATTTCGCGCTCGCGTGGACGCCGCGGTCGAGCTGGCCGCATCGGAAGGCCGAAGCTGGAACGATCTCCCGCCTGATGAGCAGCTCATCTACTACGCCAGAGCACGCCTGAGCGAAGGAGGCCCGAGGCAGCAATGAGCCACATAGAGCACGTGCATGCCCGGCAGATCCTCGACAGCCGGGGCAACCCGACCGTCGAGGTCGAGCTCAGCCTGCGGTCGGGCGCGTGGGGCCGCGCGGCCGTGCCGTCCGGCGCTTCGACGGGGGAGTTCGAGGCGACCGAGTTGCGCGACGGCGGCTCTGACTGGATGGGCAAGGGCGTCACGCGGGCCGTGGAGAACGTCAACGGCGAGATCGCCACCGCAGTGCGCGGGCAGGACGCCTCGAGCCAGGCCGCACTCGACCGCATGCTCATCACCCTGGACGGGACGCCCAACAAGTCGCGCCTGGGAGCCAACGCGATCCTCGCGGTCTCGCTTGCCGCGGCTCACGCGGCCTCGGCCGAGGAGCGGCTGCCGCTGTGGCGCTATCTGGGCGGGGAGAGCGCGCACGTGCTCCCGGTCCCGATGATGAACGTCGTCAACGGCGGCGCCCACGCCGACAACAAGGTCGACTTTCAGGAGTTCATGGTCGTGCCCGTCGGCGGCAGCACGTTCGCCGAGTCGCTGAAGATGGGCGACGAGGTGTTTCAGCACCTCAAGCAGAACCTCCACACGAAGGGCGTGTCGACCGCAGTCGGCGACGAAGGAGGATTCGCTCCCGATCTGGGATCCAACGCCGAGGCGCTTGAGGTGCTGATGGATGCGATTCGCTCGGCGGGCTACGTGCCCGGCGACCAGGTGGCGATCGCGCTGGACCCCGCCGTATCCGAGCTCTACAAGGACGGCGCGTACGTACTCGAGCACGAAGGCAGGACGCTGAGCGCCGACGAGCTCACGAGCTATTGGGAGGATCTGGCCGGTCGCTATCCGATCCTCTCGATCGAGGACGGCATGGACGAGGAGGACTGGGCCGGCTGGGCTTCGCTGACCCAGCGGATCGGCGACCGCGTTCAGCTGGTCGGCGACGACCTGTTCGTCACCAACACCGAGCGCTTGAAGCGGGGAATCGACAGCGGCGTGGCCAACTCGATCCTGATCAAGGTCAACCAGATCGGCACGCTCTCGGAGACGCTGGCGGCGATCCGGCTGGCCCGCGAGAACGGGTACACCGCTGTGATCTCGCACCGCTCCGGCGAAACCGAGGACGTCACGATCGCCGACCTGGCGGTGGCGACGGGCGTCGGGCAGATCAAGACCGGGGCGCCGTCGCGGACCGATCGGGTGGCGAAGTACAACCAGTTGCTGCGGATCGAGGAAGCGCTCGGGTCAGACGCGCAGTACGCGGGCCGGTCCGCATTCCGGCAGTGAGTTGCCCGCCGGCCGCGAGCGGCGGCTCGACGGCGCTGAGCAGCTCCCGGGCGCTGCAATCTCTCCTGCAGCAGGAAGGTGACGCGCGGCGTCGAACGAAGGGCGAACCGGATGCCGCCAGGCCGCTCTGCACCAGCCGCGCCACGCAGACAAGCCCGGACACCGCCGCGCCCGCGGCGAGTGAGCCGTACTGCACCCCTGCGCCGAGTCCGGTGGGATCGCGTCGGTCGCGTGGGCTTGTTGGTCGTGCTCACGGTCGTCGCCGGCCTGTACGTGCAGCATGCCGTCGCCTACCTGTCGGTCCGCTCGCAGTCTCAGCAGCAGCAGGCGATCGTCCGCGACCTGGAGCACCAGAACGCCACCCTGGCGGCGCAGGAGCGCTCGCTGAAGAATCCGGCGACGGTGCAGCGCGAGGCACGTGCCCTGGGCATGGTGCGGATGGGCGAGCACCCGTACGTGATCACCGGGCTGCCGAACCACTGATCGGCCGCAGCTTCCCGCGGGGGAGCCGGTGATGCGGTTCGACGAGGTCGCCTCACTATGGCGCGAGGGACAGCGCCGCCTGGCCGAGGCCGACCCGGCCGACAAGCCCGCCTTGGAACGGGTGACCGACGAGATCGTGCTCGAGCTGCGCCGGCGGCTGGGCGGGCCGTTCACCACCCAGGAACTGGCTGACCTGTACGTGCAGCAGGGCACCGACTGGTGCTTTGACGTGGCGGTGCGGGCAGCCCCCGGCAACCCCGCCGCGTGGGATCTGACGACGGTCGCGGGGGCGGCGTTCGCCCGCTACGTCCACCAGGCGAGCGATTACGGCGGCGGCCGGCAGATCCTCACCGACGACCGGTAGCCCGCGGGCCTAGTCGTCGTTGCCGTTGCCGTTGTCGTCGTCGGAGTTATCGTCCGACTCGTCGCTACCGGCCCGGCGGATGATGATCTGGTCCTCTTCGATCACGACCTCGACGGGGCGGTGCCCCGCCCAGTACTCCGCGTAGGTCGGGTCGTCCTGAACGGCCGGGTCGAGCCACAGGCCGTAGCCCTCCTCGCCGTGATCGAACGTGGCCTCGAGCGGCGTCGATGCCTTGCGGCGTCCGCGGCGGCCGCCACGACGGCCGCGCCGGCGCTTGGGCTTGTCGTCGTCATCATCTGACTCGTCGTCATCGGAATCGCTCGCCTTCTCGGCCTCTGCCTCAGCCTCGGCCTCGGCGGCGTCGAGCTCGGCGGCGATCAGCGCATCGTCCTCGGCCCGCAGGTCGATCTCGTAGTCGCCAGGCGCCCCGTTGGGTTCCTCGCCGGTGACCAATCCCTGCTCGCGCTTGAAGGCCTGGATCTGCTGAACGGTGACGTCCAACTGGTGGGCGATCCAGGCGTCAGTTCGGCCCTGGCGGACCCAGGCGCGGATCCGATTGAGCTCTGGGCGCAACGAGCGGCGAGCCATGACCGTCCGGAGACTAGTAAAAGCCGCGGCTTGACCGCGTCAGGGCCCGCTCATCGCAGTGGTCGCGGGCATCTGCGGCGGCCGGTTGTAGCGCCTACAGCCCAGGCCCTAAGGGGGCGTTCGAACAGGTCGAACAGGCGCTTAGTAAACGGTTGTGCAGTGGCGAGGACAACCGCTATGCTGGCGGCGGGCGTGCCGGCAGCTCGCAGAGAGGGAGAGTTGCCGGACATTGCCTAGTTAACAACCAGGCGAGCAGGGAGGCAGCTTCCAGATGTTGGTACTCACCCGCAAGTCGAATCAGAGCATCATGATCGGCGATGACATCGAGGTGTCGGTGCTCGCGATCATGGGCGAGAAGGTTCGAATCGGCATCCAGGCGCCGCGGGACATCCCGGTCTTCCGTAAGGAGGTCTATCTGGAGATCCAACAGGAGCGCATGGGTTCAGGCAAGGGAGTGCGCGAAGAGGTCGATGCGGCCCTCCGCGGACTGGGAGACCCGAGCTAGCACCAACGAAGCGCCGCAGTGCCGGTGCGTCCGGACTCTCCAGGTACCCGGAAGCGCCCCAACCACATAGGCAAGGGTCTGCTCAGCCGAGCAGGTAATAGAGGCTCTCGAACATCGCGATCGTCACGATCACTGCTGTCGCGATGAGCGTCAGCACGAGCAGCCAGTAGCGAAGCGAGCTGCGCTTCTTCTCGCGTGCGTGCGTGCGCTTGCGCGAGCGCAGCACGGCGCGCTGCCGTAGCGACTCGCGCCGGCTGCGGTCCAGTTGCATCTCGTGCCGGAACTCCTGCTCGAGCTGCGCGAGGCTCTGGCGCATCTTCATCGCCATCTGACGTCCGAGCCTACCAAGCCCAGGCCGCTCGGGTTATGTCGAGCTCACTGCGTCAGTGGACTGTCTGGCCCTCGTAGACCTCGACGAACCGCAGGTAGTTGTCGGCGATCTGTGAGGCGGCGTCCTCGCGGGACATGTCCTTGCCAAGCCAGCCCTTGAGCGCGTCCCACCAGATCGAGCGACCGATCGCAAAGCCGACGAAGCCCTCGACCGGAGCGGCCTGGCGCAGCCAGTGGTCGACCTTCTCGTCGGAGGCGCCACGGCCCAGCAGCACGCACTTGACGTTCTCGCGACCCTCGCCCTTGCGGGTCTGCTCGGCGAGCATCTCGGCGTCGGACTGCTCTTCGACGCCCTCGATCTTCCAGACGTCGACCTCGATGCCGTAGTTCTGGTTCTCCTCGATCGCGCGCCGCATCAGCTCCGGGCGCAGCTCGGCGTCGTAGCGGTCGCTGTCGCCGCCGACCTGCTCGAGCTGGGCGTCGGTGGCGGGGACCAGCAGCTCGTACAGGAACCTGCGGCCGTTGGCGTGAAGCCAGTCGGCAAGACGCTTGAGCCGCTCGAGCTGCTCCTGGTTCATCTTGGCGTCGCCGTCGGGGTTGTAGCGGACGAGCACCTTGGAGAAATCGGTGTCGAACTTCTCGATGTGAGCGGCGAAGTCCTCGCCGTACTCGAAGTCGAACTCGTCCTGGCCGGACTTCTCGACCGGCATCGAGAGCTTCAGGTCATGCTCGCGGGCGCGCTGGGGGATGTCGGAGCCGAACTGCTCGTCGACCAGCACGCCAGTCGCGCCGGCCTCGGCGCCACGGGATACCGCCTCGAGCATCCCCTCGAAGATCAGCCGCTTGGCATCGGAGATCGTCTCGACCTCATCCGGCGTGGGGTCGCCCTGGATCCCGAACATCTTCTTCTGGAACGAGCCCCGGTGGTCGAACGCCAGGATGTAGAGCTTTCCGTCATAGCCCAGAGCCATTCGTTGTCCCTTCTCTCAAGTGATCGCTGGGGCTCAGTCTAGGCGAGGGAACCGCCAGCGGGGAGGTCAACTGGCGCTCTCTCTAAGCTGCGCCGCGATGGATCACGCCTTTAGAGGCCCCCCGTTCACGCTGGGCATCGAGGAAGAGCTGATGATCCTCGACGCCGAGTCGCTGGAGCTCGTCAATGCGATCGAGAGCATGATCGAGCCGGCGCCGTCGGGCGAGATCAAGCCCGAGCTGATGGAGTCGGTGCTCGAGATCTCCACCGACCCCTGCCAGAACATCACCGAGGCAGGTGAACAGCTGCGGGCGCTGCGCCGCCAGGTCTCCCAGACGGCGGCCTCCAAGGGCCTTGCGATCGGATCCGCCGGCACCCACCCGTTCGCGATGTGGGAAGACCAGCGGATCGTGGCCAGGTCGCGCTACCGCGACCTGATCTCGGCGCTGGCGTTCGTGGCGCGCCAGGAGCTGATCTTCGGGATGCACGTGCACGTCGGGATCGACGACCCGGAGAAGGCGATCCACGTCGCCAACGGGATGCGGGTACACGTCCCGCTGCTCTTGGGCCTGTCGGCGAACTCGCCGTTCTGGCGCGCGGACTCCACCGGCCTGGCCTCGGTGCGGATCCCGATCTTCCGGGCGTTCCCGCGGACCGGTATCCCGCCCACGTACGAGAGCTGGGAGGACTACGAGCGGCGGATCGAGTTCATGGTCACCGCGCGCGTGATCGAGGACTACACCTACCTGTGGCCCGACGTTCGCCCGCATCCGAGCTTCGGCACGGTTGAGGTGAGAGTGATGGACTCGCAGACCCGGATCGAGCACACCCTGGGGCTGGCCGCGCTCGTGCAGGCCCTGGCCCGCGAGCTCTCCGAGCACTACGAGACCGGCACGCCGCTGTCGACCTACCCGCACGAGATGCTCGACGAGAACCGGTGGCTGGCCGCGCGCCACGGCCTCGATGGCGAGCTCGTCGATCTGCCGAGCTCGGACCGCGTCTCGACCCGCGCGCTGGCCCGTCGGCTGATCGACCGGACGCGCGATCACTGCCGTGACCTGGGCTCCCTGGACGAGCTCGAGGCGGTGGAAGACCTGCTTGAGCGGGGCAATGGCGCCGCCCGTCAGGTCGTCGTGTTCGAGGCCAACCACGACCTCAGGGAGGTCATGGCCGAGATCGTCGCGGCCACCGCGGTTTAACCACGGTCGGGCCATCTGCGCCGCTCTACAATCGAGCGTTGTGAGCACCGGCGGACCGGACCTGTTCGTGATCTGCAAGAACTGCGGGTCCGAGGTGAGCCCGTACATCACCGAATGCCCGTATTGCGGCAACCGGCTGCGCAAACGGGCCCCGAAGCTCGACCGCGACGGTCGGGTGGCGGAGAAGCGCCGCAAGCGGCGCACGCCGGCGCCGTCGCTGCCGCGCCTGCGCCGAGGCGAGATCCCCGGCATCCGCCCCGAGTCGCGGCCGTACGCGACGCTCGCGCTCGTGATCGGCGGTCTGCTCGGCTGCTTGCTGTGGCGCACGTCGCTGCTGACGCTCGACGACGTCGCCGTGATCGGAAAGCCCGGCGGCGACTGGTGGAAGGTGCTCACCGCGCCGTTCGTCTACACGAACACCGGCTATGCGTTCGCCTGTCTTGGCGCGATCGGCCTGTTCGGATGGCTGCTCGAACGTCGGCATGGGCCCTCCACCGTGCTCGCGCTGTTCGCGGTTGGCGGGATCGGGGGGGTTGCGGCGACCGCCGCGGCCTACCAGATCCCGGTCGTCGCGGGCGCGAACGGTGCGGCGCTGGCCATGATCTGCGCCTGGTCGGTGCCCGACCTGCAGTCGCTGCGCGCGGGCGAGGAGATCGACGGCGACCTGCTCGGCGCCGCGGCGTTCTTCCTGGTCGTCGCGCTGATGCCGCTCGTCGTTCACGAGGCCAGCTGGCTCGCCGACGTCGTCGGGATCGTCGCGGGCTTTGCGCTCGGGCTGCCGCTCGCGCGTCTGCACGACCGCTGAGGGATTTCGTTCGGATCGCCCTGGCGATCACACGGCGCCTGGGTTACGCCACACGCGGCGCCGTGTGACAGAGACGCGTGGGGTTACCCATCTGGGAGCTGGGTAATGCCACACGCGATCTCCCAGGCGGGGCTCTTGTGTCATTACCCAGGCCGGGCCGTCAACGACCGCTGAGCCGCGGGGCAAACGTCCCGATCGAGCCGAACTGAGGGTCGCCCGGGATGTTTGCTCCGTCCCAGGGAGCGAATATCCCAGGCAGCAACGGAAGTATTTCGAGCGGGACGTTTGCCCCGTCGCTGAGGGCTCAAGCCGGCCCCGACGGGCCGGGGCAGTGACGAAAACGACCTCAGTCGAGACCATCCCCGGACGCACTGGGTCGTTTACCGCGCTGAGCGAGGCAAACGACCCACGGTGGACCCGGACCGCGCCGAGTGGGTCGTTTTCCGGCGCTCGGGCGGCCTCAGCGGACCTTGATCGTCCCGGCCGGCCCCTCGACCAGCCGGCCCACGACCGCCCCCGGCACCGACGACGCCGCACCCGGTTCGACCGCCGCAAGCAGCCCACCGGAGGTCATCGCGTCGCACACCAACCACCGCAGCGCCTCCGGCACTCCGTCCGCGAACACCGAAAACTCCTCGGCATGCGCACGGTTTCGCCGCGTCCCGCCGGCCACCGCGCGCTCCTCCGGATCTGACAGCAGCTCGACCACGCCCTCGATCGCCGGCACCGCCGCGGCGTCGACTTCGGCCGCCACGCCGCTCGCCAACGCCAGCTCGTGCAGGTGGCCCAGCAGCCCGAACCCGGTCACGTCCGTCATCCCATGCACCCCCGCGGCCAGGGCCGCACGCGCGCCGTTGCGGTTCAGCGTCGTCATCACCCGCACCGCCTCCGCCAAGGGCGGATCGCCCACCCCACGCTTCAAGGCGGTGGTGACCGCCCCGGCGCCCAGCGGCTTGGTCAGGACGACGGCATCGCCTGCCCGGCCCCCGGCGTTGGTGACCACCTCGTCGGGCGCGACCACTCCGGTCACCGCCCACCCGAACTTGGGCTCGGCGTCGTCGATCGAATGGCCCCCGACGATCGGGACGCCGGCGTCGTCGGCGACCGCCGCCGCCCCGCGCAGGATCTCGACGAGCACATCGCCTCCAAGGGTCTCCAACGAGAACGCGACCAGGTTCAACGCGCTGACGGGCGACGCGCCCATCGCGTAGATGTCCGACAGCGCGTTGGTTGCGGCGATCCGCCCGAAGTCGAACGGGTCATCGACGATCGGCGTGAAGAAGTCGGCCGTGGTGACGATCGCCAGGTCGTCGCGCACTCGCACGACGCCGGCGTCGTCGCTCGTGTCGAAGCCCACGAGGACGTTGGAATTAGGAGTGCCTGGAAGCGCCGACAGCAACGGGCCGATCGCCGCGGCCGGCAGCTTGCAGCCGCAACCCGCGCCGTGGGAGAGGGAGGTCAGCGCAACCACTGCCTACGTATGATGCCGTCACTGCGTGGCCGACCGCGTCTACACCGATGCAGAGCTCGATGCGGCGATCGCCGCCCTGACCGAGCCGCAACGACTGAGAGAGGCTCAGGCGCTCGTCGCGCGAGCCGCGCCCGCGCTCCAGCGCGTGCTGGGCGTGGCGCTCGACGAGGGCGGCTGGTTCGACGCGGGCCACAACCAGGCGGTTCGCGAGGCGGCCGGCCAGGATGATCCCGGCCAGCGCATTCGCGAGGTTCAGACGCTGCTCGCCGAGGAGACCCGGCTGGGGATGCTCGTCGGGGTGGCCGTGGGGTTTGAGCTGGCGCGGGAGCTCGCTCCCGAGCCAGGACCAACGACACAGGAGGACGGATGACTATGGAAGTGCGGTTTCTCGGCCACGCCTGCTTTGAGCTGTCCGACGGCGACACCACGGTGCTGATCGATCCATTCCTGTCGGGCAACCCGAAGGCAGCGATCGCCGCCGCGGACGCCGCGGCGACCACGATCCTGCTAACCCACGGCCACGGCGACCACTACGGCGACACCGTCGACATCGCAAAGCGCACGGGCGCGACCGTCGTGGCGATCACCGAGATCGCGGGCGAGATCGGCGAGGAGGGCGTCGACGTGCGCGACTGCAACCTCGGCGGCAGCGCCAAGTTCGACTGGGGCACGGTCAAGCTCGTCCCCGCGTGGCACACCTCGACCACGCCGAAGGGCACGGTCAGCACGCCCGCCGGGCTACTGATCCACTTCGAGGACACCGTGATCTACCACCTCGGCGATACGGCGCTGTTTTCCGACCTGCAGCTCGTCGGCAAGCGCGCGCCGATCGACATCGCGCTGATGTGCATCGGCGGGCACTACACGATGGACAGCACCGACGCTGTCGACGCCGCACAGCTCGTCGGCGCGAGCACCGTGATCCCCTGCCACTACAACACGTTCCCGCCGATCGAGGCCGACGCCGAGGCGTTCAAGTCCGATGTGGAATCCGCGACCGGATCCAGCGTCGTCGTGCTGGAGCCGGGGGAGACGCACTCCACGTGACTCACGCGATCGTTCTGATCCAGGCCGAGCGTGCGGCACTCGCGACGCTGGGTGGCGACCTCGCCGACATCGAGGGCGTGGCCGAGGCCTACTCGGTCACCGGAGAATGGGATTTCGTGGCGGTCCTGCGCCTGCGCCAACAGGAGGACCTGGCGAAGGTGGTGACCGGCAAGATTGTCCAGCTCGAGGGCGTGGTGCGGACCTCGACGATGGTGGCTTTCGAGGTCTATTCGCGCCACGACCTCGAGGCGCTGTTCTCCGTCGGTCAGTGACGTGAGCGCGCCCGGGCGACGCTGATCGCCCGGTCAAACGCCTCCACCATCGCGTCGTACGTGTAGGCCGAGACCGCCTGCCTGGCGCGCTTGCCCAACCGCGACCGCAGCGGCGCGTCGGCCAGCAGCCGCTCGATCGCGTTCGCCAGGGCTGGTGCGTCTCCCGGGGCGACGACAAGGCCCGTGTCGTCGTCGACGACGAGGCCGCCGGCCACGGCCCCCACCGAGGTGGTGGCGATCACCGGCCGGCCCTGATGCATCGCCTCGTTGCAGACCAGACCCCACGGCTCCCGAAACCGGGGCGTCGGGATCGAAGGCAACAGCACGAACGCCGAGGCGGCGTAGGCGACGGGCAGATCCGCGCGCGGCAGCGCGCCGAGCAGCCGGGTCCGGGGCGCGCTGCCCGCCCGCGCGGCGATTGGGCCGTCGCCGATCAGCACTAGCGTGGCGTCAGCGCTCACCATCGGCCACGCGTCGAGCAGAACCGCCACCCCCTTCTCGGTCACGAGCCGCCCGACATACAGCACCAGCGGGCCATCGCCCAGCCGGTGCGCCTCGCGGAATGCCGCGACCTCGCTGTCACTCACGGGCCGGCCGAACAGCTCGGGCTCGACCGACTGCGGCGCCACGAACACGTCGTCGTCATGACCCCGGATTCCCGCCACGAAGCGCCGCACATGCTCGCCGTAGGCGATCACCGCGTCCGCGTCGCGATAGATAAGCCGGATCATCGGCAAGGCGGCGGCGTGGGTCACCGACCGGGGCTGCGCCCACACCGACGCCCACAGCACGAACCGTCGCTCGAAGCGCCTGGCACCCATGTACGCGGCGGGCAGCGTCGCGCCACCGGCGAACGGCGCGATCACCAGCTCGTGGTCGCGCGCCACCGCAAACGCCTCGCGCGCCCCGTGCAGCTTGCGCGCCGGAAACGGTGCGGCGGCGAGCTGCTGGTCGAGATCGCTGAACCACTTGGGCACGTACCGCGCGCCGCCTCCGAAGCAGAGCACCTCGAGCTCGTGGCGTTCGGCCAGCCGCTCGAACAGCGGCATCCGATAGGCGGTCAGATAGGTGGTCAGCAGCGCGGTCGCCACCGCGCACAAGCTACGGGTTGATCTATCCCTGCGACCCGCGACCGCGCTCGAACCAGATCGAGCGGTCCTTCCAGTCGTGGACCATCAGCACGCCGCCCGTGGCCAGGGTGACCGCGAGCATCGAGCGCGGCGCCGCGCCGTGGAACGGCGGCAGCGAGTCGGCGATCAGCCCGGCGAACGCGAGTCCTGCGAGGACGCCTCCGGTTGCACCGTGATGGCAACGCTGGCCGAGGATCCACACGCGGCGTCGCAGCGCGTCGTACTCGACGAGCTTCTCACGTGCTGTTTTTGCCGGTGAGTGCATCTGATGGACCTCATCCTCAGCCCATTTAATCGGCCCCTATGCTCTTAACGTGAGGGTTCTGGCTCAACTTTCTGGAGTGTTAATCGCCGCGCTCGCAATCGCCGGCTGCGGCGGGTCAAAGCACGCGACCAGCACGACGACGGCGGCGAGCTCACCAACCACGTCGAGCACGGCCAGCACGCCGACCACGGCCACCACCCAGAGCACGTCCACCACCCAGAGCACGTCCACCACGACCACCTCGCCGAAGCCGAAGACCAAGAGCAAGGCCTCGGGCTCGGGCGGCGTCAGCGCTCAGCCGTCGCCGAAGTCTGGCGCCGGCAGCTCGCCGGGCACGAACGCCAAGAGCCCCGCCGGCGGGTCCAGCAACGCGCGTGTGCCAGCGACGTTCACGGTCCGCGCAAGCGGGGTGAGCCCCGCGACCGTGTCCGCTCCGGCGTTCCTCGCGGTTGCCCTGACGGTCGTCTCCGGTGACGGCGAGCGGCACGCGGTGGTGGTCGTGCTTCCCGAGGGCCGGCGCACGCTGAGCGTCCCGGCGCACGGCCGCGCGTCGACGCTGATTCCCGGGCTCAAAGCCGGCCAGTACGCAGTCGACATCGACGGCAAGCCGCGCGCGATGTTGCTGATCGGCGGCGAGCCCGGCCCGTAGCGTCCTAAGCGATCCGCGAACCGACCGCCGCATCGCGGTCGGGGCGTAGCAGCACCACGTCGAGCTCGTCGTCCAGGGCGCCAAGCACCAGCACCTCCGAGCGCACCGGCCCGATCTGGCGGGGCGGGAAGTTGACGACCGCCACGACCAGCGTCCCCTCGAGTTCCTCGCGCGTGTAATGCGTGATCCGGGCCGACGAGCGCTTGGTGCCGATCTCGGGCCCGAAGTCGATCGTCAGCTTCCACGCCGGCTTGCGGGCCTCGGGGAACTCCTCGACCGACAGCACGCGACCGACGCGCATGTCGACGGCCTGAAAGTGGTCGAAGTCGATCGACCCGTCGTCTACCACGTAAAGACGCCGTGATGCCGATGCCGGTGATGTGGCGGCGCCGACGCGAACGAATCCACCAGCGGCGCCGCGCTGGGGTCGACCCCAACCACGCCGGTGGCTGAGCCGTCCGTCGGGGGCGGGTCGCCGGCGGGCAGCTGATCGGGCGGCGGCGGGACCGGCGTCGGGACCGGCGTCGTCGTCGGTGTCGTCGTGGTAGTAGTCGGGGTGGTCGACGACGGAGTGCTCGTCGTGGTCGTCGTGGTCGTCGGCGTGGCGGCGGGCGTCGTGGTCGGCGCCGGCGCGGTGGTAGCCGTCGGAGTCGACGAGGTCGGCGTGGGCGCCGGCGGAAGCACCGTCGGGTCGGTCTGAGTCTGCTGCCGTCCCGGCGGCTCGGTCGGCGCGGTGGTCGTCGTGGTGGTCGTCGGGGTCGTTTTGGTGGCTTTGTCTGAGGTGTTGTCGGCGGGCTTTGAGGCGGCCTGGGTGATGTCGTGGGTCTTGCTCGCCACGGCCTTCTTCACGTCGTGGGCCTTCTTGGGATGCACCTCCACGACGGTGCTCTCGAAGCCCTGCTGGGAGTGCGTGGAGGGCACCGGCGCCGGTGGGGGCGTGGCGACGACGGCCGGGTGGTGATGGGTGGCGGCGACCTTGGTGGGGGTCGGCCGCTGGGAAACCTCGACCGCGCCCGCCGTCACGAGCGCGGCGGCGGCCAAGCCGGCAGCCGCCTTTGTCGCGATCGCTCCGACTCCGGCCGACAGGATCCCGCCCGCCGATCCGAGCGTGGCGGTCGCGCCGGCCCCGGCCGCTGCCGTACCGCCCACCGCGGCAGCCTGCCCGGCCGCCCCGGCGCCGGTGGCGCCTGTGCCGGCGCCGGCGCCGGCGGAGTGGCCGAGATGCACCAGGGCGAGCTTGCGAAGCACGAACACCATCGGGCCGATCGGCAGCAGCGCGGTGAGCGCCTTGTTGGTCTCCCGGAGTTGGACCTTGAAGCTCGAGCAGCGCTTGCACGAACGCAGGTGGCGGCGCACGAGCGAGCTGGGCCGGCGGCGCAGGCCCTCGGCCACCTCGCCGAGCTCGATCCGCACCTCGTCGCAGGACAGCAGCCGCGCTTCGGCGGCCTCGGCCAAGGACACACGAGCGCGGACCAGCAGCGACTTGACGCTCGATACGGTCGTCTCCATCGCCTCGGCGATCTGCTCGTAGCACAGCGCATCCATCTCGCGGAGCACGAGCGCGGTCCGCTGGGTCTCGGGAAGCTCGTGGATGTCGTCGACGAGGACGCGGAATTCCTCGCGCTCGTGGACCTTGTCGGCCGTGCTGGCGCCGTTGTCGGACAGGTGGACGTCCATCGAGTCGACCCCGACGGCCTGGATCCGGCGCAGGTGGTTGAGACTGCGGTTACGGGCGATGCGGTACAGCCACGGCCGGACGTTGATCGGCCGGTCGTCGGCGAGGATCGCGTTGAACGCGGCCGCCATCACCTCCTGCAGCACGTCCTCGGCATCCTCGCGCGACCCGAGCAGGTGGCGGCAGAAGGACAGCAGCCGCGACTGGTAGCGCGCCACCAGGACCTCGAACGCCGCGTTGTTGCCGCGGCGCACGTACGCGATCAGGCGCTCGTCCGATTGCAGCCTGAGCAGAGGGGACCGGCCGTGCAGGCCAATCCCGCGGGAGTATCTGAGTGTCGAGACTTCCACCGCGCGACCGTCCTCGGTCGCTCAGACACGGTAGCAGCGACTTAGTTGCGGTCCGCCGCGCTCGAAGCTTCGCGAGATCACAACAGAAACACAACTTTTGTCGTTCTCACGCGCGCGTAAGGGCGGGGCGGAGTGGGAAGTACCCGGGGAGGGACTCGAACCCTCACGCCACTTGGGCAGTCGCTCTTAAGGCGACCGTGTCTGACCAATTCCACCACCCGGGCCACGTACTCCCGACAGTGCTTCAAACCTAGCGCCTGAGAATGATCTCGCCAACCGCGACAAGGCCGTCGCGCGAACTCCATCGAGGGCGCACGGAATACCGGAAAGCCCCGTCGTTGAGGCACCTACAAGGCCGTCGGTTCAAAATTGACACCGCGACAAACCCCTTGCTAGGTTCGATCGACTCGCGGGAGAACCTACGAACGCACTTGCGGGAGGCGTTCGGTTTGGAGAGGTCGCGCTGATGCGCAACTCGAGTTTGATCGGCAGGGTCGCGGCGTTTGCCGCAGTGGGAATCGCCATCGCGGCGGTTGCCGTCATCTTGCTGTCCGGAGGCTCGAGCTACCAGGTCAAGGCGATCTTCGCGAACGCCAGCCAGCTGGTGCCCGGCGACCAGGTGCAGGTCGCCGGCAACCCCGTCGGATCGGTCTCGAAGATCACGCTGACGCCCAGCGGCCAGGCCGAACTCACGCTAACCATCGACAACTCCACCTTCCAGCCGCTGCACCAGGGGACGCTGGCCACCGTGCGGCTGGCGTCGCTGTCGGGCATCGCCAACCGCTACGTGGACCTTCGTCTCGGTTCGGGGACGGCGCCGCACATCCCCAACGGCGGCGTCATTCCCACCAGCAACACGACCAGCGCCGTCGATTTCGACCAGCTGTTCAACACGCTTGACGCGCCCACCCGCAAGGGCCTTCAGGACGTGATCCAGGGTTCCGCATCCCAGTACGCGAACAGCGGCAAGGAGGCCCAGGCTGCCTGGCAATACCTCAACCCGGCGGTGGCGTCGAGCAGCCTGCTGTTCCGAGAGCTCAACCGCGACACGGGCAAGTTCACGAACTTCGTCGTCAAGTCCGGCCACCTGCTCTCGGACATCGCGCAGCGCCAATCGGACCTGAGCGGCCTGGTCCAGCACCTAAACACCACGACCCAGGCGCTCGCCGCCCAGCACGTCGCGCTCGGCCAGTCCATTCAGCGCCTCCCGGGCTTCATGCGCTTGGCCAACACCACGTTCGTGAACCTCCGCAGCGCGCTCGACGACCTCAAGCCGCTGGTCGACGCCTCAAAGCCGGTCGCGCCCAAGCTCCAGAAGCTGCTCGAGCAGCTCAAGCCCCTCGCCGAGGACTCGGTTCCCACGATCCGTGACCTCTCCGCCATCATCAGGAAGCCGGGCGCCAACAACGACCTGATCGAGCTGACCAAGCTAGGCGTGCCGCTGGCGCAGGCGACGGTCCGCAAAATCAGCGCCAACGGCAAGGTGCGGCCCGGCGCATTCCCGAGCTCGGTCACGGCGCTGAATGGCTCCACGCCGGAGCTGGCCACCGGCCGACCGTATGCGGTCGACCTGACGGGCTGGTTTGAGGGCTATACGCACCCCGGCACGATCGACGCCAACGGCGGGGCCAGCCGCGTCGCCCCGGTGGTGGGCCTGGGCTCGATCGAGAACGGGAGCCTGAACATCTTCAGCAACCTGCTGAACATCCTGCCCGGAAGCCAGGACCGCCTCCAGTTCGCGCAGCAGATGCTGACCACCGGCCAGGGCGACCGCTGTCCGGGGTCGATGGAGCGCGGCGCGTTGTACTTCCCGGAGTCTGGGTTCCCGTGCAACCCCAACCAGGTCCCGACGGGCAAATGAAACGGGTCCTCGCAAGCGCAGCGATCCTGCTCGCCATCGGCGCGTTCGTGGTGATCGCCGGGGGAGCCTCCAACAGCAACTCGGCTGCCGGTACGTACAAGATCCAGCTCGACAACGCCTTCGGCCTCGTCACCGGCGCCGACTTCAAGGTCGCGGGCGTGCGCGCCGGGAAGATCCAGACGATCGAGCTTCCGAAGAACTGCATCGACGGCGGCGGCAACCCCACGTGCCGCGCCCTGGTCACGGTGCAGGTCACCCAAAGCGGCTTTGGCTCGTTCAAGTCCGACGCCTTCTGCCAGTCGCGCCCGCAGTCGCTGATCGGCGAGTACTTCATCGACTGCCAGCCCGGCCAGTACGGCAAGGCCCTCAAGCCGGGTTCCACGATCCCGGTCACCGACACCGAGTCGACGATCCCCGCCGACCTGGTTCAGGACGTGATGCGCCTGCCCTACCGGCAGCGCTTCACGCTGATCATCAACGAGCTCGGCGCGGCGGTTGCGGGGCGCTCGGGAGACCTGCAGTCGGCACTGCGCCGTGCGGTCCCGGCGCTCACAGAAACCGACAACCTGCTCAACCTGCTGGCCAACGACTCGCACACGCTTCAGCAGCTGACCGCTGACTCAAACTCGGTGATCACCGCGCTGGCCAACAACTCCAAGGAAGTCAACCGGTTCATCGTCGAGGCCGGCAACACCGCGCGCGACACCGCCGCTCAGGACTCCAACCTGCGCCTTTCGCTGCAGCGGCTGCCCGGGTTGCTTGAGCAGCTCCGTCCGGCCATGGCCAAGCTCGGCGCCTCCGCCGACGCCAACGAGCCGGTGCTCGCCAACCTCAACTCCGCCGCGAAGAACTTCAACACGCTGCTGCGCGACCTCCCGGCGTTCTCGAACTCCGCGTTGCCGGCGATCAAGTCGCTCGGCCAGGCCTCGGTCACCGGCAAGGCCGCTGTTGTGGCAGCCAACCCCACGATCAAGCACCTCAACCAGTTCGCCAAGCCCACCCCGGAGCTGGGACAGAACCTTTCGATCGTCCTACACGACCTCGACGATCGCAGCCGTGCGGTCGAGCCCGATCCTCGCAGCCCCGGCGGCAAGGGCTACACCGGGCTCGAGGCCCTGCTCCAGTACGTCTTCATCCAGCCGCTGGCGATCAACACGTTCGGTCCCTTCGGCCACCTGCTCGCGGTTGACGCGTTCGCGAGCGGGGCCTGCGGCCCCTACGCGACCCCGTCGACGATCGCGGCGACGATCAAGCAGCAGGGCCTCGCGGCAGCCCGGCAGTGCTACTCGATGCTCGGTCCCGACCAGCCGGGCGTGACCACCACCGATCCGAGCGACCCCAGCGCGTGCGTGCCCGATCCTGGCGGCGCACCCCCCGGCGAGAAGGGCCGGCCCACCAACGCGTGCAAGCTGCAGGCGTCGGCCGCCGCCGCAAGCCCGCGCAACGCCTCGGCCCGCGGCTCGAGCAACGACGCCGGCTCCGCGGGCTCGGCCTCCAGCGCCAACGCATCCGGCTCCTCGTCATCGGGAGGCGGAGGCGGGGGAGGCTCACCCGCGAGCGCCGCCACCGACCCCGCGGCCAGCGTCCAGAGCACGCTCGGCCAGATCGCCGCGGCGCTGGGCGGCGGATCGAGCCCCTCGGCCCCGGCGTCCTCCGGCGGCCAGACCCAGCAGCTCCTCAACTACCTCCTGGCGCCATGAGAAGCCGCTCACAGCAATCCGCGTTCGCCAACCCGGTCCTGATCGGCGCAGTGACGGTGCTGATCGCGCTGATCGCGGTGTTCCTCGCCTACAACGCCAACAACGGGCTCCCGTTCGTGCCGACCAGGGAGCTGAAGGTCGACATCGCCAACGGCTCGAACCTGGTGGTCGGCAACGAAGTCCGCGAGGGCGGGTTCCGGATCGGCGTCGTCTCCAACATGAAGCCGATACAGCTGCCCAGCGGCCAAGCCGGCGCGCAGCTGACGCTGAACCTCGACCAGGCGCACGGCAAAGTGCCGGTCGACTCGACCGCGACGATCCAGCCGGCGTCGGTGCTCGGCACCAAGTACGTGGACCTGGATCGCGGCACGTCCGGCAACGTGATCACCGACGGGGGCCTGCTGCCGCTGTCGCAGACCAGCGTGCCGGTGCAGTTCGACGACATCTTCAAGACGTTTGACCCCAAGACGCGCGTCGCGGTCCAGGACAGCCTGGTGGGAGCCGGCGACGCGCTGACGGCGCG
>DASSGR010000149.1:0-4496 GCA_035693425.1 Solirubrobacteraceae bacterium
CACGACGAGCGCGAGCAGACGCTCAACCAGCTGCTCGTCGAGATGGACGGCTTCGAGATGAAGGACAACATCATCCTGATCGCCGCCACGAACCGCCCGGACATCCTCGACCCGGCGCTGCTGCGCCCGGGTCGCTTCGACCGTCAGATCGTCGTCGACCGTCCGGACCGCACGGGCCGCAAGAAGATCCTCGAGGTCCACACTCGCGGCAAGCCGCTCGCTCGCGAAATAAACGTCGACGCGCTGGCGGGTCAGACCCCCGGCTTCACCGGCGCCGATCTCTCGAACCTGGTCAACGAGGCGGCGCTGCTCGCGGCGCGCAACGGCAAGCGCGAGATCACCCAGGACGAGCTTGAAGAGGGGATCATGCGCGTGATCGCCGGCCCCGAGAAGAAGACCCGGGTGATGAGCGACAAGGAGCGCAAGATCACGGCCTACCACGAGATGGGCCACGCGATCGTCGGCCACTACCTGCCCAACTCCGATCCCGTCCACAAGATCTCGGTCATCTCCCGAGGCCAGGCGCTGGGCTACACGATCTCGCTCCCCACCGAGGACAAGTTCCTGACCACGCGCGCCGAGCTGCAGGACACCATGGCGATGACGCTGGGCGGCCGCGCCGCCGAGGAGATCGTCTTCGGCGAGGTCACCACCGGCGCCTCCAACGATCTCGAGAAGGTCACCGCGACCGCAAAGCAGATGGTCATGCGGTTCGGAATGTCCGAGAAGCTCGGACCACGTGTGTTCGGCCACGACCACGGTCAGCCTTTCCTGGGCCGAGAGTTCTCGGCCGAGCCCGACTACTCCGACGAGATCGCGCGCGAGATCGACGACGAGATCCGCCGCATCGTCGAGGCCGCCCACGTGCAGGCCAAGGAGATCCTCACTCAGTACCGCGGATCGCTCGAGAAGCTGTCGGAGATCCTGGTCAAGCGCGAGACGATCGAGAAGGTCGAGTTCGAGGCACTGCTCGACGGCCAGACCGAGGAGGAAGTGTTCGGCGCCGAGGCGCCGCCTCCGCCCGAGGTCCCGATCCCGCCCGCGCAGGGCGAGCGCGCCGGTCGCGACGCGCCGAGGCCGCTGCCACGGCCCGGTCTGGCCGGCGGCACTGCCGAGTAGCCTCGACCGGCTCGCGCCCCGTTAGCCGACGCCCGGGGGCAGCGGCGGGTTGAGCCCCTCCCGGTGGCACGCCGCCAGGCCTGGCGCGAGCGCAGGGGCCTTGTGGAGCGGCGGCGGCTTTAGGAACGCTGGCTTCGAGAAGTCGAAGTAGTCGGTCATCGGCTGGGCGTTGGCGTCGCGGAACGTCATCGCCGGGAGGTTCCACTTCCGCTCCATGAACGCGAGGATCGACGTGTGGTCCTGGATCATGCTGGACACGTAGTTGGGCTTTGCCCATGGCGAGACCACGATCGTCGGCACCCGGAAGCCGTAGCGGTTGTAGCCCCCGGGGATGTCGCCGGGGTTCAGGAGCGGCCGGATCGAGTCGGGCGGTATCGCCGGGGGAGGCGGCACGTGGTCGTAGTAGCCGCCGTGCTCGTCATAGGTGATGAACAGGGCGGTGTTCTTCCAGGTTGGTGCTCGCATCAGCGTGCGGACGACGTCGGCGACGAACCGCTCGCCGACCTGGATGTCCTGCGGGTTCTCCTCCGACGTCGTGTCGTACTCAGGGTCGATGAACGTGAATGCCGGTAGCCGGCCCGCGGCCGCGTCCGCGTGGAACTTGTTGTAGTGGACCAGGCGGGAGCCGCGCCGATTCTGGGGCGTGACGGTGCCGGGGACGATCAGCAGGCTCGGCGCATTCTGGTAGTAGACCCGCCAGCCGATGTGGTGGGCGTCGAGCCGGTCGAAGATCGTGCCGTTCTTCGCCGGAACGCTGAACGTGACGCCGTTGGTGGCGATGATCCCCGATGCCGTGCCGGCGAAGAAGAAGCGGCGATTGGGATAGGTCTGGGCAAGGACCGAGCAGAAGTAGCGCTCCCCGATCGGGAAGTGTCTCGCGAGCGAGTAGGTGAACGGCAGGTCGCGCTGGTCCCAGAAGCGCATTGCGATCGGTCCGCTGGCCTTCACGAAGCCGTCGTTACGGCCCCCGTCGTATGACTCGTGGCTGGCGTTCCAGTTCTGGCCGGGGTGACCCTGCAGCTGGCACGGCGAGTCGGCGTGCTGTGCGAAAACGCGCGTGCCGTTGGTGTCGCGATTGACGTTCGTGAAGCGGCCGTGCTTGCGAGTCAGCCCATCGACTGCTTGGCGACCCGGGACCTGGTAGGGAACCATGCCCAGCAGGTTGTCGAACGAATGGTTCTCCATCATCAGCACGACGATGTGCTTGATCTCCGGCATGCTCGGGTGCCCCGCCGGTAGGTGGGGGAACGGGCGGCTGCCGGGCTTTCGCAGCTGCCCGTCCGCAGCGAGGATCGGCTTGGCCCAGGCGGGCAGCCCGCGGCTCATGAGGGCGCCGGCGCCGGCTCCGGCGGCGGTGCGCAGCAGCGCGCGGCGGGTGATCGTTGGGTCGAATCTGTGGTTCTGGGAGTTCACGGCGCGGCACGATATACCGCGGCCGCGCAGAGAGGTGATCAGGCCGTGACCACTAACGTCTGTGGGCGATGTCCGACGAGCCCCCGCCGACAGGTGCAACCCGCTTCTTTCTGACCGCCACTCGCGTGTGGCTGCCGCTCGGGATCGCGGCGGCGGGTGTGGTGCTGATCATTCTCGGCGGCGCTGGAACCGACTCGGTGCTCGCCGGCGCCGGCGTCGCGCTGATCCTCGCCGGGGTTGTCGTTTGGATGATCAACTGGATGTACCGGATGAGCGTGCAGAGCAACCGCGATCGCGAGCGCGAGGAGCGGGCGCGCGAGTACTTCGGCCGCCACGGGCGCTGGCCCGACGAGGAGACTTGAGCGACTTCCGGATCATGGGCGTGGTCAACGTCACGCCGGACTCGTTCTCGGACGGGGGGCGCTATCTAGACGCGCGCGCCGCGATCGCGCACGGGCTCGAGCTCGAGCTCGAGGGCGCGGCGATCCTCGACATCGGCGGCGAGTCGACGCGGCCCGGAGCCGAGCCCGTCGACGAGCGGGAAGAGCTGCGCCGGGTCCTGCCCGTGATCGAGGGGCTGGTCGCGGCCGGCACGCGAGCGCAGATCTCGATCGACACCTCCAAGAGCGCGGTCGCGCAGCGCGCGCTCGAGGCCGGCGCCACCTACGTCAACGACGTGACCGCGTTTCGGGCCGACCCGCGGCTCGCCGACGTCGTGGCCCAGGCCGGCGCCGACTGCTGCGTGATGCACATGCTCGGCGACCCGCGCACGATGCAGGACGACCCGCGCTACGACGACGTCGTGACGGACATCAAGGCGTTCCTCGAGGAGCGCCTGGAGTTCGCCATGACGCGCGGGATCGCGCGCGAGCGCGTGATGCTCGACCCCGGCATCGGGTTCGGCAAGACGATCGTCCACAACCTCGAGCTGCTGCGCCGGCTCGACGAGCTGGTGGCGATCGGCCAGCCGCTGGTGATCGGCACCTCGCGCAAGTCTTTTCTGGGCAAGATCACCGGACGCGATCCCGACCACCGCGTTCCGGGCACCATCGCCACCAACGTGCTGGCCTACGAGCGGGGGGCGCGCGTCTTTCGCGTGCACGATGTCGCGCCCGTCCACGACGCCCTCTCGGTGACGGCTGCTACGGTCACCGCGCAATGGCCGACCCCGACGAGTACGACGAGGTAGAGGACGACGACGAAGGCCATCCCGAGCCCGAGGTCACGATCGAGATCACCGGGCTCTCGCTGTTCACCCATGTAGGGGTGACGGCGGCCGAGCGCGAGGTGGGACAGCGGTTGCTGCTCGACCTGCGCATCGACGTCGGCGACTGTGACGCGACCGTGACCGATCGCGTGGAGGACACGGTCGACTACGCGGAGGTCTGCGACGTCGTCAACCTGGTCGCACAGCAGCGCTCCTACAAGACGCTCGAGCGCCTGTGCGCGGCGATCGCCGATCGGCTGATCGAGCAGTACGACGTACAGGCGGTGTGGGTCAAGGCCGCAAAGCCCGAGCCGCCACTCGCGTTCGTCGTGACCGAGGTGTCGGTCGAGGTGTGGCGCGAGGCCGAATGACGGCCGCTGCCGCGCGCATCGGCTACCTCGGTCTGGGTTCCAACGTCGGCGACCGGCGGGCGATGCTCGAGCGGGCGGTCGCGGAGCTACCGGCACGCGGGGTCGACGTACTGGCTGCCTCGTCTGTGTACGAGACCGAGCCTGTCGGGCTGGTGCTCGATCAGCGCGACTTCTACAACGCGTGTCTGCGGGTCCGCACCGCGTTCGAGCCCGAGGAACTGCTCGACGCCTGCAAGGACGTTGAACGGGCACTCGGCCGGGAGGCCGGGGGCGTTCGGCACGGTCCGCGGCCGATCGACGTCGACGTGCTGCTGCTGGGGTCGCTCGAGTACTCATCGGTGCGGTTGACCCTGCCCCACCCGGAGGTGCTTTCCCGGCGGTTCGTG
>DASSGR010000150.1:0-2046 GCA_035693425.1 Solirubrobacteraceae bacterium
ACCGCCAGGCGACTCCGGCGAGTCGAGGCCCTGCACACCCGGCCGCCGCACCGGCAACTCGCACTCCGCTGGCTGCGGCTCGAGCATGCTCTCGCAGCGGTCTACGCGCGAAGCTACGTGCGCATCTTCGACGCGATCGCCGCCGCAAACACACCAATCAAACGCGCCCGTTTGCCGCGGATCCTCCATGACCTGGTTCGCGCACCCGATCCGGCACGACGAAGAGCCGCTGTCCTCGAACGAGAGCTACTCATTCCCGACTGCACAGGCGGCGGCAATGGAAGCCCGACCACCACGATCATCACGGGCCAGCCATGACCAGATCCGGTTACGACGAGGCCGTCGGGCCGCCGGGCTTCGATCACCTCCCCCGCCCGATCGGCACCGGCCCTGCTTGGCGTCGCGCGGCCGGTAGGGAAAGCTGACCGGCTCAAGGCCCCACCCCGCCGCCTGAGACGCTTCGCCGGCTACAGGCCCCACGCCTGGCGGCGCCATCGAGGGGTAGGCCTGGCCAACTCAAATCACGCTCAGGCCGAGCGCGCGAGCACACCACGCACGGTCGCCGCGTACCACCGCGCGCCACCCTGCGCAGTAGGGACTCCGGCCTGGTTGAGGCCGTCGGCGATCTTGCGCAACGAGTCACCGCGTGCCCCCACTGCCATCAGCCGCGCTGTCTCAAACATCAATGAGACTGAGCAAATCCTTGTGCTGATGAAGCCTCGCCGGCCGGGACGGCCCCGGAGAGATTTATCGCACTCTGCCTGGAAGAATCCAGCGATGCAGGTCTACGCCCTCACGACTTCGCAGTGTTTCTATGAACCGCTGGACCTTCTTCGCGACGCGGGAAGCGGCCGAGGCCGAGTTGCGCGAGATCCTGCACGACGAGCCTGACTGGAAAGACGTGGTCCGCGTGGTGCCGATCGAACTCGCCGGGCGGAACGTGTCGGAGAACGTCGGGGCCGGCCGCGCATCTGCTCTCCACTCGCGCGTACGTACGCGCGCGCGCAAGGCCGCACCGAGGCGTGTCGGCGTGCGAGCGAGTTCGCCAAGGACGTCGAGTTGCTGGTGTTGCGCCATCAGCTGGCCGTGCTCGGGCGGCACCAGCGGCGTGAAGGGTGTCAAAACTCCGATTCCTCGTTGAACCTAGGTTTTGACAGCCTTCACGATTGTGCTGGCGTTCGGTTGTTCCAGAAACGCCTAACGCTATTCGGCACGGGCTACCGAGCGGAGCGGCGGGAACTCGGCGAGCAGGTCGGCTGCCTCCACCTGGTAGAGGTCCTCCGGTTCCCGCAGGCCCTGAAACCGCCAAGCACCGAGGCTCCTGAGGCTGACCCCGTCTGCGAGGGACGTGAGGACCGCCGAGCGCACGGCGGACGACACGACGATCTGACCGCCGTGTGCCGCTGAGCAGATACGCGCGGCGGTATGCACCGAGAGGCCAACGTAGCCGGTATCGGTGAGGGTCGGACGCCCGCGGTGAACGCCGATCCGCACCCGCACGTCGACCCCGTCGGGCCATGCACGCGTGCGCATCGCCCGCTGGATCGCCAGCGCGGCCTCGAGCGCCGCCGGGGCCCGTTCGAAAACGGCGAAGAGGTCGTCCGCGCGGGCGTCCACCTCGCGACCACCGGCATGCCGCACCGCGGCGCGCATCAGACGGCGGACATCGGCGAGCAGGGGAGCGTATCGATCGTCGAGGCGCCCGAGCAGCTCGGTGGAGCCCTCGATATCGGTCAGCAGGAAGGTGACATCGCCCTTCGGCAGCTTCCGCTGCGGTTGCAGCTGCGCGCTGACGAAGCCGACGGGCACGATCCCGTGCTTCTTGGCTGCCCTCAGCAGCCGGGTGCGCGCCTTGTCCCGCGCGTCCTCGTCCTCGAAAGCCACCTGGCTGAACCGCGCGAGAGCATTGCGGACGTGCGCCGCGTCGTGGATCGGCAGACGCCGTTTACCGCGCGAGTCGATGTATGCGAACGCGCTATCCGGAAGCTCTGCTCGCTCCTTCGCGCCAAGCGGTGGCATGCCCAGATGATCGCAAGAACCGGCGGC
>DASSGR010000151.1:0-9463 GCA_035693425.1 Solirubrobacteraceae bacterium
GATGTCTTCTCCGACGCGCAGGCCGGAGGCCTCGAGCAACGGCACCAGGCGCTCGCGGGTCGTGCCCGGGTACGTGGTCGACTCGAGCACGATCAGCTGCCCGGGCTGGACCACCTGGGCGAGCGACTGCGCGGCGGCGTCCATCGGACCCAGATCGGGCTCGCGGTTGTCGGTCAGCGGCGTCGGCACGCAGATCAGGACCGCCTCCGCCTGAGCAAGGTCGGCGTATCGGTGGGTCGCGCGAATCTGGGGCAGGACGGCGCGCAGCCGATCGGATGGAACGTCCTCGATGTAGGACTCGCCCTTGCCGACCGCCGCAACCTTCAGCGGGTCGATGTCCAGCGCGACCACGCGATCTCCCGCTTCGGCAAATGCCACCACCAACGGCAAGCCGACGTATCCAAGACCAATCACTCCGACAGTCATGCCGGCGCACGATAGCGATCGGCCGGTCGTTGGCCTGCACTGTTCCGGCCAGCGCGCCGGCGATAGGATGGAGGTGGACCGTGCTAGGCGGGGTGCTAGCGGTGCCCTGTACCCGCAATCCGCTCTAGCGGGGCTGAATCCCCTCCCGAGGGGCACAGGCCCCGGGGTCAGCGCCCTGTCCGGTGGTGCTGATGGCCCGGTCCCGCAGCGGTGGAGCCCCGTGAACCAGGTCAGGTCCGGAAGGAAGCAGCCTTAAGCGGTTCGCCCCAGGCGTTGCGGGAGCGCCGGACCGGAGCCATGAGACGGCGGCAGCGCCCCGGGTACCGGCTTCGACGGGGGGTGCACGGTCCACTATTTCGCGCTGCCAGCGGCCCGAATCCCGTCCGGCCGTGGCCCCATGGGTCGCCCGGCCGAGAGGCCATCTAGACTCGAACGAACCGTGTCAACCGGCCCCTCGCTCTACCGTCGCCATCGCCCCCGCACCTTCGCCGACGTGGTCGGCCAGGAGCACGTCGTGCGCACCCTGAGCAACGCCGTGGAGCAGGGGAAGGTCCATCACGCCTACCTGTTCGTTGGCTCGCGCGGGACCGGCAAGACCAGCATGGCCAAGATCCTCGCGGCGTGCATGAACTGCGTGAACGGGCCAACGATCAGCCCGTGCGGCACGTGCGACTCCTGCGTTGCGATCGCCAACGCCACCTCGCTCGACGTGATCGAGATGGACGCGGCCTCCAACAACTCGGTCGACGACATCCGCGACCTGCGCGAGAAAGTCGCCTACGCCCCGGTCTCGGGGCGCCACAAGGTCTACATCCTCGACGAGGCCCACATGTTGTCCTCCCAGGCGTGGAACGCGTTCCTGAAGACGCTCGAGGAACCGCCGCCCAGGACCATCTTCGTGCTGGCCACGACCGAGGCGCAGAAGGTGCTGCCGACCGTGGTCGACCGCTGTCACCGCTTCGACTTCGGGCGTCCGTCGGTCGAGCAGGTGGCGACGGTGCTCGCGCGCGTCGTCGAGCACGAGGGGATCGACATCGACGAAGGCGCGATCGCGCTGGTCGCCCGGCATGCCACCGGCAGCTTTCGCGACGCGCTCGGAACGCTGGAGCAGCTCGTCACATACGCCGGCGGCAAGCGGATCGAGCCCGCCGACGTGCTCGCCGTGCTCGGAATCGCCGACGCCGAGCAGCTGTTCGCCGCGGTCGACGCGATCATCGCGGCCAATCCCGCGGCAGCGTTGCGGGCGGCGAACACGCTGGCCGAGTCGGGCCGCGATCCGGGACAGGTCCTCCGCGACCTGGAGGTACACGGGCGCGAGCTGCTCACCGTGCAGGTGCTCGGCGACGTCCCCGACGAGCTGCGGGTCACCGTCGACCGGGACCGCCGCCTTGCCGAGCAGGCCATGGCGCTGCCCAAGACCGACGCGGTGCGCCTGCTCGACCTGGTCTCGCAAGCACTCGACGCGACCGCCAACGGCGCGCAGGCGCGGATCCAGCTCGAGCTGGTGCTGATCAAGGCAGCGGCCCCCGAGGTCGATCCATCCACGGCCGCATTGCTGGCGCGGATCGAGCGCCTGGAGGAGGGGTTGCGCTCCGCGGCATCGCCCGCACCAGCGGCCGCAGCCGCGCCCCAGCGGCCAGCCGCGTCGGCGCCCGCGCCGCCGGCCGCACCTCCCGCGCTGACTGCCGATCCTGAGCCGGAGCCCGCGCGCCCCCCTTCTGAGGCGGCCCCCCAGGCGGCGCAAGCCATCGCCGCTGCGCTGTCCCTCGACGCCGCGGTTAGCTCATGGCCGGCGGTGCTCGATCTCGTCAAGGGCCAGAACTCGATGCTCGCGACGGCGCTCGCGGCGGCGCGCCCGGTCGCCGTCGGCGAGCGCGAGCTGACGCTTGCCTTTCCCGGTGGCGCCTCGTTCTTGAAACGCAAGGCCGAGCAGGACGAGCACCGGCGCGTTGCCGCCGAGGCGTTGAGGACCGTGACCGGGCATCGGGTGGCTCTGCGCTACGAGCTGCGCGAGGACGAGCAGGAGTCGCAGCAGGCAGGTGAGCCGGCGCTCTCCGGCGAGGAGCTGGTGCGGCGCTTCCTGGAGGAGTTCGACGCCGAGGAGCTGATCGACGACGAACACGATTTACCCAACGAAGGCGAGGCGAGTGGCTGATGCCGCAACAACCCAACATGCAGCAATTGCTCAAGCAGGCCCAGAAGATGCAGGAGGACATGCTTGCCGCCCAGGAGTCGCTCAAGGATGAGGTCGTCGACGCGTCGGCCGGAGGCGGGATGGTGACCGTGCAGGTGACCGGCGACCTGGTCGTCAAGTCGATCACGATCGATCCGCAGGCCGTCGACCCCGACGACGTCGAGCTGCTCCAGGACATGGTCCTCGCCGCCGTCAACCAAGGGCTGGCCTCGGCGCAGGATCTCGCGTCGTCGAAGCTCGGCGGCATCGCCGGCGGGCTCGGGGGCCTGGGACTCCCCGGGCTCTAGGAGAGCGGGACACCGCCGTGTACGCACCGCCCGTACAGCGGCTGATCACCGAGCTGTCGAAGCTTCCGGGGGTCGGGGGCCGCACCGCCCAGCGGCTTGCCTTCCACCTTCTGCGCGCCAGCGAGGAGGATGCGCTCGCGCTCGCCGACGCGATCCGCGAGGTCAAGGAGCGGATCGGGCTGTGCGAGGTGTGCTTCAACCTCGCCGACGGACCGCGTTGCCGGATCTGCTCCGACGAGCGCCGCGATCCGGAGGTGATCTGCGTGGTGGAGGAGCCGTCCGACGTGATCTCGATCGAGCGCACGCACGAGTTCCGCGGCCGCTACCACGTGCTCGGCGGGGCGCTCTCGCCGATCGACGGCGTCGACCCCGAGGACCTTAAGATCGCCGAGCTGTACGAGCGGGTCCGCGGCGGTGAGGTGCGCGAGGTGGTGGTCGCGACCAACCCCACCACGACCGGCGAGGCCACTGCCCTGCACATTGCCGCGGGGCTGCGCGAGCGCTCGTCCGAGGTCACGGTCACGCGCCTGGCCAGCGGCCTGCCCGTCGGCGCGGATCTCGAGTACGCCGACGAGCTGACGCTCGGTCGCGCACTGGCCGGCCGACGCGCCGTGTGATGGCCGCCGTCGCGCGCGAGACGGTCGTCATGAAGTTCGGCGGCACGTCCGTCGCCAATGCCGAACGTCTCAAACGCGCTGCCCAGCGGATCGTCGCCCAGCGCGAGGACGGCAACCGGGTGGTCGCGGTGCTGTCGGCGCGCGGCAAGACGACCGACGAGCTGATCGCGATGGCGGAGGAGATCTCGCCGCACCCCGACCGGCGCGAGATGGACATGCTGCTCTCCACCGGCGAGCGGATCTCCTGCGCGCTGTGCGCGATGGCGATCAACGACCTGGGCCACCGGGCGATCTCGCTGACTGGCTCGCAGGCCGGGATCGTGACCGACACCTCGCACACCAAAGCGAGGATCCTCGATGTCCGCGCCGATCGCATCCGCGAGGCGCTCGACGAGGACCGGATCGTGCTGGTGGCGGGATTCCAGGGCGTGTCGACGAGCCGCGACGTGACCACGCTCGGGCGCGGCGGCTCGGACACAACCGCGGTCGCGCTGGCCGCCGCCGTCGAGGCGGCGGTGTGCGAGATCTACACCGACGTCGCCGGCGTGTTCACCGCCGACCCGAGGATCGTTCCGGACGCTCGCAAGCTGGCGGTCGTCAGCTTCGAGGAGATGCTCGAGATGGCAGCTTCGGGCGCCAAGGTCCTGCAGCTGCGCTCGGTCGAGTACGCCCGCACCCACAACGTGCGGATCCACTGCCGATCGAGCTTTGAATCGAGCCCCGGTACCTTTGTGCTCGGAGAGGAAGAGACGATGGAACGCCCCTTAGTCACTGCCGTCACTCATTCGACCGACGAAGCCCGGATCACGCTGCTCGGCGTGCCCGACCGCCCTGGCGCGGCCGCCGCGATCTTCAGCGCCCTCGCCGACGCGGGCTGCAACATCGACACGATCATTCAGAACGAGCCACTGGAGGAGGGCCGCAGAGCCGAGGTCTCGTTCACGATCATGCAGGAAGACCTGTCAGACGCCCAGGTAGCGTTGTCACCCGTGGCCACCGACCTCGGCATCGAGCGGATCGACACCGACCAGCAGATCGGCAAGGTCTCGATCGTGGGAGCGGGGATGCGTTCGCATCCGGGGGTCGCCGCTAAGGTCTTTCAGACCCTCGCTCACGAGGGCATCAACATCGAGATGATCTCGACGTCGCCGATCAAGATCTCGTGCGTGATCCGGTCAGACGCCGTGCCCCAGGCGGTCCAGGCCCTGCACAGCGCATTCGACCTCGGTGCCGGCGGAATCGAGCCGGAAGGAGGACCGAGATGAGCTCAGGCCTGCGGATCGCCGTCGTCGGCGCGACCGGCGCGGTCGGGACCACGATGCTGCGCCTCCTGCGCGAGCGGCAGTTCCCGGCCAGCGAGATCGTCCCGTTCGCATCCGAGCGCTCGCGCGGCCGCGAGGTCGACGGGATGCCGGTGCGCGTCCTCGACGACGGCGAGATCGAGGGCTTCGACATCGCGCTGTTCTCGGCGGGCGCGGAGCGCTCTCGCACCTGGGCGCCTCGGTTCGTCGAGGCGGGCGCGACCGTGGTCGACAACTCGTCGGCGTTCCGCCGGGATCCCGAGATCCCGCTCGTCGTCTCTGAGGTCAACCCTCACGCGCTGGAGCGCCACCGGGGGTTGATCGCCAACCCCAACTGCTCGACGATGGCCCTGCTGGTGGCGCTCGCGCCGATCCATCGCGAGGTGGGACTGGAGCGGATCGTCGTCGCCACCTATCAGTCGGTGTCGGGCACCGGGCGAGCCGCAGTCGAGGAGCTCGACACCCAGGCGCACGCGTCGCTACACGGCGTGCCGGCGCCACCACCGAGCATCTATCCCGAGCCGATCGCCTTCAACGTGATCGGCGCGGCCGGGAACTTCGCCGATGGCGACGATCACACCGACGAGGAGCGCAAGATGATGTTCGAGACGCGCAAGATCCTCGAGGACGAGTCGATCGGGGTCGCGGTCACCTGCGTGCGCGTGCCGGTGCGCGTGGGCCACTCGCTCGCCGTCAACCTCCAGACCAGGGAGCCGCTGTCGGCCGAGCAGGCTAGGGAGTTGCTGAGCAGCGCGCCGGGGCTAGTCGTCGAGGACGTGCCGACGCCGCTGCGCTCGGCCGGCCGCGACGAAGTGTTTGTCGGGCGCATCCGTCGCGACGAGTCGCATCCCCGAGGCCTTGGCATGTTCGTCGTTGGCGACAACCTGCGAAAGGGCGCCGCCACCAACGCGATCCAGATCGCCGAGCTGCTGGCGAGCAGCGTCAAGACCGCGAACGTTGGCTGACCAGCTCTACGAGCTGATGCGATGCGCGCCGTCGACGCGGCGCTTCACCGAGGAGCCAGTCGCGCGCGAGGTCCTGGAGCGGGTGCTCGACAACGCGCGCTATGCGCCCAGCGGCGGCAATCGCCAGGGCTGGAAGGTCGTGGTCGTCACCGACGCCGACAAGCGCCGGCGGATGCGCGAGCTCTACGAGAAGCCGTGGGACGACTACATGATCCAGACCGGGGGACGGGCGGCGCTGGACGCGGGCGAGGCGAGTGGGCTGCCGCCCGGCCGCCTGCGCATGCTGCGGGGCGCCGACGAGTTCGCCCACAACTTCGACCAGGTGCCCGTGCACCTGGTGATCTGCGTCGAGCTATCGGCGCTGGCGATCGTCGACAGCTCGCTGGACAGGCCCAGCATCGTCGGCGGCGCCTCCGTCTACCCGTTCGTGCAGAACATCCTGCTGGGGCTCCGCGCCGAGGGACTCGGCGCCGCGTTCACGACGCTGCTGACGCCAGCCGAGGAGGAGGTGCGAAAGCTGCTCGCGCTCCCCGACGGCATCGCGCTCGCCGGCCACATCTCGGTCGGGCATCGCGCCGATCCTTGGCCGACGAAGCTGTCGCGCAAACCGCTGTCCGAGTTCGCGTTCGGCGAGCGCTACGGCGAGCCCTGGTGACCCGGGGTCAGCGACGGGCGCGCAGCTCGCGCCGCGTCCTGACCCCGAGCTTTCGATAGATCCGCCTCGCGTGCGTGCGAACGGTCTCGACGCTGACGTGCAGGGCGTTGGCGATCTCGGCGTTGGAGCGCCCGGTCTGGAGCAGCTCCATCACCTCTGCCTCGCGCGGCGTGAGCAGATCCGGGCCGCTCAGGTCGGCCGGCTCCATGCCCGCCGGCGGCAGCACGTGCAGCCCGCGGGAAGCGAGGTGGATGGCGTGCAGCACGTCGCGAGCCTCGGTGCTCTTGGCGAGGCAGGCGGTCGCGCCAAAGGCGAGCATCTGGCGGCACTCAGAAGGGGTCGGGCGGTTGGCCAGCACGACCAGCCGCGCCTCGGGAAACTTGTGGTGCAGCTCACGCAGCTCCGACGCGCTCGTCAGCGAGCCGAAGTTGAGGATTGCCACGTCGGGAGCGTGCGTCGACAGGGCCGACTTGAGCTGGTCATGGGGGACGCCGTCAGCGACCAGGTCCAGACTGTCGTCTTCGGTGATGAGCGCGCGCAGCCCGTGGGCAACGATGTCCTCGAACTGGGCCACTGCGACTTGAACGGAGGGTCGATTAGTCATGTTGACGCGCTCATCGCGCATGCGGACCGAAGAAGCTTATCGCGCACGTTCAACGGAAGGGTGATGCGGGTATCACCCCACCGCCGCTTTGTGGTCCCCCCAAGTTCCCCCTGCTCAGGGGACGTTGAAAGGGCGCTAACCGGGAAGTATTCATTCATCACTTGTTGGGGACGCGGGAGTCCCGTTAGGCCCTTCCAACGGGCGGACGACAGGGGTATGACAAGGGCGAGGCCTCCGGAGCCTCGCCTTTTGTCGTTAAGAGACCGTCTCAGGGATCTAGGCGTCCTCGCGGGGCGGAACGGACTGCTTTAGGCGCTGCCGGGCGTCCTCGAGTCGCCGCTCGGTCTCGTGCCCGCTGTCCTGCGGCTGCTGTTCGGGCGGCGCCGGCGGGAGCGCTTTCCGTCGAGCCGGCGCGATGCCGCGCCACCAGGAGACCAGGCGACGCACGCGCGGGCGCACTAGTGCTGGCCGGGCGGGCTAGGCCGCCCCGGCGACCACCGACGTCGTCCAGTCGATCACCGACGTCGGGCGGACGATGTGCCTGTTCATGCCCAGCTCCTGCGGTGAGAGGCCGAGCGCCAGCCCGACGAGCTGGGGAAGGTGGAGGACCGGGAGGCCGAGCTCGCGACCCACGACCTTCGCGGCCGCCGGCTGCTGCAGGTCGAGGTTGAGGTGGCACAGCGGGCACGGGACCACCAGGCAGTCGGCTTCGGCGTCGAGCGCGTCGCCCAGATGCCGACCCGCCTGCTTGAGGGACGCCTCCTTGTGCATCGTGATGATCGGAAAGCCGCAGCACTTGTAGACGCCGGCGTAGTCGACGACCGTGCCGCCGAGCGCCTCGATCACCTGGTGCATGTAGCGGTCGCGCGGATGCTCTGAGTCGATGCCCAGCCGGTTGACTGGGCGCACGATGTAGCACCCGTAGAACGGCCCGACCCGCAGGTCGGTGAGGGGGCGCTTGACTTTGGCGTGCAGGGCGTCGAGGCCGATCTCCTCGACCAGCAGCCACAGGAAGTTCTTGTTGGTCAGGCCCTTCTCGTAGCGAAGGCCCTCCTCGGCGAGGTTGCCGTTGACCTGCTCGCGGTACTCGGTGTTGGCGTCGAGGCGCTCCTGGCACTCGGACTGAGCGCCCTGGCAGGTCGAGCAGATGTTCATCATCAGCGCGCCGTCGGTCTGCTGTGCGAGCGCGAACGTGCGGGCGTTGAGGGTGTCGGCCAGCTCCTGGTTGTGCTCGGCGATCACGCCGGCGCCGCAGCACGCGGCCCGGTCGAGCTCGATCAGCTCGATGTCGAGCAGCGGTGCCACCGCCGCCATCGAGCCGTGCAGCTCCGGCGTGAACCCGCGGCTCACGCAGCCCGGCCAGTATGCGACTTTCATTTCGGGTCCTCCGTTTCGGGCATCGACGGCTCTTCGGGCGTCTCGCGCCCGGCGACACCCTGTTCCTCAACGTCCTCCGGCTCGTCCTCGTATCCGGTGACGTACAAGTTCAGCTCGACGCGCCGCTCCTTGCCGTCGACCTCGTCGAAGATCCGCTTGACCTCCTTCGGCGCCTTGTGCGGATGCAGCAGCGCCGCCTTCGGCGTGATCTTGCCGCGCCGGAGCGCGGTCGCCGCCGTCGGCAGCGAGCTGATCAGTTCCGGCACCGCGCGCGGATGGAACTTGCCGCCGTAGGAGTCGGGCAGCAGGTCGGCCTCGTGCAGCAGCCCGTTCTTGCGGATGTTCTTGACGAAGGCGTGCTCGTGGCGGTAGCCGTTGTTGCGGTCGTTGATGTGCTCGTCGGAGCCCGCGATCCGGCGCAGCCGCATGATCTGATTCATTGGGTCGACGCCCTTCGGACAGGCGTCGATGCAGTTGAAGCAGTGGGTGCAGTCGTAGATCCCGTGCTGGTCCTCGGCAAGGTCCTTGAGGCGCTCACTGTGCTCGGCGTCCCGCGGGTCGCCGACGAAGCGGTAGGCCTTGGCCAGCGCGGCGGGGCCGACGAACAGCGGATCGACCTCCATCGCCAGGCAGTCGGACACGCACGCGCCGCACTGGATGCACGCCATCGTCTGGGTGACGTCGACCATGTTCTCGTGAGGGACGACGTACTCGCGCTCGGGCACCGGCTCCTTGTTGATCAGCCACGGCGTGATTCGCTGGATCTTGGTCCAGTGGACCGCGTCCATGTCGACGATCAGGTCGCGGATTACGGGCATGTTGCCCATCGGCTCGACCGTGATCACCTCGTTGCCGGGGTCGGGCTCGCCGGGGACACCGGATTCGTCGGGCGGGTTCCAGGCCTTGCCGTGCCCGCGCTCGGCCGCTTCGGCGAGATGCGTGTTGCACGCGAGCCCCGGCTTGCCGTTCATCCGCACCCCGCAAGAGCCGCAGATCGCCTGCTGACATGAGCACCGGATCCCGATCGAGCCGTCGGT
>DASSGR010000152.1:0-31274 GCA_035693425.1 Solirubrobacteraceae bacterium
AGGGATACCACCTGTGGCCGGGAACGAGGTCACGCGGCGCCCGCTCGGGATGACGAGAACCACGACCACCCTGACCGTGCATGCGGAGCTGATCCCCGACAGCTGACCGATCAGGCATAACGGTCGCCTAACGCGCGGCCGCTAGCGTCTTCGATCTTTAGGACGCCGTACATCAAAGGAGTTGTATGCATCATCGTTTTCGTTCCCTGGCCCTGGGTCTGCTCGGGCTGCTGGTACTCGCACCGGCCGCGTCGGCAGCGACTCATCACAAGGCCGCGTCGAAGCCCAAGCCGGTCAAGGGGATCCTGCTGTCGCTCGGCGACTCATACTCGGTCGGCTGGCAGGAGCTCGCAGGTGGAACACAGGGCTCGACCCACAACGGCCCTGCCGATCAGCTGGTGCCACTTGCTGCCGCCCGCGGCTGGCATCTGAAGCTCGTCAACCTCGGTTGCGGCGGTGCGACGACGACCTCGATGCTCACGGCATCGGCGGTGGGGTGCGACCCGCGGGCGCTCGCCCCGGGTGCGGCCGACTACCCCAATAAGAGTCAGACGCAGGCGGCCGTCGCCTTCATCAAGAGCCACCCCAACCAGGTCAAGGTCGTCACGATCTCGATCGGCGGCAACGACGTCGACGGTTGCCCGACCCAGCCTGATCCCACCGGTTGCGTGAAGGCGAACATGCCGCGGGCGACCAAGAATCTGACCAACATCGTCAAGCAGTTGCGTGCGGCGGGCGGTAAGCAGATGCGAATCATCGGCTCGACCTACCCGGACGTCGAGCTGGGACTGTGGGTGCATCCGACGGTCCTGGGCGCCAACACGCTGGCCCTCGTCCCCGGATCGATCAGCGCCTTCCAGGACGACATCAACCCCGGCCTCAAGAAGGCCTACGACACCGTCGGCGCAGCATTCGTCGACGTGACGAAGGCGACCGGCGCGTACGGGTCGTTCGTGGCCACAAACGACCCGACGTTCGGTCAGATCCCCGTCCCGGTCGCGAAGGTCTGCACGTTGACGTACTTCTGCGACGGGACCTTCAACATCCACATGAAGACGCCCGGGTACCACATCATCGCCGCGCTCGAGGCGAAAACACTGCCGAAGCTGTCGTAGCGAAGTCGCTGCCTCCGGCCCGAGGCCTCGGCCCCGGGCCGGGGGGACGACATCCGACGAAGCTTCTCGGACCCAAGACCGGCGCCGAGCCGATGTGGTTGGGCGTTAACCGACGGGCGCCTGGCCCTCAAGCAATTCGCCTCGCCGGATCCGTGCGGCCATGTCCTTGGACTCCTCGCGGTAGACCGTCCCGTCATCGAGCTCGATGACTGGGTACTGGCGCTGTCCGCTCAGCTTCTCGAGCGCGTCGCGCTGGCTGCGACGCAGCGGTCCCTTCACGACCTCGTACTGGATGCCCTGCTCGTCGAGCGCCTTCTGGACCTTCCAGCACGGATGCGCACTGATCTTGACCCACATATTCGGGCAGCGGTGAAGCTTGATCGCCACTTTTCCATCCTCCTACGTAAAAGATGCTGCAGCGACTCTACGCGGCACACGATGCGACGGGTCAGATTCGTATCAGGTGTCGGCTCGCCCGTTCACCGGGAAGGATGGCCACGCCCGGTCCTCAAGATCCGGGAACTCGAGAAGCACGAGGCGCTTGGGCCGCCAGTCGCCCTCCAGCACCGCGAGCTCACCGCCGCGCGATGAAGCGGCCTCCGCCGGCTGCCACGGCGGCCGGTGAGGCCTGCTTGTAGCGCTCGTACTGCTCGGGATCGTGGACGTCAGTCTCGACGACGATGTACGCGGGCACAGACACTCCTTTCTGACTCTGGCGACGTCGACCTTGCCTCGAAGGTGTCCGCCGGCCTGTCAGTCGACGGCTCGAGCATCCCCTACCATCGAGCGATGGCTGCCGTCAGTGCCGCGGCTGGCAGGCCCGCCACCGCCGAGCCGAACCGATGGGCGGTTCTCGCTTTGCTCAGCGTCGCGCAGCTGATGGTGGTGCTCGACGCAACGATCGTGACGATCGCGCTTCCTTCGGCGCAGAAGGCGCTGGGTTTCTCGACCGAGAGCCGGCAGTGGATCGTCACCGCGTACGCGCTCGCGTTCGGCAGCCTGCTGCTGCTGGGCGGAAAGCTCGGCGATCTGTTCGGGCGCAAGTGGACCCTGATTGGCGGCCTGGTCGGGTTCTCGATTGCGTCGGCGATCGGCGGTCTGGCCCAATCGTTCGGCATGCTCGTGATCGCCCGCACGCTGCAGGGTGTGTTCGGCGCGTTGCTTGCGCCGTCGGCGCTGTCGTTGCTGACCGTGACGTTCCAGGGATCTCCCGACCGCCCGACCGCGTTCGGGATCTTCGGTGCGATCGCCGGCGGCGGCGCCTCGCTCGGGCTGATCCTCGGCGGTGCGCTCACGCAGATCCTGACTTGGCGCTGGTGCCTGTACGTCAACCTCGTGATCGCGGTGCCAACGACGGTCGTCGCGCTGCGCCTGCTGGTCAACCACGCTGCTCCAGAGCGGGAGCCGATCGACATACCCGGGGCTGTTACCTCGGCGCTGGGCCTGTTCGCGCTCGTCTATGGGTTCTCCAACGCCGAGACCCATTCCTGGGGGGCGACCGCGACCGTCGTGGCGCTCGTGGCCAGCCCCGTGCTCCTAGCTGCGTTCGTGCTCATCGAGAGCCGGGTCGAGCATCCGCTGCTGCCGCTGCACATCATCTGGGACCGGGGCCGCGGCGGCGCGTACACGACGATCCTGTTGGCCGGTGCCGGCATCTTTGCGGTGTTTCTCTTTCTCACCTTCTTCCTGCAGGAGCAGCGCGGTCTTTCGCCGCTCGCCACCGGACTGGCGTTCCTCCCGCTCACCGCCGTTCTCGTCGTCACTTCAACCACGGTGCAGACCCGGGTGATCCAGCGCACCGGCGTCAAGCCGATCGTCCTCATCGGCATGACGCTCGGGGCGCTCGGGATGTTCCTGTTCACCCGTCTGACGCCGGACTCCAGCTACGCCGCCCACGTTCTTCCCGGCCTCATCGTCCTCGGCCTTGGGATGGGATGCATCTTTGCCCCGGCGTTCTCCACTGCGACTCTCGGCGTAGAGGGAAGCGAAGCGGGCGTCGCCTCGGCGATGGTCAATACCTCCCAACAGGTAGGCGGCTCAGTCGGCACCGCGCTGCTCAGCACGATCTTCGCCAGCGCCGTCACAAGCTACGCGGCCAGTCACGTCCCCAGCGCAGGCCTGGCAGACGCCGCCGCAGTCCACGGTTACACCACGGCGTTCTGGTGGTCCGTCGGAATCTTCGTCCTCGGCTTCGTCCTGGCGATGGTGATCCTGCCCGGCCGCGCCCATCATCGCGTCCCCACCGCCCGGGCTGCGCTCGCCCGGCTAGCGGTCGGCAACTGCCACCACTTCGAGTCTCGCGACGGCGCCCGCGAAGGCGCGGGCGCTACGACGGGTGTTGGGGGGCGATGAGTACCGGCCGTTTGGTATGCGCTGCCAGCGCGTGTGAGACGCTTCCGAGTAGGGCGCTCCCGATCGTGCCCCGTCCGCGTTGGCCGCAGACGATCAACCCAGCGTCGATCTCCTCGGCGACATCACCGATCGTCCTGGCCACTGATTGGTCCGATTCGGCGACGCGCGCGACCGCGTTGTAGCCGCGCGTCCGGGCTCCCGCAGCGCCCTCTTCTGCGATCCGTTGAGCGAATTCGGCCTCCTGCTCGTCGACCTCGCCCTCGTTAGGTATGGCGACCACAAACGAGCCCGCTCGGGCCAGTTGCACCGCTGCGGGTGTCCATACGGTCAACACCACGGCATCGCCGCTCGGTTTGATCCATTCGATCGCAGCTCTCAAAGCCGTCCGTGAGCCCTCCGATCCGTCGTAGCAGAACAGCACCGGCTTATTCATCGCTGATCCTCGTCAACTGAGAAGCACCTGGGTCTTTTGCAGACTATCTCCCGCGCCGCGCCCGCGGTCGCTTAAATCCACAGCCATGGGCCAGGTCCGAGTCCAGTTCATCGGAAGCGGCGACGCCTTCGCAAGCGGTGGGCGCTTTCAGGCGTGCCTTCGCGTTGAAGGCGGTCCCGAGCCGCTGTTGATCGATTGCGGCGCGACCACGCTCGTCGCGCTGAAGCGCGCGGGGATCGACCCTGCCTCAATCGGATGGGTGGCGCTCAGTCACCTTCACGGCGACCACTTCGCGGGCATTCCGTGGTTGATCCTCGACGGCCAGTTCGGCGGCCGCGCCATGCCGCTTGAGATCGCGGGGCCGCCTGGGACCCAAGAGAGAGTGGAACGGACCTTCGAGGCGCTGTACCCCGGCGCCACGGCCGCCGCGCGCCGGTTCGACACCCGCTACACCGAGCTCGTGGCGGGCGTGCCTTGCGAATTTGGGCCGGCGGTGATCACGCCGTTCGAAGTGCGTCATGAGAGCGGCAGTAACTCGTATGCCCTGCGGGTCCAATACGGCGGCAAGGTGGTCGCCTACTCGGGTGACACCGAGTGGACCGACCGGCTGATCGACGCGGCCAGCGGCGCCGACCTGTTCGTGTGCGAGTGCAACTTCTTCGACAAGCAGGTCGCCGGCCATCTCGACTACCGCACCCTCGACTCGAAGCATGCCCAGCTTGGGTGTGAGCGGATCGTGCTCACTCACATGAGCGACGACATGCTTGTGCACGTCGACGAAGTCCAGCTGGAGACGGCCACCGACGGCGCCGTCATCGCTCTTTGAAGCTTCAGCCGGCAGCGGGCTCCGTCGCTGCGGGGGTGTCCTCCGGCGCCGGGCCGGCGCGCAGCTCGTCGAGTGCCTCGTGCAGCCACCCGCTCAGCGACCACACGTCGGGCATTTGCTCGCGGTCGGCGACGATCCCGAAGTTGAGCTGCCCGCAATAGCTCATCACGGTGATGTTGAGCCCCATGCCGTCGGTGATGACCGAGATCGGATACTGGGCCTCGAGCCGAGCGCCTGCCATATACAGCGGGATCTGAGGACCAGGGACGTTGGACACGACGAGGTTCCATGTGGGCCGGCCGCGCGTGCTTGCGGCCAGCGAGAACGTCAGTTGTGCGGCCCTGGAGAACAGCGCCGGTGGAACGAACTGATTAGCGTCGCGTAGAAGCTCGGCGGGCAGCGCGCGGTGGCGTTCCTTCATGTCGACAAGGGCGTCATGCGTCTGTCGCAAGCGCTCCACCGAGTCCTCGATTTCGGTGTGCAGCGGCGCGGTCATCAAGAGAATGCGGTTGCCGAAGGTGCCGCGCTGCTCATCGGTCCGAACCGACACCGGGATCTGGCAGACCAACGGGCCTTCCGGCAGTTCGTCGTGCTTGATCAGCCAGCGCCGGACGGCTCCTGCGCAAATCGACACGACCACGTCGTTGACGGTGAACCCGTAAACGTTCTTGATGTCCTTGACGTCCTGGAGCGATAGCTGCGTGAACGCGAACCGGCGATGGGAGGACACCCGCCCGTTGAACGACGTGCGCGGCGGCACGAGGTCCAGCTGGCCGACGACGCCGGAGCCGCCGAAGGCGCGCTGCGCTGTCGCGGCGATCTTCCCGGCCGTCTTGATGCCGGGAATGCCGCTCAACGATGGCACCTCGTGCACGTTCGGTAACGCGCGCGGCACCGACCCCAGGAGGCGCAACGGGTAGCGCGGCACGCCGGCAAGGCCGCGCGCGAGCATCTGGAGCTGCCCGGGCTTGCCGTCGGTCGAGGGACGGAGCGGCGGTGGCGGCTCGCGCCCTTCCGGAGCGATGTCGAGGAGCGCGCCGATGATCTCGGCGCCTGACATCCCGTCGATCACGGCGTGGTGGATCTTCGTCATCACGGCGACCCGGCCGCCGGGAAGGCCATGGATCAGGTTCAGCTCCCACAGCGGCCGCGCCCGATCCAGTGGGCGCGAGAAGATCCTCGCGACCTGGTCTGCGAGCTGTGCATCGGTGCCGGGCGGCGCCAGGGCGAGTTCGCGCACGTGGAATTCGAGGTCGAAGTCCGGGTCCTCGATCCAGTACCCGTAATCGAGGTCAAACGGGACCTCGATCAGCCGCCAGTTGAACGGAGGCACGAGCGGGAGCCGTTCGGCGATCAGGTTCTGGAGCCCGATCAGTGTGAGCTCGCCGCCAGGCGCCGTCGACGGGTCGAGGATCGCAAGTCCGCCGACGTGGCCGTAATGGCGTGAATCCTCGAGTGCGAGGAACTGCTGGTCAAGGGCTGTGAGCTGGCGCACGGTCGACGCGGGGGCTCGAACGGCCTCAGCTTCGCAGGCCCCCAGTCGAGCTGCAACCCAGGCTCCCAACCTCGGGACGCATCTCGGCGCTGGACGGCGTAGTTATGCCCGGGCCGCGGGAACGTCCGGGGCCTCCGCGGCGTCTTAAGCACCATCGAGCCGGAGCGCCCTCGCCGGTGACCCACATGACTGTTAGCGAGTATCCGCGTCGACGCTGCATGGCACGGGCCGCTCGACGAGGCAGCTGACCGGCGATCCGCATGCACAGATCGGAGGACAACCGTGAGCAATCACTCGTCAGACTCATTTCACAGCCGACGGTCATTTATCGCCGGCGCCGGAGCCAGCATGCTCGGAGCCGGCGTGCTGGGAGCGGGCGGGCTGGAGGCCGCCCCAGCTTTTGCCAAGGGCGGCCTCAGCCACGGCGACGCGGCGATTCTGCGGTTCTTGTCCGCGGCTGAGATTCTCGAGACCGACCTGTGGCAGCAGTACAACGAGTTGTGCGGGATTCAGGACGGCGAAGTGCGGGGCGGCAGGGGCAACAAGGCGTTTACCAAGGCGCTGAGCGAGCTCGACTCGGACATGGCCCAATACGTCCACGACAACACCGAGGACGAGTTCACGCACTTCACGTTCCTCAACGCCTACCTGAAGTCGCGGGGAGCCGCACCTGTCAATCTCGAGCAGTTCCGCACCCTGCCGGGCAGCACGGCGAGCGGCGCGGCGAACCGCAAGCGCCTGACGAACCTCATGGAGCTGACCGTCGACACCAGCTGGTGGACGCGGTACCGCTCACGCCACGGAAATCCCGACCTAGGTAACAGCTTCCCGCAGGCCGTGCCCGGGTTGATGCACGGCCGGTTTCCGGCGATCCCGCGCAGCGACGACGATCTGAAGCCCGCGAAGCACTTGCAGGCAATCGCTAACACAGCCGGCTTCCACTTCGCGACCATTGAGCAGGGCGGGACCAGCCTCTATCCCGCGGTGGCCCAGAGGGTCAACGATGTCGAGGCGCTCCGGGTGGTGCTCAGCATCGGGCCGACCGAGGCCATGCACTTTCAGACCTGGAGCGACAAGGCAGGCAACGCGCCGGCGCTGACCGACCCCACAAACGGCCTCGTGTTCCCGGACCTCAACAACAAGCCGTTCGGCGGACAGAACTTCCAGACCAACCTGATCATGCCGGAGCCGACGAACTTCCTCTCTCGCAAGTTCCCGGTCGTCTCAATCGTGCGGCCCACCGAGACCAAAGGGATCGCTATGGGCGTCGTCAAGTTCCTGACTGCCATGGGGCTGTTCCGAGGGCAGACGCCCGCGTTCTTCGCCACGATGACCACACTGGCTAAGGAAGCCGACGCCGCCCGCCGGCAGTGATCGGCGGCTGAACCGGCTCGACACGGAGGGTCGTCGCTGACCGGTTCGCGCCTGTAGCAGTCACGAAGCCGTCGCGGCTCCTGCTTGATCGAGCCGGCGGTCTGCGGCTTGCTGCCGGATCGGCAATTTTGTGCAGCTGTGGTTGCCCAGCGAACATTGGCGGTGCGGATGTTGTTGTTCTGCTGACTGCGGTGCTTGTAATCGTGGTGTTCGTGAGTTATGTCTGAGCGGTAATGGGCGGCGTTGGTGGGGGCATTGGCGGTTCCCTCAACGAACCACAGGAGCCGAATGTCCATGATCACAGTTCGCAGACACGATGTCACCACCGAGGAGGTCTCAGCGCGTGCTCGGCCCGCGCGCGCTTGAGCGAGGAGATGAAAGCCGCCATGGCGTCGTACTGGGCGACGCTGAAGTTCGAGGTCATGGCGTAGAGGCAGGCGCGGCCGGCGGTGTCAGGGAGATGGAAGTCGACGTAGGCGAGAAACGCCGCGTTCCACTGCAGCGCCTGTTTGTCGGCGATGCTCAGCGCGGCGTAGGCCTTCTTCATCTCGTCGCCGCTGCCGCTGACGATCGCCTTGAGCATCGCCGCGATCCCGGCGCTGTGACCCGGGTTGATCTTCTTGGTGTACTCGGCCACGGTGGGCGCGGTGAGCGCGGCCTTTCCGGTCCCCGTCGGCCCCGCCGATCTTCGCGACAAGTCCCTGAATGAGCGTCGAGCGCGCCGCCTCCGACCGCTCGCCGACGGGCAGCGCGTCGATGAACAGGACGATGTCGTCCGTGCCGGCCGCGCCCGGGACGGCCGAGGAGCGCCTGGTCAGCTGCTGCCAGAGCCGGTGCAGGCGAATCGAGTTGGTCAGGTTGTAGCCCAGTGGCCCGCTGAGCGCATCGACCTGCTGCTTGAACATCGGCTCGCTGACGCCTCCGCCGGTGTGCGCGAGGCGCTACAGAGTGTGTTCGACGGCGTCACGCCACGGCGCGAGCTTCCCGATGGTCAGGTCATCACCACCCTAGACCGAGACGGCGGCCAACTGCCGATGCAGATCCACGTGGTAGGACTCAAAAGCGGCCAGGAATGAACCAAGCAGGTCCTGACGCGAGTCGGCGACGGTGACCGGCGACCGGCCGCGGGTGTGCGGGCGACCTGACTCGAGCGAGGCTCGCGCGCGCTGGAGCAGACTGTTGACCGCCGCCACGCTGATCCCGAGCAGCTCCGCGATCTCGCTCGCCCGCCAGCCGAAGACCTCTCGCAACGTAAGCACGGCGCGCTGGCGAGCCGGCAAGCGCTCGATCGCCAAGACCATTGCGAGCCGGAAGGCTTCATCCGTCAGCGTCTGTTCGGCGGGGTCTGTGTCGGCAGCGTCCTCGAGCGGGGCGCGTTGCAGCGACGCCGGATCGACGGGCTCCGCCCGCTTCGAGCGAGCATTGAGCATGTCAACGCACACGTTGGTCGCGATTCGGTGTAGCCAGGAGTCGAGCCGGCATCGCCCTTGGAACCTTGCGTGGTGTCGCCAGGCGCGAAGCAGCGTCTCCTGGACGGCGTCCTCGGCCTCGGACCGCGAGCCGAGCATGCGAGTGCAGCGGCGGGTCAGCGCAACGCGGTATTGCTCGAAGTCGTGCTCGACTCGGCGGCCCTGCACCGCACCGGACGTCGCTGTCATTGCAGCGCTCGCGCCAGCTCGTGGAGCGGCAGCGACCGCCGGGCATCGCTGACTAGCGCTCGCACTTCGACGCCGGCGTCCCGCAGCGTGGCCGCGTACCGGCGTCCGTCGTCCTGTCGCCCGCCGCCGGTGACGATCGTGGCGGGCGCTGCGCCGGCGACCGCGGACGGCGCCGGACAGAGATCGGAGAACGCTGGGCGAACGAGCACCTGCGCGCGCACCACCGGCCACCCGGACTCGTGGGCGTCGACCGCGAGTCGAGCGGCCCGCGCGGCGCCCGCGAGCTGACCGGCGACGGCGACGGGCCCCGAGCTGGCGCCGAGCTCGGGGGCATGCTCGGCCGCCCAGCCGAGTGCCTCGATCTCGTAACCGGCCGTGCACCCCCCGTCGCGGCATCCGAGCTCGATCACGACTGCTGCTGCGGCCGCGCTGAGGTCCTGGCAGAGAACATCGCGTGCGCCCCGGCCGGCCAGCCACAGCACCAGCGGGGCGCCGGCCGCGGGGACCGCCGACGGGGCCGGCAGGTAGACGCGTGCCGGCAGCCGCGTCGGTCCGAACCTCAACCTCAGATCCGCGAGCAACGTCATGTGCCGCAGGGTCGCAACGACGCGCAAGAAAGGGAAAGGCCGATCCTGCAATGCAGTTGTGTGTGATCGGCATAACCGCCCGCCAGCGGGGCAGCCATACTTGGCGTGTGCCCGAGAGCGGACATCTCCTGCCTTTCCCCCAAGCGCCCGACGGCATCGAGCTCCGCCACTTGCGGGCGTTCGTCGCAGTTGCGGAGGAGCTCAACTTCGGCCGGGCGGCGGAGCGGCTGTACATCTCCCAGCCGGCGCTCAGCCGGCAGATCCGTGCGCTCGAGCAGTTCGTCGGTTGCGAGCTGTTGCGCAGATCAACGCACCGCGTCGAGCTCACCATCGCCGGCGAAGCGCTACTCGATCGAGCGCGCAAGCTGCTGCGCGACGTCGACGAGGCGGTGGCGGAGGCACTGGCAGTGGGTGGAGAGCTGCTCGGACGCGCCATCAAACTGCTCGAACCGCTGTCCGGACTCGTGGCTCAGGAGGCTGGCCTGCACGAGGCACGGGAAACGTTCGAGCGTCTCCAGGCGGAGTTCTCGGCCCCGCCGGGAACGACCGTGCGCCCAGTCACCGCCGGTGGGGTTCCGTCGTTAGTTGTGTCGCCGCTCGACCGGCCCGAGCCCACCGTGGTGTACCTACACGGAGGGGGCTATGTGCTCGGTTCGGCGTTCGGCTATCAATCTCACGCCGGCGCGCTCGCGGCCGCGGCGCAGTCTGGTGTCCTGGTTGTCGACTACCGCCTGGCGCCCGAGCATCCGTTCCCGGCGGCCCTGGATGATTCGCGCAGCGCGTACCGTTGGCTGCTCGACCAGGGCGTCGCGCCAGAGCGCGTAACGGTCGCCGGCGACTCCGCCGGCGGAGGGCTCGTGATGTCGTTGCTGCTGTCGCTCAAACGAGACGGCGAGCCCGGTCCCGGCGGAGCCGTCCTGCTCTGCCCGTGGCTCGACCTCGGGCTCCGTCACGCCGAGCTGTCACCGGCCGCCGCACCGGTCGAGGCTCCGATGGCGACAGAAGCGGAAATAGTCCGTTGCGCAGAGGCGTACCTCAACGGTCACCCGTTCGACGACCCGATAGTCGACCCGCTGGCGGCGGACCTCGCGGGCCTGCCGCCGCTGCTCGTGCAGGCCGCAACAGGTGACGCGCGCGTCACCGACGCCGAGGCGCTGGCGGCCCGCGCGCGGGCGCAGGGGGTTGAGGTCCGGCTGGAGCTCTACCCGGTTGAGGCCCACGCGTTTCAGCTGTTCTGGTCGTTCCTGCCCGAGGCCGCCGACGCGTTCGCGGCCGCCGGCGAGTTCATCCGGGAGATCGCCGCGGGTTCGGAGACATCCCGGAACCTCGCGCACCGCTGATCAAGCGGATGGACCACGGTTCAGGAGGCCGTCGGAGACAGCGACGCGTGCCTGGCTCGTTCAGGCGGTGGTAAGGCGCTCATCCATCCGGTCGAAGAAACCGCCCCAGCCATCGGTCGCGCGCTCGTATTGCTCGGGCGACATCGACCCGCGCTGCTCGAAGAGCATCTCGGTTCGTTCGTCACCGAGAGGGGTGAGCACGACCTTGACGAGTTCATAGGCGTCGTTCCCTCGCTGATCGGACACCGTGAAGATCAGCCGTTCGGGTGCAACGACCTCGAGGTACTCGCCTTTCCAGTCGATCCTGCGCCGATCGGGAGGAGCGAACATCGTCAGCCGCCATTTGCCGCCTGGACGCACGTCCATCGACACGCTGTCGAGCTGTACTTCGCATTGCGGGCCGCCGTACCAGTCGGCGAAGCGCTCGGGCTCCGTCCATTCCCTCCAGACCCGCTCGCGCGGAGCGTCGAACACCCGGTTGATCCTAATCCCGTATTCACTGGCGCCTTCAGTCATTGCGAGCCGAGGCGCTCCTCGAGTCGCCCGAAGCCGGCCTCCCAGAACCGCTGATATGACCCCAACCAGTCCGCGGCGTCCTTCAGCGGGACCGCGCGCAGCTGCGAGGGACGCAGCTGCGCCGACCGCGTGCGCGTGATCAGGCCGGCACGCTCGAGAACCCTCAGATGCTTGGACACGGCCTGAACGCTAATGGGCAGCGGCTCGGCGAGTTCGCTCACGGTTGCGTCGCCCTCGCTGAGCCGCGTGAGGATCACGCGTCGAGTCGGGTCAGCGAGGGCTGCGAACGTGAGGCTGAGTCGGTCGGAAGGATTTGTATTCATCTGATAGGTTGCTAAACCAGACGGTTGAATAGCTTATCATCGACGAGGGAGGTAGCGGATGGGACGGATCGTTGTCACGGAGTTCGTTTCGTTGGACGGTGTGATGCAAGATCCGGGCGGAGCGGAGGACTTCAAGTACGGGGGCTGGTCGTTCGAGTTCGCGCGCGGGGACGACGGCGACAAGTTCAAGTACGACGAGGTGCTCGATTCCGAGGCGTTCCTCCTGGGCCGAGTGACCTACGACGGGTTCGCCGACGCATGGCCTCAGCGCGAGGGCGACTTCGCCGACAGGTTCAACAACATGCCCAAGTACGTGGTCGGCTCGAAGGCGGACGCGTCGCGCTGGACCAACACGACCGTGCTCGACGGCGACCCGGTCGAAGCGGTCAGACGCGTCCGAGACGAGCACAGCGGAAACATCTACGTCCACGGCAGCAGGCAACTCGCGCAGACCCTGTTTGAGCACGACTTGGTCGACCAGCTGAACCTGATGGTCTTCCCTGTAGTACTGGGGACGGGCGACCGGATCTTCGGGGAGACGAGCGACAAGAAGAAGCTACGGCTCGTCGACTCGAAGGTCGTAGGCGACGGCGTCGCGATCCTCATCTACGAGCCGGCGGCAGGGGGCACCCGGTAGGCGACGTCGTTCGCGCTGCGCGAGGAGCTCTTTCCCGGGCGTTCGGCGAGGATGTCCCATGCACTACGAACAATTCACGAAAAAGCTAGGGACGCCCCCGGGGTTTACCGCACCGGAGCGGCTGCGCTTCGAACATCTCGACGCGCGAGCTATCAGTCGCGCCGACCTCAGCGATGACGTACGGGGCATCAACGACAGCCTCGAATTGATCGTTCGCACCCGCGGCGGTGGCTGGCCGACCGGGCCGGTCACCGCGGCGGTCGATTTCGTCGACCTTGTCTGGCACGAGCTCGAGTTTCGAGATGGCTACTCGTTCACCTACGCCGTCTACGACACGGGCGGAGACTACCTCGGCTGCTGCTATCTGTACCCGCTCGGCCGCCGCACCGAGCTATCCGAAGCCCTTCTCGACTATGACGTCGACGTCAGCTGGTGGGTGACTCCTGCCGCCTACGCGCGCGGCGACTACGACAGGCTGTACACCGCCCTCCGGCACTGGCTGGCCACCGAGTTCTCATTCTGGCGCCCGTACTACTCGAACCGGGAAATCCCTCGTTGAGTTGCCGAGGTACCGCTTCAACGCGGCGTGACGCAGATGCGCGCGCCGTGACCGAAGCTGGACCAGGGACAGACTTTCGCCAGCTCGGCGCGTTATGGGATCAGATGGGGTGCGGGAGTCAACGCATCTGCTTGATGGCAGAACGAAGAGCCCGTTAGGCGCTGTTGCAACGTCCCCAGCCAGAACCTCGGGTTGGGAGCGATGCCCCAGGCCAGGAGGCTCGAGCCAGCGTGAGTATCTGTTGTCCGATACGGAAGGAGGAGGGCACATGCGTCGCGTAGTTGTGGTTGTGGTTGCTCTGATCATCGCCGGGGTCGCCGCCGCGGTCGCTGTGGCGGCTTCGCCGGGGGCCGATGTTCGGCTGACTAACGATGAGCCGGGAACGGGGGGATACACGTCGGACTACACGCTGGTCACCGGCCAGCCGTACACCGACGCCACGCTCAGCGAATGCAGCCAGTCTCGTGGGCGCCAGAACGAGCCAGCGGTCGTGATTGATCCGCGGAACTCGCAAGTGATAGTGGGCTCGTCCAACGACTACTGCGGTGTTTACAACGCCTCTTCCGGTGGGATCCCGCAGGCGACTGGTCCGATCTGGCTTGGCTACTACCGGTCCGAGACCGGCGGATCGAGCTTCCAGTCCTCCCTGGTCCCGGGCTACCCGGGGGATACATCTCCTTATGCGGCTCGGGCGCAGATTAGGACCGCGAGTGCTGGCGATCCGGTACTCGCCTGGGACAACGCGGGTCGGCTCTATGCCGGCTCGGAGTCCAGCGACGACCCGGCTGGCACCAAGAAGACGTTCGGGGACGAGTGGGTCGCCACATACGAGAATCCCGGTGGACCGACCGGTTCGACCTCGAACGATGGCAAGGAGTTCAAGCGCTCGGTCATCGTTGCGAAGGGCAGTTCGGCCCCGAACCTGCTTGGGAACTTCAACGACAAGACTGCGATCGAGGCCGATCGGACCAGCTCCGTCTGCCAGGGCGACGTCTACTTTTCGTGGTCGCGCTACAGCGGCAACGGCGGAAACTCGATCTACTTTTCGCGGTCGACTGACCATGGGGCGACGTTCTCCAAGCCACTGAACCTCGGCCCAAGTAATGCCGAACTTCAGTTCCCCGACATCGCGGTGACGGGCAACGGTCACGTGTACGTGACCTTCCGTCGAATCGCGAACGCCAAGAAGAATGTGGCCGACGCGGTGATGATCACGAAGTCGACCGACTGCGGCAAGACGTTCAGCGCGCCGAAGGTGGTCGAGACGTTCACGCGCTACGACGCGACCGACGTTCCCGACCCGGTGACGCCGACGGCGCCGTCGACCGCGTTGGATGATCCCTTCTCCGACGAGAACACCGACGCTAGCGGTGGGGCCCGGGATTGTGGCTCGTTGGCCGATCACTGCGCATCCAACTACACGTTCTTCCGCCGTGACACCCAGGTGCGATCGACGGCGGATCAGAACAACGCCAGTTCGGAGAACGTGTACATCGTGTATGACCCCAGCAAGCCCGGCACCGAGGTAACCACAGGTACGACATACGGGTCGGAGGGTTCCGGCACGGGATCGCAATCGGGCGTGTATTTCGTGCGGTACAACGGCGCGACGGGAGGTGCGACGGCACCGAAGTTGATCGATAACGAGCCGGTCGGCCATCAGCTGTTCCCCGACATCGCGGTCGACGGCGGCGTCCTGCACGCCCTGTGGTGGGACTCGCGAAACGACCCGGCATACTCGCCTGCACGGCCGGTGGGCAACGAGGCGGATGGCACGGTAGTCCCGTCGCTGGACGTGTTTGCCGCCACCTCGACAAACGGGGGCGGTTCGTGGACGACCGCGGCGCGGATCACGGACGTCACCACGAACCCGAACTACGAGCAGTTCGACAACCGTCAGGTTCCGTTCGCGGGCGACTACTTGTGGATCGACGCGCAGCACGGCCAGACGTTCGGCACCTGGACGGACTGGCGCAACACCGTCGCGGGCAGCGACCCCCGCGAGCCGGCATCCGACGCCACCGGCGGGGATGTCGACCAGTGCCGGACGCTTCAGTCCGACGGGTCGTGGGGCCCTGACACGTGTCCGCGTGACGGGGGGCTGGACCAAAACATCTACGGAGACCACACGCCGTAGGCAGGAGGAGTCGCATCGGGGGAGCCGGTTCAGCGGCTCCCCCGACCCCACCCCTTGATTACAAACGGATCGTTTGCAGGGGAAAATGGGCTAGATACGCGCAGTTGAGTCCGCTGTGCAGGTCAGCCGGCTCGGCGCCGCCGCGGTCGTGACCGTGCGCTGACAGGTCGGCCGATACGCTCGAACCCGGTATGTCTGTCTCCGTCGCTGTTGGGCTGGTGCTCGCGCTGCTGACCGCGTTCGGCTCGGTGGCCGGTTTCCTCTACAAGTTCCGGGGCGCGCGGAGTGCCCCGGAGGTCGAGCTGCGCAGGCCTATTCACAGCACGATCCTCCTCTTCCGCTCGCGCGTCTACTTGCTGGGGATCGCGATCGGCCTGAGCTCGTGGGTCGTGCACGTCGGCGCGCTCGCATTGGCGCCGATCTCGCTCGCCCAGGCGACCGTGGCCGGGGGCTTGGTGCTGCTCACGGTGGCGGCCGATCAGCTGTTCGGCATCGAGGTCACGCGCCGGGAGTGGATCGGCGTGACGCTGACCGCGGCCGGGCTTGCTGCGCTCGCCGCCACGCTCGACGGCGGCGCCCGCAGCGCTCACTCTGATTACGCGGCCGGCACGCTCACCGTGTTTCTGCTCGCAACCGCGGGCGGCGGGCTGTTCCTGACTGCGCTGTTTTCGCGCCGGGCGAGCGCCTTGGCGGTGGCCGCCGGGTTGTTGTGGGCGGCCTCCGACACGTCGATCAAGGCCCTCAGTTCGCACCTCGGCGCGCTTGGCGCAGGCGTGCTCGGGCAGCCGCTGGCGCTCATCATCTTCCTCGCGTCGATGGCGGGGCTGTTGATCTCGGCCCGCAGTCTTCAGCTCGGCGAGGCGGTGCCGATGATCCTGCTAACCAGCGCCGCCGCGAATCTGACCACGATCTCCGCCGGACCGATCGTGTTCAGTGAGCCGCTGCCCGCCGGGCAGGCGGCGCTGATCGTGAGACTCGTGGCGTTCGCGTTGGTAGTGGTCGCCGCTTCGCTCACGCCGCCGCCAATGCGCGCGTCTGTTGAGACATAGAAACTGCCCGGATTTCTCAAGCGCCTGATGGTGGCTGCCACGGCTCGAACCGGTTGCCCTCCGGGTCGACTGCCCAGCCGAACTTCCCATACTCAGCATCCGCGGTCTCGTCGATCACCTCAACGCCAGCGGCTCGAAGCTGGGCGAGCATGGCGCCGAGATCATCCACCCTGAAGTTGATCATGCATGGCTGATCGGGCCGCCCGAAGTAGTTGGAGGATTGCTTCGGCATCGCGGGCACGGATAAAGACGCCGCCTATGCCAGTCACCCGGTGCATGGACGTTATTTAGCCCACCAGTCGCGCTGGCCATCGACGTCTCCGCGCGGATCCTCGCCGAGATTGGGCGCGCCGATGACGAGGATCTCGAGGCCCTCCGGCCCGGCCTCGTAGCCTCGCCACGTACCGGGCGGAACGCGCACGGCGTCCCATTCCTTGAGCTCGACGATCTCGTCGTCGAGCTTCATCCGCCCGCTCCCGCGCACGACCACGTACACCTCCTCTTGCTTCTTGTGCGTGTGGCCGTACGGAAAGCGGTAGCCGGGCGGGACGCGCTGGTAGGTCAGGCCGGATTGCTCGAGCTCGAGCGCCTTGGTCGCCGCGCGGAACTCCAGGTCCGGCGCGCCGTCGAAGTTAGAGCCGAGGTCCTCAAGGTCCTCCTTGAGGTTCCTGAGCGTGAACGGCACGGCGCAATCCTATGGCACCTTCGGCTGGGTTCGCCCGATCTGATGCGTCTAGCGCCACGGTGCTTGAACCCCAACCACTTGATTGCAAACTGCACATGTACAGGAAAGGATCTAGTCAGCGAAAGCAGCAGACCGCTTCTCGAGGAAGGCGGACACCGCTTCGGGCGGAGCTTGCCCGTGCAACGCCATGATCTGCTGGCGATCTTCGTACTCGATGACAGCCTGTTGCGAGGGGATCTCGAGCGCGGTCCACATGCCCTGTTTGGTGAGCCTGATCCCCCAGGGCGCCCACTGTGCGACCTGCCGGGCACACTCGAGCGCCCGGTCGACGACCGCGCCGTCCTCGACCACATCGGCAACGAGCCCGATCCTGCTTGCCTCCTCAGCGCTCACTCGTCGCGCAGTAAGCATCAACTCGTGAGCGCGTGACGCGCCGATCAACCGAGGCAGCAGCCAGCTCGTCGCCATGTCGCAGTTGGACACTCCAATGTTGACGAACGCACACCGGAAAACCGCAGAGCTTGCGGCAAAACGGATGTCGGCGCCGAGCGCGAGCGCCAACCCGATCCCCGCCGCAGGCCCATTGACTGCGGCGATCACCGGCTGCGGAGTCAACCGAAGCTTGTGGATCAGACGTGACATGTGCTCCTGGTTTCCGAAGTGATCCCGTGCGGGATCGGCGCCGTTGTTGCCCGGGGCCTGACCGTAGCCATGCAGATCAACGCCGGCACAGAACCCGCGGCCCGCACCGGTCAGGATGATCGCGCGGCACGAGCGGTCTGCCGCGAGGCGGTCGAGTTCAGCGTGGAGCGCCGTGCAGAGCTCGGCAGTCATTGCGTTAAGCTGCTCCGGACGGTTCAGCGTGAGTACGTGCACTTGGTCGGCGATGCGGTCGCAGAGCAAGATGTCGGCCATCGATCTCTCCTCGTCGGTGATGTTGTTTCTCGGTCCGAGACGCGTCCGGGAGCCCGCGCAGGGACGGGTGGCTGCTCGTCACGCCGGGGCAACGCGCGCGATCTGCGCACACGCCCCGACTTCGGATCGCTCGAGGCTGTCTCTCGAGACCCGGGCGCCACCCGAGTGATGATCTCAATCCACAAGCGGTCGTGCGGATCGCGACGTGACACGCGTGCTGGCGGTCGGGCAGAGTTGACGGCAACCAGCTAAGGAGTTGCTATGCCCCGCTACCCGCTTGCCGATCGTGCTGTGATCATTACGGGAGCCGCTGGCGGCATCGGCGCCGCGAGCGCCCGCGCGCTTGTCGCCCGAGGAGCGCAGGTGACGCTTGTCGACCTCGGCCAGGATGCCGTTGATGAGCTCGCCGCAAGCCTGCCCGCAGACCGGGTGCTGGCGCGCGCTGCTGACGTGACCCACATCGAGCAGATGGCCGGCGTGGTCGAGGCGACTCGAGCACGCTTTGGCAAGGTTGACGTGGTGTTCGCCAACGCCGGGATCGCCAACGATCCACCGATGACTCTCGACGCCGCCGAGCTTGAGACGTACGAGCGCGTAATCGAGGTCGACCTCCTCGGAGTCGTTCGCACGATCAAGCCCGCCCTCCCCGAGGTGATCGCCAACCGGGGCCACGTGCTGATCACCGCCTCCATCTACGCGTTCGTCAACGGCGTGATCAACTCTGCCTACGCGGTCTCAAAAGCAGGGGTTGAGATGCTTGGCCGATCACTGCGACTCGAACTCGCGCCGGCGGGCGCCAGCGCGGGTGTCTTGTACCCGGGATGGGTCGCCACGCCGTTAGTCGCCGTGGTACGCGGTCGAGACCCGGTGGCGACCGCCTTTAAGCAGCGCGTCTTCCCTGGACGGCTCGGCGCCTTCATCGACCCGGACGAGATTGCCACAGCAGTCGCCGACGGCATCGAGGCCCGCGCCGCGCGGATCATTCGCCCAAAGCTGTGGGCGCCAGTCTCTGCGCTGCGCGGAGTGTTCAACAACGTCAGCGATGAACTGCTGCGCCACGACAAAGCCACGCTGGCGCACATCAAGCAGATCGACAGCAACGCTCGCAAACGGCGCGCCGGCTGATGCCCGCGAACATGTCAAGCGCTTGAAACACGTCGCGCCGCGCTCGGAAGGCAGCCGGGGGTACCACCCACACAAGACGGTCTCGCGACGCTCAGTCGTGCATTCCGAAGCCTTCCATGATTCGGTCCTGCACACGCTCGATACGAGCCGCGCGCGTCGCTGATCGCTTGGCGCCGTTGAAGTGGAGCAGGTAGCCCCGTTGGCGACCGGGTGTCAGCCGCTCGAATGCGTCGCGAAAGGCAGGGTCTGCCTCCATGAGCGCCGACAATTCGTGCGGGTAGTCGCGGTGGGTCGGCAGTGTAGGCTTCTTCACGCGCAGCCCGGCCTGTTGTACGCGTATGGCGTCGGCGACAAAATCGCGAAGTGCGCTCTTCATGCTCGTCACATCGGCAACCGAGCGAAACTCGAGCCTGAGCGATGAGCGACTGTCTTCGCCTTGTTCACGCAGCAAGGCTTTCGGGTCATTCAGCAACGCGCCCTTGAAGAACATGAGTGCGCACATGTCGTTGAACGGCTGGAAGATGACGATGTTCTGGCCAGCATGCGTGTAGCAGGGCTTGTGCCACTTGAACGCTTCGGTGAGCTCGGTGTCCGAGAGGATCGTTCGCAGCGCTGCGAACTCGTCGCGCCAACGTTCGAGGCAGGCAGCGTATTCGTCGACTCGGCGGTCACTCATCGCGCAGCGACCCTTTCGCGAACTCCACGATCAGAACTGACTCTATCGTCGGCCATGAGGTCATACGTTCCATCATTCCGTGCCCACTTGCCCTGGTTGTGGCGCAAAGGCCGGTGGTCGTCTCTGCCCTCGTGGTACCACCAAACCTCCCGAGTGCTTTTGCCACGTCGATGTCGGAGAAAGGCCGGTATCTCGCGCCGAGTGCGTTCACCGGCGACGCGTTCTCGATCGGCAAGGCCGTCCTCGGACGGCCGGGATCGCGTATCTGGAACTGGCGGACGTCGAGAATCGCGCCGCGAGAAGATTCGGCGCACACCTCGCCGGCTCGCCGCCGGGTACGTCCCGGCGCAGGATCGTGTCGGAGAGCTCCGGCTTGGCGCAAGCGCTGCGGCGCAGCCTCCACGGCTTCGCGGTCGGACCGTGGCCTCGGGGCGCATCACCCGAACTAGGTGATGCCCGGTGACCATCGCACTGAAAGCCTCAACTCGTGGGCTGCCTCCTCGCTCTACTCGCGCTGATCTCCCCACGGCTCGTGCTGTTCCTGCTGTGGATCTTCAGCAGTGTCCTCAGCCGCGCGTTTGACAGTTGGGTGGTTCCGCTCCTCGGCTTCTTCCTGCTGCCGTGGACGACGCTTGCCTACGCCGCCTTTTGGGACTGGGGGACCGGCCACCACGTGACCGGATTCGAGTGGTTCTTCGTAGTGCTCGCCTTCCTCATCGACATCAGCTCTTACGCCGGTGGCCGACGGGCGCGCTTGCGCCGGGATTGAGACGCTCGCTACGGGAGGCTTCGGGCCGCGCGGGCGTTACACCCGGCCGAGGCGATGGCTAGCGACCGACCTGGCCGCACGTCTCGATCGCTCGGCACCGCCCGAAGCGCATGCGATCCCTCCGTCGGCGATGGGCTGGCGGACTCGGAACACGCGCCGATGTCGGAAGCAGATCGTCGGCACCGCAACGGGCCAGCTGGCCATCGCGAGCAACGCGGGGGCCTACGGAACTGCGATTTCGCGTTGGTGCTCGGTGGCTGACGGGAAGCTAGCCGTGCTTGGGGGCGGTCTGGGCGAGCGCTTCCTCCAGTGCGCCCTTGCCGCCGGGCTTGCCGGTGATCGCAAGCTCGGGGGACCAGGTGGGGACGCGGCCGACGAGCGCTGCGGCGCGCTTGCGGCCCGCGACCTCGATAGGCGCGCGCTGACGCAGCTGAGCGAGCAGCCGGGTGCTGTACTGCTGCGGTGACTCCTCGGGCGCGATCGCGGGTCGATCGAACGCGAAGAACTCGACCCGCACGTCCGGGCGAGCTCTGCGGAACCGCGGGATCGCGACCGTGCCGTTACACGCAACCCCGACGATCGCCGCTTCCGGCACCGCCCGCGCCATGAAGCCCACGCCGCTACGGGCCCGCAGCGCTCGGCCAAGCGAGCGTGTGCCCTCGGGATAGATCCCGACACATGCGCCCTTGCGGAGCTCCTCGATCGCGCGGTCGAGCGCTCCGCTGTCGCCGGAACCACGCTCGATCGGGATTTGGCCCATCCCGGTCAGGACCGCGCCGAGCAACTTGTTCTCCCACATCGAGGACTTCGCCAGGGCCCTGACCTGCCGGCGGGGCATCGCCGCGATCCCGGTAGCCACGGTGTCCCAGTAGCTGTCGTGGTCGCCGACGAGCAGCAGCGGCCCCTCCATCGGCAGCAACTCGAGGCCGGACACTTGCAGACGGCCCCACCAAACAACACTGGGAGTGGAGGCGATCATCACACCGCGATACGTCGGGCTGATGGGCTCGGTGCGATCCGACATCGCCCCGCAGGCTACCCGGACCGCCGCCGCGAGGCTGACAGTCCAGGGCGACTTTGCGGCCAGCGCGTCGGTCATCAATGGCGCCACCGTGGCTGAGGACCTTGCGACCCGGCAGGTCTTCAGGGCGAACCTGCAAGGCTCCAGCGCGCCGACCATGGGATGAGCTGAGTCGCGGGCGACGGCGAGGCAATCATCTGCGAGTACAACAACGGCTGGCGTTGGGCAACCGAGCTAGGGAGCGACGCAGCCCTGGGTCATCCCCGTCGGCACGATTCCGCGTCTGCGGAAGGCACAACGGTTCGGAGACCAAGGGCAATCCAGGCGACGACCGCAACCGCGGCTCTCAAGTACCCAATGGCTCTAAACGACCATACGCTGCGCGCTGCATAGCATCGTTGGCGTTGTAGTTATCCGTGACGATTTGTGGGCATCGCGCGCAAGCTTCGCGGCCTTCCTGCTGCCACCAGCGACAATCACGACGTATCGGGCATTTCGGCAGGCGCTCGGTGACTGGCGGCAGAACGTCAACCACTCGTTGAGCGAGGTGGCAGGTCTCGTCGTCGTAATGGACGCATCCGTCGCAGAGGCATGGGGCTGCGAAGCGGAGTACCTCAGCCGGTGTGACTGCGTCGACAAGCGCCAGGAGGTCGCCCGTGACCGGCAGGGTGGTCTCGAAGTGCGTGACCCGTGGTTCGTCCGCGGTTCCGCCGACGGTGCCGATGGCGCTCGCTTGCGGCCAGTCCGGCTGCGCGCTGGGGCAGAGCGAGACCGAGTTGTCGGGCTCGGAGCTCGTCACGGGTCCCTCCGGAAGCGGGCGACGATACGGTCCGCGGTTATTCGGATGCTGTGCCGCTCCCTTCCTTCGGCGGAAGCGGTTGAGGATTCAGCGCAACCAGATCGCCTGGGGAGATCCCTCCGGCACGAATGACGATTGACACATTGAAGCCAGATCGGACGAGATCGTCCGTCGTGCTGACATCGCGCGCCTTCTTGCTCCGCGCGTCGAGCGCGCGAAGGACGCCCGATGCGACCGACTCCATGATGTCTTCCACGGCTGTCGGCATGGCCCCTCCTTCGTCGTCGTTGCTCGAAGAGCCTATGCACGTCGCTTGGGGGCTGTCAACTGCCCCCGGGTTAGTGGGCGGCGTCTAGTCCAGGCCCATCCAGATGTTGTTCTGGTCGCCCCGCGTCAGCGCTTGGCGAAGCACTCTTACGTCGCCAACGCGATCGGCCGACGCTCAGAAGGCGCGACCGCGAAAGGGATTCGTGGGGTACCGCGCGGTCACGCTCGAGGGTGATGCGTTTGGGAGAACTCGGGGCCGAACAGCACGGGAATCTCGTCCCCGACAGCGACATGCGGCGGTTAGAGTCGCGCCATGAAGCCTTCTCGGGGACGACCGAGAGCGTGGCTGAGGGCCAGCGTGACAATCGCCGCGACACTTGTGCTTCTGTCCGGCTGCGGAGGCAGCTCCTCGAGCAGCTCGGTCTCTAGCTCGCCGGCTAGTTCGTCATCGACCAGCCAGAACAGTCAGAGCACCGGGCAGTTCAAGGCGGCCATCGTGCCGGTACTCAACCAGTTCAAGAGCGCATCGCAGGCGACCGGGGCTGAGATCCAGCACGCAGGCTCCCAGACCGACGCGCAGGTCGCGGCGACGTTCCAACAACTGGGGGCAAAGTGGACGTCCGCGCTAACCAAACTCGAGACGCTGCAGCCTCCGCCGCAGTTCACCGCTGCCTACGACCATCTGAAGAGCCAGGTCAGCAAGGTCAATGCGGACCTCGCGGCGATCGTCTCGGCAGCGCAGCGTCACGACGCCACCGCGGCGAAGGACGCCGCGACCAAACTCGTCAACGACATCGTGCGCGCGAAGGCGACGAGTACGACGCTCAGCAACGGGAGTTCGTAGCGCTGCACCGCTCGTTCGCGACCCGGACGAATATTGCATGCCCACCGTCCTTGCCGACGATCGGTTCTAGATCAGGTCATATTTGCCGAGTTCGGTACCACCCGAGACGCGCTGGTGAGCTCGAGCGGACGCTGCGGCTCTCATGGGCAGATGCCGGGGTCCCGAGGGCACCGGGTCGGGTTCGAGACCTGAGGTCTCCCTGACCCGGCGCCCCGGGGGCACCTGCTACATCGCGATGGCTTCGTAGACGTCGACCGCGCCGCCGGTCTCGAGGACCGGGCAGCCCTTTGCGAGCTCGACGGCCGAATCGAGGCTGTCGGCTGACACGATCGAGTAACCGGTCAGGGAACGTGAGCCGCCATCGCTGACCGAGCCGCCCGGGCCAACCGTCTTCGCGGTCCCAGTCGGGGCGCCGCCGTCGACGACGGCCGAACCGAGCTCTCCGAACCACTGACCCCACTTGGCCATCTGGGCGTTGCGGTCGGCCTCATCTGCGGCCAGACCGTTGCCGCCGCTGTACGCGAACACGTAATTCGCCATCTCCTGCACCCTTTCGGTCGCGGCCGGCGCGGATGCCGGCCATTTGACCTGATGACGAACGGCCGACGCCGGAGGGGACACGGCGAGCGAAAAACCGTCGACGTGTCCGTCTGGCTGGCCCACCGTTCGTCGTGCGCTCCGAGCGCGACGAGCAGCCGCGCTCACCTGTTATCCGCGGAGCGGCTGGCTCAGCGGGCGTGCGCCGGCCGTTCAAGCAAGCCTTCACGACCATGTCAGCCGAGGTGGGCCTGAGTTAGGAGCCGGCGGATTCGCCGACCCGCGACCGATCCCGAACGATCCGAATGTTGCTCGTACGGGCCTCCAGCCGGTCGAACGCTCCCTCTAGATCGGTCGAGGGTCGTTCAGTCGACCAACGCTTGCCGACCTGCCTGACTTCGCCCGACGCCTCCAGCTGTCGAAGCCTCCCCAGTGTCTTTGATTGGTTGAGCCCCGCAGCCTTGGCGATCCTCCCAGTGGAGTGCTCGCCGCGCGGCAGCTCGCGCAGCACCCGCTTAAGTCGATCCTCGTGCTGTCTCGGCCGCTGGACGTGCGAACGTGCTGCCGGTTGCGGGGCGGGAGAAGGAGCGGCTTTCGGGAGCTCTGGGGATGGCGGCGCATCTCCGAATCGGGCTTTGCATGCGGCGCACATCACGACCGGCTGACCGCCGCTTGGGCGCACCACCTTGAACCGGCGCCAGTGGCGTCCCGACCGACAAACAGCGCAGTGTCGTCCGGCGCGCTCGATCTCAACCAGATCTTCGGCTTTGACTGACATCAACACCTCACGATAGTAGGTCGACGCACTGCGCCCTTGCGTCCGTCACTCCGGTAACGACCGTCGATCCCAGGATCACGTCGCGAAAGCGTCGTGTAGGACTTGGTGACGCCCGGCGAAGCTCAAGTCGGATGCGGGCGGCCTGGGTGTGCGGCGCCTCGATTGCGCCGCTCGTCGACGCCAGCCCGGCCCGCACCGCCATGGAACCAAGGGCCGACGATTTGCGGGGCGATGTTGGTGAAGCTGATGCGCTCACAAGAGGAAGCTCTGCGAGCCTGGCGCCCCGGGTGTCAGCAAATGATCGCCGCCGCACGGGTCAGGTCGTGTTCGACTGCTTGCTCTCGAGTTCGGGCAGAAACTGCTCGGCAAACAGCTTGGCCGTTAGCTCCGGTCGGCTGGTCACGCCGACCTTTGAGAAGATCGCCTTGGGCGATTTCGTCGATCGCGAGCCCGCGTACGAGTAGCTGCGTGATTTGCTGCTCGCGGGTCGACAGCTCGTATAGCTCGACAATGATCGAGGCGATCTCGGCGCGACGGGCGGGCTCGATCATGATCGCGGTCTGTTGGCCCGGGTCAAGGTCCGAAGCCGACGAGCGATCGCGTTCCTCGGCGAGGTGTGCGCGATCCGTCTCACGAGTGGGCAGACCGGCGGCGCCGTCGCCGTGATCGAGCACCTGCTCCCCCACGGGATGGCCACGCCCCTGCACCTCCAAGCCCGCGAGCACGAGCTGTTCTATGTGCTCGAAGGGCAGATCACGGTGTGGATGGACGGTGAGCGCAGTGACGCGACAGCCGGCGATGTCGTCTGGCTTCCACGTCGCCGAGTCCACGCATTCCGCGTGGACTCCGAGCGCGCCCGCGTGCTGGGGCTGTCGGTGCCCGGCGGCCATGAGGAGTTCTTCAGGCTCGCCGGGGAGCCCGCTGGCGAGTTCGATCTCGGCGCGGGCGGGACTGTCCCGCCGGACATGGATCGCATGGCCGCCGCCGCAGCCGCAGCCGACGTCGAGATCCTCGGTCCGCCGCCGTTCGAGACCGACGTCTAAACGCCACCCTGACGAAGCGGCCCCGGGGGCGTCCGCGGTGCCCCCCGGGCCGGCTCTCAGTCCGGGCTCAGCAAGGCAAGGAGTTCCCGCACCGCAGGCTCCGAAGCGTTTCGCTGGAGCAGATCCAGGCTCGCCGCGCGGAAGGGCCACGCCTCTAACGAGGCTGTAGCGCTCGCTCGACCGCGCGCTACATGTCCGCGAAAGCAGTTGTCGACGGCGAGCCGAGTACGACCGGCTTACCTAATGCAGCAGTCTCGGCGCCGTGGCCGCTCTGGCGACAAGGGGGAAGTCACGCCGGCCCTCCTAATCACTGGTCTCCTGGCTTGTGTCAGGCCGACCGGCTAGAGCTCCGCGCGCGCTGTCGCCGGCGCTGCGGATCGGACAGGAAGTAGCTCGCGGGCAGAGGTCGACGCCGCGCTGGCAGCGTTACCTCATGTGAGCCGATTGTTAGGGACGGTCGGAATCCTGCGCCGCGAGACGTGATCACTGGATCTCGTCGCACCTGGACCCATAGCAACACGCACAGCAATCCAGCACAAAGGAGGGGTTCCCATGCGGAGCGCACGGCCTCGTAGGCCTTCCGCGACGATGATCGTCGCCATATTTGCACTCGTCATCGCTGCGTCCGGGACGGCAGTCGCCGCCAGCCAACTGACCGCGGGCGACAAGCTGATCAAGAAGGGCTCGCTATCGGGCAATCGGCTGCGCAACGGCACGATCACTGGCAAGCAGGTCAACCTCAATAAGCTCGGCAAGGTCCCGAGCGCGACGAACGCCGACCACGCGACGAACGCCGACCACGCAACGAACGCCGACCACGCAACGAACGCGGGTCAGGCTACGAGCGCCACGACCGCGGGTTCGGCGTCTATCTCTCGGCTTGCCTACGAATCGACGACCGTGCCCCTTAGCTCCTCGGGACCTGCCGCAGGAACCGCGGGCTGTCCGGCAGGGCTGGATGTGGTCGCAGGCGGCGCAAAGGTGTCGGATCAGTTCAGCGACTTCGTCATCGACACCGCTCCGGCCGGCCAGACCGGTTGGGCAGCGTCCGGATTCGGTAGCGACGGTGACACGATGATCGTCTCTGCGATCTGCGCACCGGCCGCACAGATCGCGCCGTAATCCAGGCCCGGATCAAAGGACCATCGAGCGGCGGCGCGACACACTCGCGCCGCCGCGTGAACGAGCCTGGCGCGCTCGATGGGCACAGCCGGCGCGTTGATTCGACCAGCAACCGTCTCGACGCCGCTGCTGCGTCTGCGCAGGTGCCGTGGCCTACTCACAGCGGCCGCCAGCAGCGTTCCCGGCCGCGGCTGGACATGCGTCAGGCAGGCGGCCCAGTAGCGGCCCTGTGCGACTGCTTTGGTCATCGCGACTTGGCCGAAGCGGACGAGTGCTTCGGCGACGGAGGACGCGCCACCCGGCACCGACACCGACACTAACGAGTGGTTTGCCCTGAAGCAATCGCCCGTAGCGCAGCGGCCCGGGCGGGCGCAAGGGCGGGAGAGGGAGAGCGGAGAGGGAGGTGGAGAGGGAGGGATTCGAACCCTCGATGGACGTAACCGCCCATACCGGTTTTTTGAGACCGCGCCTGCGACCGCGAAACGCCCGGTCTTCACCGGGCATTCAGGCGCTTCAGGCTTTCTTTGCGACAGTCTGTGGTCTGTGCGTGGCTTTCCGGATCTCTTAATTCGTGGACTGCCGGCGTGATCGTTGAGCGGGCCAGCCGAAGCCAGCCCGCCCAATTGTTCGTGCTACGGAGTCGGGATGTAGACCTGAAGCTGCGTCTTGCCAGCGCAAGCAGCAGCACCGATCACGAGCGTGGCCTTGCCGGACGCGCCGTTCGGGTCGACGCAGATCACCTGGAGCTGCGTGCTGATCGGCGGACCCTGCGGACCACGGTCGCCCTGCGGACCCTGGTCGCCCTTCGGACCCTGAGCGCCGTCCTTGCCGTTCTGGCCAGGAGCGCCCTGCTGGCCGGTCGCGCCGGTCTGACCCGGAGCGCCGTCCTTGCCGTTGATCCCGTCGTGGCCAGGGTTACCCTGCGGACCCTGCTGGCCGGGAGCACCATCGTTGCCGTTGATGCCGTCCTTACCAGCCTGGCCGGGAGCCCCGTCCTTGCCGTTGATGCCGTTCTGACCAGGAGCACCATCGACGCCGTTGGTGCCGTTAGCACCGTCATTGCCGTCAGCGCCCTTGAGCGACTGCATCCACTGACCGAACGAGCCAGTGAAGCCGTTCTCCTTGGCGAGCTCGTAGGCGTCTTTGCCGTTTGAGCCATTGACACCATCGCGGCCGTCTAGGCCGTTCCGGCCATCCTTGCCGTCCTGGCCCGGAGCGCCGGTCTGACCAGCAACGCCGTCGGCACCCTTGATCGAGTGAATCCACTGACCGAGACTGCCGTCGAAGCCCTGCTCGACAGCCAGGTCGTAGGCAGACTTGCCGCCGAGACCTTGGATGCCCTGCGAGCCGTCCTTGCCGTCCTGGCCGTTGAGACCGTCACGACCGTTGGAACCGTCGTTGCCATTGGCCCCGTCATGGCCATTCGTGCCGTCGGCACCGTGGAGCGACTGGAGCCACTGGCCGAATGAGCCGGTGAATCCGCTCTCCTGAGCAAGCTCGTAGGCGGTCTTGCCGTTCGAGCCGTTGACGCCGTCACGACCGTCGAGGCCGTTCGTGCCGTCCTTGCCGTTGGAACCATTCTGGCCGTCATGACCATTGGCTCCGTCATGCCCATTGGCACCGTTCTGGCCGTCGTGGCCGTTGGTGCCGTTGCACACGGTGAACGAGGGAACATTCGGGTCGGTCCAGACGAAGACGCGACAGTTGTTCTCATCGAACACGATCGTCGGGACGAGCCCGAGCCCGTCCTTGCCGTCAATGCCGACGTAGCCGTCAGCACCGTCCGTACCAGCGGCACCACGCTCGCCCTGAATGCCCTGGGCACCCTGAGCGCCGGTTGCACCAGCAGCACCGTTGGTGCCGTTGGCACCATCCTTGCCGGCAGCGCCCGCCGCTCCGGTGTCGCCCTTGGCACCGTTGGTGCCGTTCGAGCCGTTGGCCCCGGCCGGACCTTGGGGTCCCTGCGGACCGGTCACACCGGTCTTGCCGGTGTGGACCTTGACCTTGACCTTGATCTTGGCCTTGTGCTTCTTGGCGTGCTTCTTGGCCGCTGAAGCATGGCTCCCGGTCGTGGCAGTCGCCGTAGCGACCACGACAAACGGTATTCCAAGCGCCGCGATGATCACGGCGGTGATGAACTTGCGCATACGTGTCCTTTGCGTTGGGTTTCCAGTCGATGGACTGGCGACAGCGCACCGTGAAGCCGGTGGTGCGCTCTCGTCAGCACGGACGGGGAGGCGTGTGGATGGCTAGCGGGGGGCAACCCGCCCATCGGGTTGCCCCCCGCCAGTTGCCCCCGACAGCACGCGTGCTAGCGCCTATGCTAGCGCCTGTGCTAGCAGCAGAAGCCCCTTTCTTAAGAGGTTCTTCGCCGCCAGTTTGGCTAGCATGCGTGCTGTCGCTGGTGCTAGCATCGGCGCCAGCGGACGATACGTTGAGGACGTCTTCGCTAACTCTTCGTTATGCCCATGACACGCACCACGATCAGCTTCACCCGCGAGGGTATGAAGCAGATCCAAAAAGCCGCCCGACGCCAAGGCTCGAGCGTCTCGCAGTTCGTCCGCGAAGCAGCGCTGATGCGCGCACGGATGGCCACCGACGACAACCCATACCCGATGCGCGCGCTCGCCGAGGAACTGCGCGCGATCGGCGACCAGGGTTACGCGCTGGCGGAAAAGGCGCTCAAGGTCGCCGAGGACGAGGCCGAGCGCAAACGGTGAGCCCACCGGCACCCGCGATCGGCCTCACGCCAAGCCACAATTACTCCTGGATTCAAGAACGCGCGGCATTCGCGGCCGCCCGGCAGACCGCTCCAGCCGGACGACGCGGCCAAGGAGAAGTCGGCCACTGACCGCCGAACACTTACGGCGTCAACGCAAACCGCAACGCGGCCCGCCGAACGCTCCTCCCCTTCGGATCGGTCCCGTGGACCTGCCTCGACTCTCCCACGCGTACCAGCCGTGCGCGGTGAACGTCCTACTCAGCGCAGAAAGCGCGTTCGCGGCCGACGACCGCTTTCATGCGCGATACGTCGCCGATCCGAACGAGCGCTACCAGGCAAGACGGACAAGGCTGAACCCCGTCTCATCCACCTCGACTGCACCACCCGCCAGCCACCAGGGCTTGCTTGAGCCGGATGCTCGGAAACGGGCACGTCCGGTTCTGAAGGGGGCCCGGCGTCGCAAGACGCCGGGCCTACCTGACGAACGGAATCGCCAGCTCGCCAGCCCGGCGGGCCACTCTCTTGTCGCCGAAGCGCTCGCGCGAGATCGGACGCTAAGTGGAGCGAAGCGATCACCTGCCTCTCCGGTACGCCCAGATCTGCTGTGAGCGGGGTGGCCGTCGGCCGGGCCTTGAACCGAGGCATAACGACCAAACATAGAATCCGCTGGTGATGGGGATCTCCCGAGAGCAGGCGCGGAAGATCATCGACGCAGCACAGCGGCATGCGGAGTCGCTTGAGATCGCGGTGACCGTTGCTGTCGTCGACGAGGGCGGCCTGGTCAAGGCACTCGACCGGATGGACGGCGCGCCGCCGTTGAGCGCTCAGATTGCTGAGGCCAAGGCGCAGGGAGCCGCGGTTTGGCACCGGGATGGGCACGTCCTAGCGGAGGTCGCGCAGGAACGCCCGTCGTTTGTCGCCGCCGTCAGCCAGATGACGCGGCTGCCGCTGATTGCTGGGGCCGGCTCGATCGTGATCAGAGACAGCGACGGAGGCGTGCTTGGTGCTGTCGGCGTCAGCGGCGGCACTCCCGAGCAGGACCGTGAGTGCTGCGACGCCGGCATCGCGACAATTACCGTTTGAGCACACCGCTGCTCCACGCCTGTAGCGATCGCGGCGGTCGCGCGCCTGCTTGCTCGGCGACCGGTAGCGAGGGTGTGCTCGGCGATGGCGTGCAGCCCAGCCGGTGGACGGAGCTCCGTATAGCGAGGATCCGACGGTGCGGGCTCGGGCTGTCCGTTGTCGTCCGCAGGAACACTGTGATGTCGGTCGCCCAGAGCTTCCGGACCGCGTCGCTCACCCGCGGTCGTCAGCTCGGTCTTGGCGACCGGCGTGGTTGTGATCTCCACCCAACCGGCGGCGCTGGAGCTTGTCGGTATACGAAGCACGGCGAGGGGGTGCGGTCGGGGCGGCTCACGGACGCGCTCGTACACTGTCCGGGGAGAGACGTGGCGATTCCCATTCCCGTCGATGTCCGCGAGCTTCTGGAGGCTCCGAACTACGTGCACCTGTCGACGCTGCGTGCCGACGGCTCTCCGCGCAATTGGGTGGTATGGGTTGGCGTCGAGGG
>DASSGR010000153.1:0-47045 GCA_035693425.1 Solirubrobacteraceae bacterium
TTCGAGTGCGTCCGCTACTTCGTCTACAACGTATACGTGGGCAGACGAGGACGACAGCGTGAACAACGGGCACAGGAACGTGCTCGAGCTCCGCGCGACCGGATGGCGCGCGTGCAGGTCAGCGATGAGATCTGGACCGCCTACCGCGCGAGCCTCGGCACGACACCGGTCAGCGTCGCGCTCGGCCGGCTCGTCGAACGGGAAGTGGCCAGCCACCACCGCCGTACGGCACCCGACGCCGACGACGTGCGGGAGGCAGTCAAAGAAGCCCGGGGTGTCGTCGACGAGCTGGTCGCGCTGATAGCTCGGCTTGACGAGAAGCACCGCGCAGCGGCCTGACCCCCGGGGTCCGCGACAGGACCCAGCCCCGCGCCAAAGCACCCTCTGCCGCATACCGATTGCTGACCGTCTCAACCGGGTGTATTGCGCCTAGCAAAGCAGTTTGCATTTTGTGGGCTTTGTGAGAAACTTGTGGAGTGGCGCGGCAACGAAAGCAAGCCATGCCGGAAGCGGTCGAACCGGGGTCAGGGCCCGCCCAGTTGTCCCTCACCCGCGATGACCCAGCACTGCTGCAGGCCAGGCGCAGCCGGGTTCAGAACCGCAAGCCGCGTCCGCCACGTGTGTCCGGCGGGGTCGGCCGAAGCGACGAGCCGTTCTACACCGTCGCGCAGCTCGCGTCGAGGCTGTCGTTGAGCGAACGCACGGTGCGCGACATGCTGAATCGCGGCGAGATTCCGTGCTACCGCATCGGGCCCCAACGGCGGATCGACCCCGACGATCTGCGGCGTTGGCTTGAGCAGAGGAGAGAGAGAAGATGACGTGGCGTCCTCGGAAGCGACAACTGGCAAGTGGCAAGACGGTCTGGGTCGCCCGGTTCAAGGACGAACGAGGGCGCGTGCGGATCGCCCGGCCGGCCTGGAACGGCGGCAACGGAACGTTCGAGCTCAAGCGAGACGCGCAGAGAGCGATTGACGAGGCCGCACGGCAGCGAATTCCCGAGCGCGTGTCAACCGTCGGTCGCTACGTAGACCTATGGCTGCAGGCTCATCCACGGTCGGAACGCACCGATCGGACGAACGCTGGCGGCCGGATTCGCAATGTGTTGGATCTCGAGCTCGAGGGCTTGCCGCTCGCCGAGTGGGATATGCGCGAGCTCCGCCGCCGCCACGCCGGGGAGCTCGTGGCGAAGATGCTCACAGATCAGGGGCGATCGTCCGGCGGCGCACGAAACATCCTCCGCTCCCTCTCGGCGATGACAGAAGACGCGATCACCGATGAGGTGTGCGAGCTCAACCCGTGGCTTCGCGTGAAGGTCCGAGACGACGACCGGCGGGCGACCAAACACGCCCGCCGGCTACGGGTTTGGAGCTTCGATGAGATGCACGCGTTCGCAGCTCAGTCGGGGCGATACGAAGCGATGATTCGCACGCTTTCCGACTGCGGGCTGCGGATCGGCGAGCTGTTCGCACTACAGCGGCCGGACTTGGACGACGGCATGCTCCGGGTCCGCGGAACCGCGTGGGAGGGACGCGTGATCGAAGGCAGCCGCGAGAAGAACCACAATCGCGACGTCCCGGTTCCGCCCGGCCTCAGCATCGTGCTACGAGAGATGCCGGTCCGGATCGACTCCACGCTGCTGTTCCCCTCCCCGCGGGGGACTCTGTGGCGCCACTCAAACTGGCATCGGCGGGTTTGGCAGCCCACCATCGAGCGCGCCGGGATCGATCCGACACCACACGAGTTCCGGCACTCCTGGGTCACGCACCTGCGTGCGAGCGGCGTCGATCCAGCCGATCTGGCCGATGTAGCCGGCCACAGCGTCCAGACCGCCACGACGCGCTACACGCACCCGCTGCACCGCTCGTTTGAGCAGATCAGAGGCGTGGTCGGCTGACGCAACGCATTAGCGGCGGCGGTAAACGTCGCGCCGGTGACCGATGGCCAGCACGCGGATCAGATGCTGGTCGTCGAGCACTTCATAAATGATGCGGTACGGCCCCCGGCGGGCTGAGAAACGTCCTTCGTGCTCGAACATCAGCGCCTTACCGAGCCGACGGGGGTTCGCCTCGATGGCGTCCAAGGTCTCCAGGACGGCCGCCGCGACAGCGATTGGTAAGCGATCAAACTCTCGGCGCGCCGGTGGCATCACCACGAGCCGCCATTTCTCTGAGTTCACTTGGCGCGAGCGCGCCGGTTCTCGAACTCCGCTCTCAGCTGGTCGAGCTCGGTGCCCGTCTCCCCGGCCGCCACCGTTCGCTGGCTGTCGCGGATCTGAGCCGCGATCGAGCGGTCTGTCATCACGGCCAGCGTTTCCTCCAGGCTCTCCAGATCCTCCGGACTGATCAGCACGGCGGCAGGCTTGCCGTTTCGTGTTACGACCACCCGATCCTGCTGACGCTCAACGCGATCGACTACCTCTGAGAACCGGGCCTTCACTTCGGCTAGCGGCATCGTCTCGGCCATGACCAGAATTCTAGCCATCAACACGTTCGTGCGTGTGAGTCCGACGGAGTTTGCCGGAACCTGCGACGGGGGCGTTAGAACCTCGTCTGCAGGCGCCGGCAATCGGTGCCACGCTGCAGAAACGTGGCCCATCTGTGGCCCATCTGCGCCAAATCGCCCGTAAACAAAGGGGATACCTCCGGCCTTCTAAGCCGTGGGTCGCAGGTTCGAGTCCTGCCGGGGGCGCTTGGCGAGCAAATGAGAGGACGCGCGAGTCCCTGCAAATAAGGGATTCTGCGCGTTGTTCGACTATCGTCGAACATGCGAGCGAGTGCGATCTTGTGCGCTCGGGTCGACCTTGGTGTCGGAGACGGTGCAGCGGTGTTGCCAGTCGTCGCCGAGATCGAAGATGTATTCGAACTGGTCGCCGGGTTTGACCTCGCGTGCGACTTTGAGCCTGGCGTGGTCGTGCCAGACGACGTCGGGTTCGTAGCTGTCGTCGGGGTAGCCGATCAGCCGTCCGTCGGCGAGCTCGAACTGATGCAAGTGCGAGAGGTCCCAGCGTGCGAACCCACCGTTGATCGCGTGCGCGAGCTGTTCGAAAGTGTGCGCAGGTCCGATGATGAACACGCGCCCGGGCGGCGGGTCGCACTCGTCTCCGCAGCCGCCGAGCAGCTCGACCTTGATCTGCAGCCAGGTTCGAGCCATCGATCAGGGAGCCTAGCCCGGATCCTGTTGTTGTCTTGCGGCCTCTGCCGTCAGTCGGAGGCTTGTCCCGGCGGGTCGCCGTCAGTCCAGACGAGGTCAAGCCCGAGACGGCGGAGGCGCCAGCCAGCGTCACTGCCGGCAGCCTCGCCGGTCAACCGGCCGCCGATCTGGAGCGGTGCACCAGGGTCGTCGTCGCGGTGGATGTGTGTGGCGAGAAGCGTCGCGGTAAATCTCGCACGATCACCATCCAACTCGATGAGCACGCTCGAGACGGAGTGAAGAGTCTCCTTCCACAGGCCGAGCGTCCCGCCACGGCGCTCGATGATCTCCTCGATGCCGGTCGCGTCGCCACGCGGAAAGCGCCATTGCGCGTCGGCCGTGAACGTCTCCTTGAGGAACGCGTTGTCGGTGCGCCGCTCGTCGAACCCGCGGAAGTAGCCGACGAGCAGGTCGTGAACAGCCACCCTATCGGCGGCGCTCATGACTCCGACAGGCCCCAGCTGCGGATCCGCTCGGGGTGGATCACGATCCGCTCGCGACTCATCCCGGGCCGCGGTGGGTCGACGTCCCGCTGGGCCTCGGCGTGACCTCGGATCTCGATTCCGCGCACGTGCCATGGATCGATCGAAGCGAGGTCGTCGACGACGAGCGCCGCGCGGCCGGTCGCCTCGACGTTGCGGAACTTGCGCGTCGACCCCAGCGCAGTGCCGCCGATCGAGACCTCGCCCGTCCGTTCGTCGACGAAGAAGCCGACGGGGACGACCTGCGGCGCGTGCTGCTCGTCGACGGTCGCGAGCCGGCCGAGCCGCTGGTCGCGTAGGTAGCTCAGCTCCTCATCTGTAAATCCAGTGGGTGTCATCGCTACTCCTCTCGTTGACTCACATCGACCGTAGAGCACCTCGGGACCGAATTTGATCGACAATTGGTCCTACGACCCCCGTCTGCGTCGGCCGTCGGATCGCCTCATCGATCGCGGCTGCTGCGGACGAGCTAGGCGAGCGCGCTAGAGACCGCCGCAGGCACCTGTCCGCCTCGTGAAGGAGCGCCGTAGCGACCAAGCCCGGCACGACTGCTTTCCTACTTGAGCTGGCGCCCGAGCGGGCGAGCGCAACGGCGACGACCCGCATAGAAGGGCCAGCCACAAAGACGTCTGAGGCGGAGCATCAGCTCCGCCTCAGTCATGTCATTGAGCCGTCCGGCGTCTACCCAAGGTTCCCGGAGTATGTGCCGGCAGTTGCGGCTCCCGCGTCGCGCAGAGTGTCCGTTCCGCTCCCCGTCCGGCCAGCAAATCGTCCGTCGGCGCTTTGAACGGTCCAGTTCCCGCTGACGTCGCCGGGGTGGCCAAACGACTTGGTCGATGCGTTGGACAGATTCGACTGCCCGCGACCGCACGCGGTTCCGTCCTCGTTGAGCACGAGCGTGCTGCTGTCTGCGAGCTCAAACGTCACCGTCGCTGCATAGCTGTCGCAGATGCCTTCCACCGTCAGGCTGGTGAGGGTGAACGTCCATGCTGCGGCCCCGTAGTTGGCGACGTCGGCAGTTCCGCACAGAAACTCCCCGTTGGGGGCACGGCTTCGGCGCCGGATCCTTTGCCGTGACGCTGGCTTGGAATCCTGCCTGTGCGGACGCTGTTGCGGCGAACGCAAGCGTCAACGCGACGGCGACCGCGCCGATCACGCTGGTGAAGCTCGCGACCGACGATCGCGGCATGCGAAACATCGCTCCTCCTTTCCAGGGCAGCGAGCGCCGGACCTGCTCACTCAAGCGCGCGCTGGTTGCCCTTGTTGACGAACTACACCTCGTGGCTCGCGCTCGCGGCCACGGGCTCGTGACCGTCGCGCGTGCCGATAACCACGCGCTCACATCTGATAACGAGGGGTGCGAGACGCCTGACGCAAGCTCGCGACGCTGCCGCTTCCGGCGGGAAGCAGACGTTTCGGCGAGCGCTGCCGATACGGCCCGCGTGGCTCGTCTCGGGACATGACCAGTCACTCCGGACTGGCCGGTGACGCGGCACGGTGCTGCGTCATTCGGGCTGATCGCTGGCCGCTTGCGCGTCTACGCCTGCAACGGCCGCGACCGGTCAGCTGATCTGAAAGCGGGCGCTGAATGCGCGACGCAGGGATAGCTCGATCGACGCACTGTTCGGATTGATCCTGGTGGGGCCCCGCCGCATCCACAGGAGGGTGATCAGTTCACCGCTTTTGAGATGGAGCCGAATCCGGGAGATCATGATGCCGGGCCGAAAGTCAACGTTGGCTATGTCGTCGGACCTGATCAGCCGGGCATGCGGCCGGGACGCACCGACGGTTCCGGCATCGCTGGCGTCGAGGGCTGCGCGTTGAGATATCACGTGACCGAAGCCGACCCCGCTGGTTACACCCGGAACAGGAGGCGTGAACACACGGGCATAATCCGCGCCTGACCACCCACGCACGAGAACGTCACCGTGCTCGTAGACCGCGCGTCGGCGTTCCTCAACGTCCGCCACCCCGGGGTCGCCATGCTGATCATGCAGATTGGCCTCGCAGCGTGTGGGGCCGTTTCCATGACCGCGATTATCGCTGCTTGCATGACCCGCAGACCGCAGCTGCGCCAGCTGCCGAGGGATGTTCGCGGGTGGCACGCAGCACGCGGGCTTCGCGCCCGTTTCTGCTTTCGATACAAACGGAGTCGCTATGCCAAACCAGATTCGCGCTGCTGCTTCCCATCCAAGCAGTCGCGTCGTGCCTGCGGTTGCTGTCAGACGTCGAGCGGTAGCACCTGACGAGCCGGCGTGACCGGGCCGACGGTCGGCGCTGGGGCTGGCTGGGGCGACGGGGCCGGTCGCGGTCTAGCTGCGGACGCTGTCGATATGTCGACCGCTGCTGGCCGTTGGCTCGTTTGATCATGGAGAAGCGCGTAGTCGGCGACCTCACCGCGGGTGCGGCGGCCGGCGACAATGTAGGCGAGCGCTTTGGAGGCAGCGGCGTGCTGCGCCTCCCGGTAGCACTTCTCCGATCGGTAGGTCCAATCGGCGATGCTCAGCGCCGCCGAGGCGACGAGGAACAGCGTTGCGGCAATCAACAGCGGCGGGACAGCGAGCGGGAACAACAGGTGACTGGAGCGTGTGTCCGCCAGGTAGACCGCGTCGGCGACGACTAGGGCAACGCCAGCCGCCGCCGGCATCCACCACAGCCGCTGACCCAGACGGGACGGCCGGTGCTCACGTAGGTGGTCCTGGAACTGATACGTGTAGGCCATCGGTAGCGCTCTGCTCGGCTAATCCCAGCCGATCGGTTTTCGAGGTCGCCTTTCACTATCCTGCCGCCGCCTCGCGTGGCCGCTGACGGCTGCTTTGGTTCGTTGGGCAGTTGCGAAGCCGACGCCTATGGCGACGTTGCGCGCATGAGGGCCGAGCATGGCCTGCGCGATGTCCCACGATTGCTTGGCGGTAGTCGCCGGCTGCGCTGCGGCCCGGGGTGATCGGAGAGCGCGCGGATTGCGTCGGCAAACCGCGGCCAGTGTGATGCCTTGAGCGTCGGCTCGGCTCGCCCGATGGACGCGGTGCGAGTCGCGCGACCGTCGACTGTGATCACGCTCACACCGGTTGAAACCGTTTACGGGTAACAAGGGTGACATGGCGGCGCAGCCCGCACCGACGGTGATCGCGTTGCGCCGGGTGGCGCCAGAAGCGCGGTTGGAGGGCTCCACGCGTCTTGATACCGCTACGCTTCCAGGGCGGCTGATGCGGCGATTCACGCTGGTGATCGCGCCGGTCAATCTCGTGATTGCGGCGGTCACGTACGTGTTCGTCGCCTATGTGGTTCCGCTGCCGGGTCGGGCACCGCCGGCGAGGGAGCGCACCACGGTCTTGATCGCGGCGATCGTGGGCGTGGCCGCGGCGTGGGCGGTGTGCGAGTTGTGGGGCAGGCACTCGTTCAGACCGATCCGATACTGGTTGGAACGCGGCGGCGAGCCCGACGCGGTCGCGCGCACGCGCGGTTCGGTTGGCGCTGCACGAGGCGTGGCACACGTTCGCGGTGTGGTTGATAGCCGGGGTTGGGTTCGGCGCTGTGGTCGTGACGGTGGGTGGCTCGGTCGCTGCGGGGGCGCTGGTGGTGGTCATGATCGCCGTTGGCGGGCTGAGCGCGTCCGCCCTGACGTATCTCGCGGTGGAGTGGATGATGCGGCCGGTGATCGCGCTCGCGCTCGCGGCTGACCCACCGGAGCGCGCGCGCTCGACGGGGATCGCGACGCGCATCTACTTGGCGTGGGAGTTCGGCACGGCTGCCGCGGTGTGCGGCGCGGTGGTCGTCGCGATCGCATACTTGGCGGGTGGCGGTATGTCGCCGCGGCGTATGGCCGCGACGGTGATCTTCCTCGGCGCGATCGCGCTGGCGGTCGGGCTGGTCACCATGCTGGTGGCGATCCGTTCGGTGGACCATCCGGTGCGCGGACTTCGCGAGGAGATGGCGCGTGTCGAGGCGGGGGACACCGACGTCCGCGTGCCTGTCGACGACGGCGGCGAGGTGGGGCTGCTGCGGGCAGGTTTTAACCGGATGGTCGGCGGTCTGCGGGAGCGCGACCGTATCCGCGACCTGTTTGGGCGCCATGTGGGCGAGGAGGTGGCACGCTCGGCGCTTGCGCGAGGCTTGGAGCTTGGCGGTGAGCTGCGCGACGTCGCGGTTCTGTTCGTGGACGTGATCGGGTCGACAACGTTTGCTTGCGAGCGCGATCCGCGCGAGGTGGTGGAGACGCTCAACCGCTTCTTCGGGGTAGTTGTGGAGGTGGTCACGCTGCACGGCGGCTGGGTCAACAAGTTCGAGGGGGATGCCGCGTTGTGCGTGTTCGGTGCTCCCGCCGAGCATCCCGACGGCGCCAACGCGGCGCTGTCAGCGGCCCGCGAGCTGCGCCGGCGACTGCCCTTGGAGCTCGATGCTCTCGACGCGGCGATTGGGGTCTCGTCCGGGCCGGTTGTGGCCGGCAACATCGGGGCCGCGAACCGCTACGAGTACACCGTGATTGGTGACGCTGTGAATGAGGCCGCGCGCCTGACGGAGCTGGCAAAGAGTGAGCCCTCGCGCCTGCTCGCCTCGCAGGCAGTCGTCAGCTGCGCCGGCGTGGACGAGGCCAGGAGATGGAACGTGGGCGAGCCGGTGCTGTTGCGAGGACGTGCGCGGTCGACCCGAGTGGCGGTGCCGGGGCGAGACGAGTCTCCAGTTCCAGTGCACGTGGAACGCGACCGACCCGCGGAACGGGACGCCGCGAGCCTGGCCGTCGCGGATCAAGGAGGGCGGACCGCCGTTTGAGCAACCGCCGCGAGCGCCGTCCTGGCGGGCTGCCACCCACGCTCACCCCACGCTCGTGGCGCGCATGAGGTCGAGACGTCAGAGCGGTCCTCGCGCGAGTTCTCGTGCAGCACCACCGGCGGCTCCCGGCAGGCGAGGTTCACGCCCGGCTCGCGATGGAACGCCTCGGCGACGACCTCACGGACGATGGTGATGTCTTCGACGACAACTACGTGGATGTCTCGACTCCGGCCCCGCGAACGGATGGCATGTGTTGGGGTCGCGCCGCCCCGCGACTCCCTGTCGTACGGCCGCAATTGCGCTCAGATGATTGGACAAAACCGTCAGAATCCGATCCGGGTCCGGGCTCGGGGCCGCCGCGGTGCTCGGTCATGCGCGGTCGCCCATCAGCCGCTTGAGCAGCGCAGCCGACATCAGGTGATCGGTCGCTCTACTGAGCGACAGCGTCCGCTGCCAAAGCTAGGGGCTGGGGGCCAAGATGCCCTGGACCAACGGAACAGTGGACTGAGCAGAGGTGCCCGCTGGCGCGAAGGCCAGGATCGATCCGCTGCTGCCGTCCGATCCGCCCGGCGGCGGGCCTGTCCCGACCGCGGCGAACACACGGCCGCCCGCAACGCTCACGCCTCCGAAGCTTGGGCTGCCCAAGGGAAGAGCGGTCAGCGGTGTCCCGGTGGCGGCGTTTCGCGTCACCAGGAAACCGGCCGGGTCGACGGTGTAGAGCACGCCGTTGGCTACCGCAACTGGCGCGAAGTCGGCCGCGCTTGGGTCGATCGAATTCCACGCCTGCGTGCCGCCGTTCGCGAGCGCCCAGACCTGGCCGTCCTCGGCGTCGGTCCCGTAGATCCGGCCGCCGTCATAGGCCGTGGAACCGATGATTCCGCCGACCTCGGAGCTGGGGCCGACGCTCGTGTGCCATACGGGGTGCAGAGACCGGGCGCCAAACGCCCAGTAGGTGCCGCTCTTCTGGCCTTCGCCCACGAGCAGCGTGCCGTTGGCGGCACGCAGCAGGTTGGGGGAGGCGCCGAAATCGGCGTCGGGTCCGAGGGGATTGTCGGAAGCGAATGTGTCGTCGGGTGTCGCCTGGAAGTGCGCCAGGATGCGGCCGTTCGTCGCGCTCATTGCAAGCACGGCGTCCGTCGTATCGGCGGCGGGAGCGTGATAGGCGTTGCCGGTGCCGACGTAGAGCCGGCCGGTACGGGTGTCGATCGCCGGAGTGGCCCACACGGCGCCGCCGTCGTGTCCGGGCGGGACCGTGTAGCTGATCCAGCGAACAGCTCCGGTGGACTCGTTGAGCGCCACGACACTGCCTCGGGCCGTCGAACCGTCGCCGTTCGGGCCCGAGGTGCCGATGTAGACGGTCCCGCGCCAGAAGGTGGGGCTCCCGAACACGTCTGCGTTGGCATTGCTGGGCTGCCTCGACAGCGGGACGCGCCAGCGAGGTCGCCCGTTCGCGAGAGACAGGGCGGCGAGCTGCGGGTCCCCTTGTTGTGCGATCGGCACGAACACCGCGGGCCCGCCGGGTGCAGCGCGGTCGATGGCGGCGGAGCCGTTCACCGGCTGCCCGAGGTCTTGGGACCAGAGCAGCCGGCCCGTGGACGCTTGGAGCGCGTAGACCGAGCCCATATTCGTGGCCGCGACGACCACTCCGCCCGCGACCACGGGCGTGCCGGTGAAGTCGCCATGGCTGCTCGAGAACTTCCAGGTCTGCTGGAGGGAGCCGGCCGCGGCGGCCGAGGGCCCGTCGGCGCCTGCGTCGCGGGTGTTGGCGAGATCGTGGCCGTAGACGGGCCAATCGCCGGCAAAGGCCTGAGCGGGTGCGGCGCCGAACACCAGCCCAGCGACAACCGAAGCGACAAATCCCCTGCGCATGCCTACGGGCCTCTATACCCGGCACGAGCGATCTCGAACAAACCAACGAGATGGCTAGCCGGATTTGTCCGATCGGCCATTTGGAGTGCCGGGCGCGGCCAGCTGACCACATGTAGGTGAGAAATCAGTGGGCGGCGATCGTCGCGCGGCGTCCAAGGCCGGGCGGACCGAGCAGGGAGCTGGCTTGCGGCGACCGGACGGCACTGTTGATCGGTGTCGCACGCTGCTAACCGCCCAGGATGTTCGGGCCCGATACCTGGTTTGCCACCCGCAGCTTGTTGGCCTTGTTGTCGTCCGCGTAGGTGATGTGGACGAGTCCCGTGGTCGGATCGACGGCCTCGGAGATGAAATCCAGCAGGTTGCGGTTGGATGCCGGAGACACGCAGAAGATCCCCAGGTTGCAGATGTCGCCGACGTGCATCGGCGTCGTCGTGACCTGCGTGATGCTCCAGGAAGCTCTCCCGGGCCGCACCCTGAGGTTGAGCGACTGTGCCGCGCGCAGGTTCCACTTGCATGTCGGCGGATAGAACGTCGGATTGCCGTTCGCGGGGCCGGGGCCGCCGCAACCGCCCGGGTCGAACTTGCCCAATGGATCGGTCGGCTCGATCTCGTTGGTGTTCAGCCAGGCGACGTCCACCTTCCCCGGGCTGCCCGCGGCGATCGCCGGGAAGACGTCTGTTTGGCGCTTGGACGGAAGGTCGACGTTGAATGCAGCGGCCGCGGTGCCCGGCAGCGCTCCGCCACCGCCGTCCCAGGTGCCGCCGCCGTCTGCTGACCAGGCGACCCACATGTGATACGCGCACGTCGGATCGGATTGCACCGTGCCGGCCGTCGACTCGGCCGCGCAGGTGGCCGGGTTGTCGCTGGGCGCCGGCGTGGTGAAGGCGAAGTACGGGTTGCCCTGCGTGTCGAGCGTGAACGACACGAATGGCGTTGAGGTGTCGTGGCCGACCCCGGCGTCGTAGGCGAGCTGGGGGGTCCACGTGGCGCCGTTGTCGTCAGACCAGGCCACGAACAGGTTGTGGAAGGACTGCACCATCGTGACGTTGCAGCCGGTGCCCGCGCTCTCCGGATCAGACGCGATCCACGCCACGTAGATGCGTCCCGGGTGGGGACCGCTCTTAGCGATGTCCAGCCCGGCGGGAACGGTGTTGCACGCCGAGTCTGCCGCCGCGACGGCCCCCGCGCTCGTCCCCTGCGAGGTCAGATTAGAGAGGACGTCGATCGGAGGGCCGAACGTCTTGCCACCGTCGGAGGACACGTTGACCCATATTCGGCTGGGCCCGAAGAAGTCGTGGTACATCACGCCACGCGGGCAGTGTCGGTCGTCCCTTGCGGCGGGATGTAGGCGTCGGTCCACGGCCGATCGGTGCCGAACGGATTGCAGCTCGTCCCGCAGACATTGGAGCCCGCGGCAACATCGACGTTGTTGTTGCCGTAGATCCACGACTTCCCGTCATCCACCGACTTCCACACGTCGGTCTGAAGCGGCCCCGTGGACTGGCTGCCGGCGAGGTTGCACAGGTAGATCGCACCGGACTGATCGGTGGCAACACAGTCATCGCCACTAGACGGATCAGCTGTCGTCGTCTGGCTCCACGTCGCGCCTTGGTCGATCGACTTGTAGAGCAGCGTCCCGCCACTCGGCGTCGTGTCATACAGCTCGCCCTGCCCGTTGGAGGTGATGCTCGGCTCACCACCAAACGGCCCGACGTTGGCCAGGGTGTAGCCCGGCGCCGTGGTCGTTGCCGCGACGGCTGCCGAAGCCCCAAGCGCCGCGTTGGCGGCGGCAAATACGAACACGCCAGCGACGGTAAGTGCGCGGCGACCAAAAAACCTCATCAGAAGACCTCCCACGGCCTGGATAAACCGATCGGCACAGGAGTCTTAGTAGGCCGCACGCAACCTGTCAAATGACAACCGACACGATCCATTTGCGGCTTCCGCTGATCGCCTCTAGCCGGTGTCGTGCGAGACGCGTAGACGCCCCACCGGCAGGGGAGTCACGCATCGGATCGGGCGATCCGAAGAACGAGCTGCGCGAAGGGGCGCGCCCCGGCGAAGGCTGGCCCGCGGAGTGCAGACTAAGCCGCGTCTACGAGCTATCCGCTGTAGTTGCCACCGAAGATGTCGGTGTTGCCGAACGTCGGTGGACAGTCCGTCAGCGGCGCCGGCGGGCTCAGCGGGTTGGAGGTCAGCTCCGAATCGCGGAAAGCGTCAATCGCGGGGCAATCCGCGGCGCGGCTGCTGCGCGCGTCGTTCCAGACAGCGATCACCGAGCTGTTGGTCGCTGCCGCATAGTTGTAGTCGCCGAGGAAGCCCGTCGTCAGCGCGTTTGCGCTCGACGCCCGCGAATCGCCGGCCTCTCCTCTGTGAAGCGTCGTGAACGCTCCCAGCGACGTGCCGTTCAGCGGCGCGTGGCGGACTACACCCTGGAAAAGCCGCGGGCTGTCGTTCGTGTCCTGGAACGGCGTGGTGAACCCGTCATAGACGACATACAGATCGCGCCCGCTCGGAGACAGGGCCACTGCCGGGAAGTCAGGGCGATCGCCGCTCTCGGCGGCGTTCGTCGGGGCGGTCCAGGTCACTCCCCGGTCGCCGGAGAGCTGGAGCAAGGCCTGCTCGTGATTGAGGCCGCGCGGGCGTCTGACCACGTGAGCGCGATCACGTTGCTTGCTCCGGCGCCGGTGGGGGCGCCGTTGGCGATATCCACGCTCGGGAACGAGTCGGTGCGCGCGCCGGTGACTCCATCGAACACCACGTCGTCCTGGACGGGATCGAACACTCCGACATCGACGACGTTCGCGACCGCTCGCGGCCGCTCGAACGTCTTGCCCCCGTCAAACGAGCGCGTCATCTCCTGTGCGGAGTGCTTGTTCACAGCGCCCTCGAAGAACACGTAGACCGTCCCATGGCTGTCCGTCCGGATCGCGCACCCTTGTCGGCCGATCTGCTGCGCGTTGCCGGTAGCCGCGGTCAGCTGTGCCGACTTCGAGAAGGTCTGGCCGCCGTCGCTGGAGCGAGAGAACACAAGCGGCTGGCGGTCGAGACCCGCTTTGACGTTCGGACGTGCCCGCTCGAGCGCGAGCCGGTGGACCCCTTCGCGCGGACACCAAGAGCGCCCGTCGCGTAGCGGGCAGTCCCTCCCTGCCGTATGTCAAGGCCGGCAACGGCTCGGCTCGCTACGAGGCCACGCTGGGCACCAGCAAACCAGCTGTGGCCGGGCTACTAGACTCAACGAACGGATTCGACCGTCGGGACGGCATGATCAGCTCGACAACGACGCGGGGCGGAGGGAACCTGGGGGCACGGTCAAACGATGTTTCGGTCGCCCCGGGCCTGCTCGAGCGAGAAGAGCTCCTCCAGACGCTGGACCGCGCTGTGACCAAGCGGATCACGGTCATCTCTGCGCCGCCGGGAAGTGGGAAGACCTCGCTGTTGCGTGCATGGGCCGACCACTACTCGAGCGACATTCGTCGCGTCGCGTTCGTGTCCGTCGACCGCGACGAGCAGGATGCGCAGCGGTTCTGGTTTGCGGTCCTGGATGGGCTTCGCAGCCCGGGACCGTCGAGCGATCCTGAGATGCGATCCGCGGCGTCAGCTGGGGTTGACGGCGACCAGTTGGTCGACCTGGTCCGTTCCGAGCTGGCCGAGCTGCTCGAACCCGTCGTGCTGATTATTGACGATCTACACGAGCTGAGATCGGCTGAGGCTCTCAGGCAGCTCGGGCGTTTGCTCGCGGCCCTACCGAGCGCTGCACGCGTGGTGCTGTCGTCTCGCCGGGATCCGCCGATCAAGCTGCATCAGTTCAGGCTCGTCGACGAGGTGGCGGAGATCCGTGCCGGCGATCTGCGGTTTACCGAGAGCGAGACGCGCGAACTGCTCGCCGCGTCCGGGATCAATCTGTCAGACCGTGGGGTGACAGCGTTGCACCAGCGCACCGAAGGGTGGGCGGCCGGCTTGCGCTTGGTGGTGATCTCCCTCAGCGGTCACCCGGATCCCGAGCGGTTCGTGGCGGAGTTCTCGGGCACCGACAGGGCGATCGGGGAATACCTGATGGCCGAGATGCTCGAAGGCCAACCGAGCGAGGTGCAGCGCATGCTGTTGCGAACCTCGCTGGTCGACCGGGTGAACGGTGACCTCGCCGACCTGCTGACTGGACGCTCGGGCTCGGAGCGGATGCTGCTGGAACTGGAGGACGCCAACGCGTTCGTCGTGTCGCTCGACCCTGAACGCACGTGGTTTCGCTACCACCAGCTCCTGGCGGATTTCCTGCGCCTGGAGCTCCGCCGAAGGTCGGCCGCTGAGGTTTCTGACCTCCATCGTCGGGCCGCCCGGTGGTTCGCGGACAACGGGGAGGCCGTCGAGGCCGTGCGACACACCCTCGCGGCCGGCGACTGGCCGGACGCGGCGCGGCTGCTCGCAGACCACTTGTTCAGTTTGACGCTCGACGGGCAGGAGGGCACGATCGCCGCGCTGCTGCGCTCGTTCCCGGCCGGGGCGTCAGCCGATGATCCCGAGCTGGCTTTGGCGCGCTCGGCGGTTCAGCTGGCGCAGGGACGGTTGGAGGAAGCGGCTTCTCAGCTGGCGATGGCCGAGTCCTACGTCCAGAGCGCCCCGCCTGCCCGTCGCCGCCGCCTAACGGTGGCCATAGCGTCTGTGCGGTTGGCGCTGGCGCGGCGTAGCGGTCAGTTCACCGAAGTAATGGAGCAGGTGAACCTGCTTGACGCTTCGATCTCAGGCGAATCGAGCGAGCCGGTCGCGATGAGCGGCGAGCTGCGGGGGGTCGCGCTGATGAGTCTCGGGATCGTCGAGACGTGGTCTCGGCGATTCGACGATGCCGAGCGGCACCTTTCCGAGGGCGCCGCGCTCGCCCGGGCGATCGGCCGGCCCTACCTGGAGGTCGAGTGTCGCGCCCATCAAGGTTTCCCGTCAAAGACGGTCTCACTCGCGAGCGCGCGCGAGCGGGGGCGTCAGGCGGTAGCCCTGGCCGAGCACTATGGCTTGGGCGATCGGCCGATACTCGCGCCCGCGCTTGCGGCGGGTGCGGCCTGGGCGATCTGGATGGGAGAGTTCGACGAAGGAGAGAGTGCGCTGCGCCGCGCCTGGGAGGTCGCCGAGCCACAAATTGACCCGGCCGTCGCGGTGCTGCTGCACATGGTGACCGGCATGTCGCACGCCGCTCGAGGGCAGCATCAAGCGGCGCTCGAAGCATTCGCTGCGGGAGCGCATACGCAGTCGCTACTCACGGGTGTGCATGCTCTCGCGACCCCGGTGGTGGGATGGCTCGCGGCCACGCAGGCTCGGCTGGGGATGCTGGATGAGGCGCGCGAAACGCTGACGGGATTGTCTTCCGAACCTGGTCGGATGGGTCCCGGTTTTGTTTACAACACGCGCGCAGTGATCTGCATGGCGGAGGGAGACCCCGCCGGTGCGTTGGATGTACTTCGAGACGGTCTGGACCTCACGCCCGCGACCGGCCCCGCCTTCACACGCGTTGAAACGCATCTGCTCACTGGCATCGCGCACCTCCAGCTGGGGGACCGAAACGCCGCCGCTACCGCGGCCGAGGCAGCGCTCGCTGCCGCGGAGCCAGACCGGCTGATGCTCCCCTTTGCGATGACCGACGCCAGGGCGCTACTCGACGCCCTACCTCGGCACGAAACGGCTCATGGCGCCCTGGTCGCCGAGATCCGCGACGTTCTGAGAGGCGAATCGGCGCCGAGGGGCGACCGAGAGGGTCGATCGCAGTCCGAGGAGCTCAGCCCGAGCGAACTCCGCGTGCTGCGATACCTTCCGACAAATCTGACGCGGCCCGAGATCGCGCGCGAGCTCTACCTCTCCGTCCACACGATTAACACGCACATCCGCAGCATCTACTCCAAGCTCGGGGCGCGCGATCGCTCCTCGGCGGTCCAACACGCACGCGACCTGCGGCTCCTCTCAACCGGGCGCCACTGAACTTCGCTGAGTAGCGCGAGCGCCGTCGTGCCCAATCGCCGGGTTCGGCCTCGCCGGCACACTAGCTCGGGCCGCAGGATGACCACGTGGCCACACCGCCGGGCTTTACACGATCCGGATAAGGGGCCGGGGGGGCGCTACGGCCTTGTCCGCCTTCCCCACGATGGTGTCCAAGGTGGAGCGCGGCGAGACCGTGCTCACCGGCTTGCTCGGGGATCGGTCAGCCGTGTTCGGCGTCCTCGCGCAGATCGAGGCGCTCGGCCTCGATCTGCTCGAGCTCCAACAGATCCCGGCGAGACCGAAATCGCCTGAATCGAGCGATGACCGCTCACCGGACTGCGTGTGAGTTTGACTCGAGTAGCCAACCGAAAGTCGAGCCCCATGCCAACTCAAACCGAACATGACAATCGATGGGCGATTCTCGCTTTGCTCAGCGTCGCGCAGCTAATGGTCGTGCTGGACGCGACGATCGTGACCGTCGCCTTGCCTTCGGCCCAGCGGGCGTTGCATTTCTCTAACGACAATCGGCAGTGGGTCGTCACCGCGTACGCGCTGGCGTTCGGCAGCCTACTGCTGGTCGGCGGCAAGATCGGTGATCTGTTCGGCCGCAAGTGGGCGTTGATCGTTGGGTTGGTGGGGTTCTCGGGGGCGTCGGCGGTCGGTGGGCTGGCGCAGTCGTTCGGCGTGCTCGTCGCGGCGCGGGCGAGTCAAGGGGTGTTCGGCGCCCTGCTGGCCCCGGCGGCGTTGTCGCTGCTGACGGTCACGTTCGCGGGGACTGCCGACTGGGGCCGGGCGTTCGGGATCTTCGGCGCGGTCGCCGGCGGCGCCGGCGCGCTTGGGCTGCTGCTCGGGGGTGTGCTTACCCAGGTGCTCTCGTGGCGGTGGTGCTTGTACGTCAACGTCGTGATCGCCGTGCCGACGACGCTCGTGGCGTTGCGCTTGCTCGTCAACCAGAGTGATCCCGACCGCGCCCGGATCGACATTCCCGGCGTGCTCACCTGGACATTGGGGCTGTTCGCGCTCGTGTTCGGCTTCTCTAACGCCGAGACGCACGGGTGGGGCGCCACGGCGACCGTCGTCGCGCTGATCGCCAGCCCAGTGCTGCTGACCGCGTTTGTACTGATCGAGCGGCGCGTCAAGCACCCGCTGATGCCGTTGCACATCGTATGGGACCGGGCGCGCGGGGGATCGTACGCCGCGCTCTTGGTGACCGGCGCAGGCGTCTTCGCGGTGTTCCTGTTCCTCACCTACTTCCTGCAGGTGAACCTCGGCTTCTCGCCGCTGAAAACCGGCTTGGCGTTCCTGCCCCTGAGCGCCGTGCTGGTCGTCACGTCGACGACCGTCCAGACTCGCATCATCCAACGCACAGGCGTCAAACCGTTGGTGCTGCTCGGCATGGCGCTCGGGGTGGTCGGGATGCTTCTGTTCACCCAGCTGACGCCTACCTCCAGCTATGGCACCGGCGTCCTGCCCGGACTGCTCGTCATCGGTGTCGGGATGGGGTGCATCTTCGCCCCGGCGTTCTCGGCCGGGACGCTCGGCGTGCCGCCAAACGAAGCGGGGATCGCCTCGGCGATGGTCAACACGTCCCAGCAAATCGGCGGCTCGATCGGCACCTCGCTGCTCTCAACGATCTACGCCAGCGCCGTCACGAGCTACCTCGCGACGCACCTCCACGTCAGAGGCGTCGCCGCCGCCGCGCAGGTCCACGGCGACACGACGGCGTTCTGGTGGGCCGCCGGGATCTTCAGCCTGGGGTTTCTGCTCGTGCTACTGATCGTGCCCAGCCGATGCGAGGCCCGGACGGCGACGACCCTGGTCGCGCTGGCCCGACACGCGATCGGCAACTGCGATTTCGACGAGACCGCGGACGGCGCGGCTGTCGCAGACGGCCCGGGCTCCCCGGAGCCGGCTTTGGCGCGGTAGGAGTGAAGGTACCGGACGCACCGGGTGCTGCTCAGAATCAACAGTCTGAGTTGGGCCTGCTGCTTGTCGCGCTAGAGCATTCAGCTGCTCGATCGCGGCGTGAAGGGGATGTGCTTGCTGTGGCCCGGCTCGAGGATGACCGCGGTCGCCGGCGGGACTTCTATCCACAGCTCGGGCAGATCGTCGAGTGGCTCCGAGACGATGGCGTGCGCCTCGTCACTCAGTTGCTGCACGCGCTCGTCCTGGGGGCAGAGCGCACGGACGTCGTGGGCGTCGCGAGTCACATAGAGCGAATTGACGGCTGGTCCGCTCGCGTAGCGGACGGCGTACAGCCGCTCGCCATCGCTCACCCCGACCGTCATCTGCAAGGGTTCGTCGACGCCTCGGCTGCGGCCGAGTTCCTCGACGAAGCCGGCCATCCGCTCGCACGCGCCGATCACGTCCTGTTCCAACCCGAACTTGAGCGCCAGGTGAAAGAGCAACTCCGAGTCGGTCGTGCCCTGGACGTTCTCGAACAGCTGCGGACCGACCGCGAGGATTAGGTCATGACGCAGGTGCTCGTACGCCGCCACGAACCCGTTGTGCACAAACAGCCAGCGCCCGAAGCGAAACGGGTGCGAGTTCGTCTGCTGCACCGCCGTTCCGGTCGCGGCCCGCACGTGCGCGAGGAACAGCCGCGACTCGATCTGACCCGCGATGTCGCGCAGGTTCGGGTCGCCCCACGCCGGCATCACATTGCGGTACAGGCCTGGCTGCTCGCGGTGGCCGTACCAGCCCAGTCCGAACCCGTCGCCGTTGGTAAACGGCGCAGGCACGGTCCCCTGTTCGGTCACCAGCCCCTTGACCGCGTGCCGGCTCTGCTCGATGAGCGAATGCGGTGACTCGTAGAGAATCTGCTCGGGACGAATCGGATCGCCCAAATACCCAACCCAACGGCACACGGGGACTCCTTTCGAGGACTTGCGCTCCCATTCCATCAGACGCCCTGGAGCCGGGCACCACAGCTTGATGCTCCCCAGCCGAGGATTCCTGATCCTGGCGTCATCGGCCGCTAACGAGATGACATCTACACCCCAACAGCGGTCGTCCAGACAGCCGGTACGCGACGCGATTGGCTAAACGTCGTGGTTGCATTCTGGTCTCATCGGGCGCGGATCTCCCGTGCTTACTGGGGAGAGCTGCGGCCTTCTCAGCCGTGGGTCGCAGGTTCGAGTCCTGCCGGGCGCGCTTGGGCGGCGGGTGGAGAGGGGCGGAAAGCTCCTGCACCGGGCCGAGCATGGATACCGCCGCGGCGGGAGCCGGCCCTCGCATGAGGTTGGCTCTTGTACTATCGCCGCGTCTGTGCCGCCGTTGGCCCCCTCGCTGCGCCGATACTTATGGTTGGCGCTCGCTTTAGGCGTGCTGCTTGCTGCTGGCGTAATCGCTACCGCGAACTCCACATCGCGCGCGTCCGCGGACCGGTCCAATGTCGGCGGCCTCCGCGCAACGCCCCCGACGCTTCGTCACGCTGCGGGCCGCTGGATCGCCGGTTGGAGCGCGAGTCCAGAAGGGGCAAGCACTCGCATCAGCTTTGCGAACGGCTTCAGAGACCAGACGGTCCGCAACGTTGTGTTCGCCAGCGCCTCAGGGACGATGGCGCGGGTCCAGTTCAGCAACGTGTTCGGAACGCGATCGCTCATCATCGGGAGAGCGGCGCTGGGACAGGCTCTAAATGGCGCCGACGTGGTGCCGGGATCAAACATCGCGCTCAGCTTTGGCCGCCGTCCATCTGTCCGGATCCCGCCGGGTGGCTCTGTGATGAGCGATCCGGTACGGCTGGCGGTGCACCCTTACGAACGGCTTGCGGTTAGCGCCTTCCTGCCCCGAGCGACCGGCGACCCGACCAACCACGCTCGTGCCAAGCAGATCAATTACGTCGCGGCGGGCGATCAGGTGCTGAGCAGCGGAGCGGCCGCGTTCACGACGCGGACCGCTTCGTGGTACTTCGCGAGCGCGGTTGACGTCTGGAGTCCGATCAGCAACCACGGCACCGTCGTGGCGCTCGGCGACTCGATCACCGACGGGGTCGGCTCGCAGACCGGCGCGAATGCGCGCTGGCCGAACGATCTCGCCCGGCGGCTCGATTCCCTGCACGGTCCGAGTTTGAGCGTCGTCGATGCCGGGATCGCAGGAAACCGACTGCTGAGCGGGTCGCGCTGCTGCGGCCCGAGCGGTTTGGCTCGCTTCGGCCGAGATGTCCTCAGCCAGCCGTCTGTGCGGGCAGTCATCGTGCTCGAAGGGATCAACGACATCGGGGTGGCCCATCGCTCCGCGCAGCAGATCATCGCCGGTTATCTGAAGCTGATCACGCGCGCCCACGCGGCCGGTGTGAAGATCTTCGGGGCAACACTGACCCCGTTCGAGGGAGCCGGCTATTGGACGCCGGCGGGCGAGGCACAGCGCGAGAAGCTCAACGCCTGGATTCTCCACAGCGGAGCGTTCGACGGTGTGATCAATTTCGCCGCCGCCGTGGCGGGCGTCTCGAATCCAAAGAGGTTCAACCCGCTGTACGACAGCGGCGACCATCTGCACCCCAATGATGCCGGCTACCTCGCGATGTCTCGCGCGGTGAACCTCTCGATGCTCTTGCGCGCAACGCAGCGCTAGCGGGTAGCTTCCCGGGCGCATTCGCTGATGCTTCCCGTCCGCCGTATCCTCGTTCCGGCCGGTGCCGCGGCGATCGTCGCGGGCTCGCTGGCTGTGTCCGCTCCTGTGTTCGCCTCCAGGCAAGGGACCCCCAAGACGGGGCGTGCCGGCATCGCGACCCTGACGCCAGCAAAGCTCGCGGCGGATTTACGCAAGGCAGCGGGCATCCGCAGGGTTCCGTCGAATCTCAAACCGTCACTCAGCGCCGCGGCCGGCGACGTGCCGGTGATCCGAAAGAATGGCTGTCAGCTCGAGTTCGGTCCGGTGAACAGCAGGCCGTGTGTGTACGGTGATACCGCATCCCACACCTCGGTGATTCTGTTCGGTGATTCACATGCCGCTGCCTGGTTCTCGGCTCTGAACGCGATCAGTAAGCAGCACCACTGGCGGTTGCTGATATTCGTCAAGTCCGCCTGCCCGGCTGAGGAGGTCGACGTCGTACGCAACGGCGTGTTGTACGCCGACTGTCCGGTGTGGAGAAGCAATACCGAGCAAGCGATTGAAGAGCTCGATCCCGCGCTCGTTGTCGTCGCCTCACGGCAGTACATAACCGAAATGCGGCCGGAGGCGGGCGTGCCAACCGGCCACGGTGGCACCTGGCAGAACGGGGTCGCGGCGATCTTCAGCTTCCTTCGTCACGCCGCTAAGCACACCCTCTACGTCACGGACGATCCGACGCTAACCCGGTCTGCCCCGGAATGTGCGTCCCGGCATCGTTCCGACGTTCGACGATGCAGCGTCAGCACTGCGAGGGGCCTTCGGTATCCGCAGTACACGGCCGACGAGTTGAGGATCGCGACGGAACAGCACATCAGCGCGGTCAACGCCGACTCGTGGTTCTGCACCAGCACGATCTGTCCGCCGATCGTCAAGAACATCCTGCTTTACCGGGACGACCAGCACATGACGCCGGAATGGTCATCGTTCCTGACGCCGCTCCTTGACGCTGCGGTAAGCAGAGCCATGAACGCGGGTTTGCGGGGCGTGCAACGCGCCGACCTGCGGACTCGGGCGGTACGACCAGAGCGGAGGCTCTAGCATGGTCCACGGGCGCTTCATGCGATTGGTTTCCTCGGACGTTCCGAGACTGTGTCGGATGCTCGGCGGTCCTGCGCGCGGCATTGCCGCCGGAGCTGCGTTGATCGCGATCATGCTCGCCGGCGCAGCGCTGGCCCGTCCCGTGTTTGCGTCGCCGCCCATCGGAGGGCACGTACCCCCGCCCAGGGGCGCCGACGGCAAGCTGACTGCCCGGCAGCTCGCCGCCGATCTGCGTAGCGGAGTAAACACGCAGAGGGTCCCGTCGAACCTCAGGCCGTCACTGGCGGCTGCGCCCCACGACTACACACTGATCAGCAAGAATGGCTGCGAGCTCACGCTCGTCCCGGTCTGGAGCAAGCCGTGCGTCTTCGGCGACACAAGCTCCCAGACGTCGGTGGTTCTGTTCGGTGATTCACACGCCGGTGTCTGGTTCCCGGCGCTGAACGCGATCACCAGGCGACACCACTGGCGACTGGTGATCTTCACCAAGGATGCTTGCCCAGCCGAGGCGGTCAACGTCGTCCGCCGTGGACATGCCTACCCACAATGCCCCATCTGGCGACGCAACGCCGAGCAGCAGATCGCCGCGCTCCATCCGGCGCTGGTCGTCGTGGCCTCCCTGCAGTACATCACCGTCAATGGACGTCAGCCACCCCCCGTCAACGGTATGCGGCCACTCGCGGGCGTGCCGACGGGGCACGGCGGTCCGTGGCAGAACGGAGTGGCGGCAACCTTCAGCTTTCTCCATCAGGCAGCCCAGCGCACCCTCTACATCACGGACGTGCCAATCCTCAATCAGGCGGCGCCGCGGTGCTTGTCCGCGCACCTGGCGGATGTGCCGGCGTGCACCGTCAGCACTCGCGTCGGCTTTCGGCATCCACGGCTAACGGCCGACGAGCTCAAGCTCGCAAAGCAAGCGCACATCGACTCCGTCAACGACAGCTCGTGGTTCTGCACCCCCACCAGATGTCCGGTGATCGTTGGCAACATCGAGCTCTACCGAGACAGCCAGCACATGGACCCGGAGTGGTCGTCGTTCCTTTCCCCGATCCTCGACCATGTCGTCACCCGGGTCATGAGCGCGCCGCCCGCGACGGCTACCTCGACGGCTCCGACGCCTCGGACAGGCTTTGGCAGTGGTGTGGGGTGATCTCGCTGGTAGTTCACGAGCAGGATTGGAGGTTCTAGCAATGGATGCATTCCGTCGCGTGGCCGGCACGGCCGGCGGCGCAACGTTGTTGGTCGCCTCGCTCGCGGTGTTGGTGTTGGTGGCTCCGGTGCTCGCGTCCCCCCAGATCGAGTCGGCGGCAGGCCACAGCCAGATTGAGCACTTGACCGTCAAACAGCTCTCGAGGGATCTGCGCAGTGCAGTGGAGATCCGCAAGGTACCGTCGAACCTCAGCCCGTCGCTGCGCGATGCGTCCAACGATGTCCCGCTCATCCGCAAGGATGGATGCCAGCTCCAGTTCGCCCCGCTCAAGAGCAAACCGTGCGCGTTCGGAGATCAGTCCTCCCACACCTCGGTTGTCCTTTTCGGTGATTCGCACGCCGGAGCTTGGTTCCCGGCACTGAACGCGATAAGCAAGCAACACCATTGGCGACTGCTGGTCTTCGTCAAGGATGCCTGTCCAGTGGAGGACGTCAACCTCGTCCGCTTCGGCCATTACTACACCGAGTGTCCGATCTGGAGAGACAACAGCGAGCAGCAGATCGAAAGTCTGCACCCCGCGCTCGTCGTCGTCGCCTCCTCGCAGTACATCAATGGGATGCGCCCACGCGCTGGCGTACCGGGAGGCCATGGTGGCACCTCGCAGAACGGGGTTGCGGCGACCTTCAACTTCCTCCATCGCGCAGCTGAACGGACTCTCTACCTCACCGATCTGCCGATGCTCACGCAGTCGGCTCCAGACTGCCTGTCCGCGCACAGGTCCGATGTGCAGACATGCGCTGTCTCCACCCGCAAGGGGCTGCGTTACCCCAACTTCACGGTCGATGAGCTGAAGATTGCGAAACAGGAACACATCCACGGGCAGAACACCGACTCCTGGTTCTGCACCGCCAACACGTGCCCAGTGATCGTGAACAACATCCTGCTTTACCGAGACGCCCAGCACATGACGCCGGAGTGGTCGCTATTCCTGGCTCCGGTCCTCGACGGTGTGATAACTCCGATCATGAACGCGACAGGGTCGTAACCGGCGCGCTAGGTGAGATCTGGTCCCGTGGGACACGCGCGCGGCGCTGAACGCAGGACTGCCGTTCGTATGCCTGTCTGGATCGTTGCAGTGGTGATCGCGATTGGATGCCTCGAACTGGTGCTGCTGGCGATTTGGCAGCGCAACGGCTACTGGGATTTCTCCGACGGCGTTTATGCGATGAGTGCTCGCCAGTTCGTGCACGGCCTGCTGCCGTACCGTGATTTTGCAACGGCGCAGCCGCCGCCGGTTTATCTCGCTGGCGCAGCGCTTCTAGCTGTTCACGATGGGCTGTGGTCGCTGCGGGCCGGGTTGGGCCTCGTTGATCTGGCGACCGCCGTGCTTGTGGCGGTAAGCGTCTGGCAGATGACGGAACGTGCCGTGCCGGCGATGGTCGCTGGTGGCGTCGCGATGCTCCTGCCGATTTCACTTCATGAGCACGCACAGCTGACCCCGGAGACGCTCGCCGCACCCCTACTTCTCCTGGGCGCCATATGGTCCGCCCGCAGTGCGCGTGCTAGCGCGGCCGGTGGAGTCCTGGCGCTCGCCGCGGCATGCAAGGTCGCGTTCGCGGCGCCGGCCCTAGCGATAATCGTGACGACGCGCTGGCGACGCTCGGTGGGCTTGGCATTCGTCCTGGTCGCGGCGGTGCTCGCCGCGGCTTCCTTCCTCGTGTTCGGCTCCGGTCTGTGGCGAGGTGCCGTTGAGGCCCAGTTACAGGTTGGAAGGAATTCGGTGCATGACGTCGCGGGTCTGCTTTCGCAGGCAGCCTGGAATGAGCTGCCGCTCCTCATCGGCGCGATCCTGGCGTTGGTTTACGCTCGACGACGGATACCGGAGTCGCGCGACCCAGAACTCGTTCGCACGCTGGCAGCGTGCGCGGGTGGAGGCCTTCTGCTTGGCTTGACGGTCTTCAAGCAGGGCTCCTACATCAACGTCCTGGTCGTTGCCGAGCCGCCGCTCTTAGCGCTGGCCGTCGCGGGAGCCGCGTGGGCTTGGACGCGAGCTGCTGGCAGCCGACTCCTGATCGGCGCCGTCTGTGCACTTCTGGGCCTGCAGTCGCTCTCGCTCCTGACCAGCCCCAGCGATCCGTGGCTCGCCAGACGGCCGTTGGCCGCTTCAGGCCTCGAGTGGAATCAGTCTCCTTCGACGACGAGTCGCGAGGTCACGGCCGCCCGCAACTGTCCTCCAAGCCGCGCGTACTCCGGGGCGCCGTATATCGCCTTCCTGGCCCGGCGTCGCATGCCGGGGTCGCAACCAGATCTCTTCATCCTCGAACAAGCATCCGCGAACCGGGTGTTTGCGCGCCAAGCTGCTGCCGACCGTCCGCTGTGTCCCTGACTCGGCCGCGGAAGCATTCAGATCGGTGTCGTGTATGCCCCGGTGATCCCTCCGTCGACGCTCAGCGCGCTGGCGGTGACAAAGCTCGACTCTTCGCTGGCAAGGAACAGAGCGGCGTTTGCGATCTCTTGCGCCGAAGCGAAGCGTCCCATCGGCACGTGCACCAGTCGCCGGGCGGCTTGTTCGGGATCTTTCGCGTACAGCTCGCGCAGCAGCGGCGTGTCGACGGGCCCCGGGCACAGGGCGTTGACCCGCACGCCGCGGCGGGCGAACTCGACCCCCAGTTCTCGCGACAGCGCGAGGACTCCTCCCTTTGACGCGGTGTAGGAGATCTGCGATGTGGCCGCACCGAGGATCGCCACAAACGAGGCCGTGTTGATGACTGACCCGCCGCCTCCGTCGAGCAGATGCGGGATCCCATGCTTGCAGCACAGAAATACGCTTCGCAGGTTCACGGCCTGCACCCGCTCCCACGCTTCGAGGCCAGTGTCGAGCACCGAGGCGTCGTCGGTTGGGGAGATGCCGGCGTTGTTGAACAGTACGTCGACTCTTCCTAGCTCATCACGGGCGCGCACGTAGACGGCACGGACGGCGTCCTCGTCGGACACGTCGGCCTGCAACGGCAGCTCGCCGATCGAGTGCTCGATCAGATCGACGCCCACGACCCTCGCGCCTTCGCCCGCGAACAGGGCCGCGGTCGCAGCGCCGATCCCGCCCGCCGCGCCGGTGATGACGCAAACCTTGTCGTGAAGGCGGCCCACCCCGCTCATGACGTCGCGTAGTAGATCGACTTGACCTCGGTGTAGGCCTCGAGCGCGTGCGGGCCGAGCTCGCGGCCGTAGCCGGATTGCTTGAAGCCTCCAAACGGTGTAGCGACGCGCACCGACGTGTTCGAGTTGATCGACAGCACGCCGGTCTCGATCGCGCGGGCGACGCGCAGCGCGCGGGCACCGTCTCGGGTCCAGATCGATCCCGACAGCCCGTACACCGTGTCGTTGGCAAGGCGGATCGCGTCATCCTCGCCGTCGAACGGGATCACCGTCGCGACTGGGCCGAAGATTTCCTCGCGTGCGGCGCGCGAGTCGGGGTCGACGGGACACAGCACCGTCGGGGCAAACCAGTAGCCAGGCCCCTCGGGCGCCTGGCCGCGGATCGCGACAGGTGCGCCGTTATCGACGTAAGAGCTGACCTTCTCACGCTGCGCAGCGGAGATCAGCGGTCCCATCTGCGTGTCCTCATCGAGCGGATCGCCCACCCGGATCGACTCGACCGCGTCTTCGAGCGCCTCCATAAAACGGTCCACTACGGACCTCTGAACGAGAATCCGCGACCGTGCGCAGCAGTCCTGCCCGGCGTTGCCGAACACGGCCATCGGAGCGGCGGCAGCGGCCGCCTCGAGGTCGGCGTCGCCGAACACCAGGTTCGGCGACTTGCCGCCCAGCTCGAGCGTGACCCGCTTGATCGTCGCCGCCGCGCCTGCGGCAATCGAGCGGCCGACCTCGGTAGAGCCGGTGAACGCGATCTTGGCGACGTCGGGGTGCTCCACCAGGCGCTGGCCGCACACGCTCCCCGGCCCGGCCACGACATTCACAACCCCGTCGGGTATGCCCACGTCAGCGGCTATCCGGGCGAACCGCAGTGCGGTTAACGGTGTTAGCTCCGCCGGCTTGAGCACAACCGTGTTACCGGCAGCGAGCGCCGGCGCCAACTTCCACGAGGCGATTGTCAGCGGGAAGTTCCACGGGACGATCAGCCCCACGACGCCGAGCGGCTCTCGGACTGTGAACGCCTGGCCACCTGCCACGGGGATCGTGTCGCCGAGCAACCGCTCGGGAGCGCCCGCGTAGTAGCGGAACGTCGCCGCGACCATGTCCATCTCTCCGCGGGCGTCCGCGATCGGCTTGCCTGCGTTGCGGGCCTCGAGCACAGCCAGCTCCTCGCGCAGATCGGCGAGCGCGTCTGCGAGCGCGTACAGCAGCGACGCCCGCTCGCCGGGAGCGACCGCCCGCCAGCCTTCGAAAGCCCCCCGCGCCTTCTCGACGGCGGCGTCGACCTCGTCCACCCCGGCGCGCGGGAGCTCCTCCAGCACCGCCTCTGTGGCGGGCTCAATGACCTGGATCATCCGCGTTCGAACATGCGCCGACGCTCGTAGTCGGTCACGACCTGGTCGAACAACCGCTGCTCGGTGCGCCCATAGTTCAGATAGTGGGCCCAGACGTGCTGACCGAACACGGTGCGAGCGAACTCGCTGCCCTCCCACAACTCGACCGCCTCGCGCAGAGTCGACGGGAACGGTTCGGCTTGTCCTGCCTCGTACGCGTTGCCGATCAGCTCCGGCCCCGGATCGGACTCGTTGGCGATCCCATCGAGGCCGGCCGCTAGCAGCGCCGCGTACCCAAGGTAGGGGTTGACGTCGGCTCCCGGGATCCGGCACTCCACGCGCCGCGACTGCCCATGTCCGACGACCCGGAAGCCGCAGGTGCGATTGTCACGGCCCCATGAGATTGAGGTCGGGGCCCAGCTCTCGGCGGCGTAGCGCTTGTACGAGTTGACCGACGGCGCGATCAACAGCGCCAGCTCGCGTATCCGGTTGCGGACTCCGCCAAGGAAGTGGCGGAACGTGTCGGTCTCCTCGTGTCCGTTGATGAAAACGCTCGTGCCAGACGCGTCCACCAGACTCGTGTGGATGTGACAGGAGCTGCCGATGTCCTTCTCCGAGGGCTTGGCCATGAACGTCGCCGACACTCCGTTGAAGAACGCGATCTCCTTGACGCCGTTCTTGTAGATCGTGTGACGGTCGGCAGAGGTGACGGCGTCGGCATACCGCACATTCAGCTCGTGCTGTCCGTACCACGCCTCTCCCTTGGAGAACTCGACCGGAATCCCGGCGTCCCGCATCCCCCGCCGGATCTGGCCGATTACGTTCTCGTCCATCGTCGTCGCGAGGACGTGGTAATCGAGGATGTAGGGAATCGTCGGCGTCAGGTCGCGGTAGTCCTGCTCGTGGGCCTGCGCGTAGCTCTGCTTGTACAGGTAGAACTCGAGCTCGGAGGCGAACATCGGCGTGTAGCCGAGCTCCTGTGCGCGTTCGTACTGGGCGATCAGCACCTGCCGCGGCGAGGCGGACACGGGCTGCCCGTCGTGTTCGACGACATCGCACAGCACCAACGCGCTGCGGTCGAGCCAGGGGATCCGGCGCAGCGTCGACATGTCCGGCGCGATCGCGAAATCACCGTACCCCTTCTCCCAGTTCGCCATCTCGTATCCAGGCACGGGATCCATCTCCATGTCCAGCGCGAGCAGGTAGTTGCAACCCTCGATGCCGTGATCCGCGACTTGGTCGAGGAAGTAGGAGACATCGATGCGCTTGCCGACGAGCCGGCCCTGCATGTCGGTGAACGCGGTCACGACCGTGTCGATCGTGCCCGCCTCGGCCTCGGTGCCCAGCTCCTCGATTGACAGCATGCCCGTGACAACCCCCGGGCCTCCTGGACGCGTGACGCTCGCCATCGCCTACTCCGATCCGCCGGCGATCGCGGGCGACGCGGGTGGGTCGGGCGACGCCTCGAACTCCGCCTCGTCGATCGTGCGAACCGGACCGTGGTAGCGGTTCTTGGCGTCGACCCACCACCAGATTCCGACGATCAGTCCTACGACGAGGACCAGCGGCGAATAGTTGAACGACGTCCACTTGAAGCCGTCGTTCCACGGCGCGCCTGTCACCGTCGTCGGACCGTCCAGCGCGTAGACGACCAGCACGACGAACGCGATCGCGCCGATGTTGACCCACTTGTACTTGCGCCCCAGCGTCCACACGCCGCTCTGGAAGCTGTCGCCCTTCCGCAGCCGGAGGTACACCGGAATGATGTAGGCCAGATACAGCCCGACGGTGCAGATCGACGTGATCGCGAAGTACGCCCAAGGGACGCCCGTCTTGGTCCCGAAGTACGCCGGGATGGTGATGATCAGCGAGACCACGGAGACGGCGATCACGGCGTAGAGCGGCACGCGCTTGGCGTTCACACGCCGGAACAGCCCCCAGCCCGGCATCCCGCGGTCGCGCGAGAACGCGTACCAGGTGCGCGACGCGCTGGTCAGACCGGCCGCCCCGCAGAACAGCTGCCCGACGGTGCAGATGATCAGCACCAGCTTGGCCGCCCAAGAGTTCAACCCGGACTCGAGCAGCGGGATCGCGCCGCCGCCGCCCTTGTTGATGGCGTCGACATCGTTGGCCGCGAACAGGAGCGCGAGCAGCACGGCCCACCCTGCGATCGCCGAATAGAACACCGACCGCCACACGCCCTGCGCCGCAGCCCTGGCGGCTCCGCGCGTCTCCTCTGCCGTGTGCGCGGAGGCGTCGTAGCCGGTCTGCGTGTACATGGTCAAGATGAACCCCAGCGGCAGGATGTACAGCCAGAAGAACGCGCCGCTGGTGTGGCCACCATGGAAGCCCGTGTTGTTGAATCGCTGTCCGAACACGAAGCTCGCGCTCTGGTGGTGGCTGGGGACGAAGATGACAAGCCCGATGATCACGAGCACGCCGAGCACGTGCCAGCCGACCGAGACGTTGTTGAAGATCGCCAGCAGGCGGTCGGCGAAGATGTTCACGACCGTGTAGCCGACGAGGATGATCAGGAACAGCAGGAAGTCCTGATGCAGGATCGTCGTCGGGTTGCTGGTGGCGAAGTCGATGCCGAGCACGTTCACTCCGTACACGGCCAGGACGGCCTGCAGGAAGAACGCCGCGCCGTAACCGACCCCGGCGACGATCCCGACGAGCCCGACGATGTTGAACCAGCCGGTGATCCAGCTCCAACCGGGGCCGCCAAGCTTGGCCGCCCACCAGTACGGTCCGCCCGCAGTCGGGAACGCCGAGGTGAGCTCGGCCATCGAGAACGCGACCAGCAGCACGAAGCCGCACAGGATCGGCCACCCGATCGAGATCGCGATCGGTCCGCCGGCGTTCCACGCGAACCCGAAGTTCGTGAAGCACCCCGCGAGGACCGAGATGATCGTGAATGAGATTGCGAAGTTGGTGAAGCTGCTCCAGCCTCGGGCGAGCTCCTGCTTGTAGCCGAGATTGGCAAGCTCTCGCTCGTCTTCGCCCATTTGGCCGGTCGCCGTCGACGCTGTTAGCGGCTCATCCGCCACGGTTACCTCCCCGGTCTAAATCACGCCATCCGCGGTCGCGCCCCGAAATGGTGTGAAGATCGCACCTTATGGTGGCGCGACGATACGCTTGCGCGCAAACGGTGTCAACGGCTCGTGCAAGAGACGTCGAAGTGGCGGTGATTGGCGCCGGAGTGGTCGGCTGCGCAGTCGTGCTGGCGCTCGCGCGCAGGGGCGTCTCCGTCGCGCAGTTCGAGGTCGAGGAGGAGCCCGCGCTCGCCGCCAGCGGCACCAACTCGGGCATTTTGCACACCGGCTTCGATTCGACGCCAGGCGAGCTCGAGACGGAGTTGATCCTTGCTTCGAACGCGCTCCGCGAGCCGGTGCTGCGCGCCCTGGCGATCCCGGTGCTCCGCTGTGGCGCGGTGATGCGGCCGCTCGACGATTCGCAGCTTGGCGCTGTTGCGGCGATCGCCGCGAACGCGCGGCGCAACGGCGTGAGCGTGCTCGAGCGCGACGATGGCGCACTCGAGCTTCCCGGGGAGGCCGTAACCGACCCGGTCGCCTACACCCTCGCGCTGGTGGCCGAAGCAGCGCGCCACGGCGCGGTGCTGCACACCGGCGTCCGCGTCGATTCGATCGAGGACGATGGCGCCGGGCTGACGATCGGCTCGGCGTCTGGTGTGACCGTCCGCTGCCGCGTTGCGGTCAACTGCGCCGGGCTCGAGGCCGACTCGGTCGGCCGCCTCGCCGGCGACGAGTCGTTCTCGATCTACCCGCGCAAGGGAGAGTTCCTCGTGTTCGAGCCGCCGGCCGGCGGACGGCTCGACCGGATCCTGCTGCCGGTTCCAACCAAGCGCACGAAGGGCGTGCTGGTGTTTCCCACGATCGACGGCAAGATCGTCGCCGGCCCTACGGCGGTCGATCTCGAGGACAAGCGCGACTGGTCCGTGCGGCCAGCGGCGCGCGACGAGATCGTTTCGAAGGCGGCGCCCCTGTACCCGCCGATCGCCGACGCCGAGCCTGTGTTCGCCTACGCCGGACTGCGGCCGGCGGGACGCGGTGTCAACTACGTGATTGGTCCCGCCAGGACGTGTCCCCGGCTGGTCCACGTGGCCGCGATCCGCTCGACCGGACTGAGCGCGTCGCTCGGGATCGGCGAGCGCGTCATAGACATCGTCGGTTCGCTGGGGGTGCAACTCGGGCCTCGAGCCGCGCTCAAAGGCGGACCGCCCCCGCATGTTTCCGGGCCCTGGTGGCGGCGGACCGCTGACTACCGCGCCGAGGTGACCGCATGACGCTGCTGCTCGGAATCGACGAGGGAACCTCAGCCGTCAAGGCCGTGCTGTACGACGTCGACCTGCGACCTCAGGCGGAGGCACGACGGGAGAAGCGGCTCTCGTACCCGCAGTCGGGCTGGGTCGAGCAGGACCCCGCCGAGGTGTTGGACGCAGTGGTTGGCGCCGTTGGCGAGCTGCTTGCACAGGCAACCGAGCCGGTGACCGCCTGTGGGCTGGACCACCAGGGCGAGTCGGTGCTGGCCTGGGAGGCGGACACCGGCCGGCCGCTGACTCCGATCGTGACCTGGCAGGACAAGCGCTCACAGGAGGTGCTCGACCGGCTTGAGGCATCCGGGCACGGAGACGAAGTACGGAGCCGTAGCGGGATGCCGCTCGACCCCTACTTCTCGGCCGGCAAGCTCGCCTGGCTGCTCGAACACGATCCGGCTGTGCAGCGAGCGCTCGAGGCCGGGACGCTGCGAATGGGGACCGTTGACTCCTTCCTGTGCGATCGGCTCGGAGCCGGGTTCGCGACCGATCCGTCGACCGCATCTCGGATGCAGCTCGGCGCCCCGGAGTGGGACCCGGCGCTGCTCGAGCTGTTCGGCGTGGCCGCCGGTGTGCTGCCCGCGATCGCCGACACCGCGGGAGAGCTTGGGGTGCTCCGCCACCCGACTTGGCGACAGGAGCTGCCTCTACGGGCGCGGTGTGTCGATCAGCAGGCGGCCCTGGCGGGAGCGGGCTGCGTGCGGCCCGGTCTGGTCAAGGCGACATACGGCACCGGCGTGTTCGTGCTCGCCCACGCCGGCGCCGAGCGACCGTCGCCCGGCGGGGGACTGCTGCCCACTGTCGCGTGGCGCATCAACGACCGCGTCGAGTGGGCGATCGACGGCGGCGTGTTCACCGCCGGCGCGCTGCTCGACTGGCTCAGTCGTGACCTCGGCCTGGCGCCTGATCCCGCGGCGCTGGCGGCAGCCGCGGCAACGGTCGACGACGCTGGCGGCGTCAACGTGCTTCCCGCGCTTGCCGGCGTCGGCGCGCCATGGTGGAGACCCGACGCGCGAGCCGTGATCGCCGGCCTCAGCGCGAGCGTCCGCCCAGCGCACGTAGCCCGCGCCGCGCTCGAAGGCATCGCATGGCGGGTCGCGGACATCGTGGACGTGGTCCAGGACGCGGTCCCGGTGCAGGTGCTGCGCGTCGACGGCGGCCTCACCCGTGATCAAACCCTGCTCCAGTTCCAGGCCGACGCCGCAGGGGTGACGGTTCAGCGCGGCCTGCTCGACGCCACCGCCGCGGGAGCCGCTGCCCTGGCCGCCGTCGGCGCGGGTGTGTGGAGCTCGACGCTCGAGATCGAGGAGCGGATCCCTTCGGGTGAGCGCTTCGAGCCGCGGCGCGACGCTCAGTGGCGTACGGCCGCGCACGCCGACTGGCGCCGCTTCGTGGAGCGCGCCGCGGCGCTTTGATGCGTCAGAGCAGGCCCATGAGGATGTACTCGGTGCCCTCGATGTGCTCACGTATGAGCCGGACGGCGCGCACCTTGTCGCGCCGACGCAACAACCGCACCAGCTGGCGATGCTGATCGTTTGAGTGCGTAAGCACCTCCGGCGGATGCGCAATCCGCGTGATCAGCTCGCTCATCCGACCCTGTACCTCGGTCATCGCAGTCACGAGGCGAGGCGAGTCCGCCGCCTCCGCGAGCCCGATGTGAAAGCGGATGTCCGCACGACGGTAGACCTCGAAGTCGTGCACCTCCCGCATCCGCTCGACCAGCTCGTCGAGACGGTCGAGGTGCAGCGCGTCAGCCCGTTCGCTGGCAAGCACCGTCGCGCCGGTCTCGATCGCCACGCGATAGTCGAGGACCTCCCAGGCGTCGTCGCCGAGCGGCTTGTCGCTCCCATTGGCCAAGGGCGGCCGGTCGGTCACGAACGTTCCCCCGCCGCGACCCCGAAGGGACACCAGATGGCCGCTCTGAACGAGCGTCGTGAGCGCCTGACGTAGGGTCGAGCGAGATATCCCAAGCGCATCGGCAAGCGTCCGCTCCGCCGGCAGTTGGCTTCCCGCAGGCAGGATGCCCGTACGGATCGCCGTTCCCAGGCGTTCGACGGTTTCCTCGAACATCGACGCGGCGCGAACAGGCATGAACACCGACTCGAGCACCGCGTCTCTCTCCATGATCCGACAGTATCGCTCCCAACATCGCGCTCCATGCGCGAGTTCGACACAGCCGGGATCGCATAGGCTGGCGGGATGGACGATCTGCTCGAGTCGCTGGCGCGGTACGACGCCCCGACGCTCGCCAACGCGATTGAGACGTTCGACATGCAGCCGCGCGACGTCGGTTTCGCCGACAGTCGGATCAGGTGCATGTTTCCCCAGCTCGGCCGGATGGTCGGGTTCGCCGCGACCGCGACGATCGTGGCCCGCGGCGCACCCGGACCGGACTGGGCGGGTGCCGGCAACGACGGCCTCTACTCCTACGTGCGCACGATCCGGGCGCCGCGGATCGTGGTTGTCAAGGATCTCGACGACCCGCCGGCGCACGGCTCGCTGTGGGGCGAGGTCCACGCGACGATCTTCGGGGCGCTCGGCTGCGTTGGCTGTGTGACTGATGGCGCCGTGCGCGATCTCGACGAGGCGCGCGGGATGGGCTTTCACTTCTTCGCGGCAGGACCCTCGGTATCCCACGCGTACGTGCGCGTCGAGACCGTCGGCGAGCCGGTCGAGATCGGCGGCCTCGTCGTGGCCCCGGGCGACCTCCTCCACGCCGACCAGCACGGCGTCCTCAAAATTCCGCTCGAGATCGCCCAGGAGCTGCCCGCTGCAGCCGATCGGGTGATCGAGACCGAGCAGGCGCTCCTGCGGTGGGTGCGGTCAGATGAGTTCGACCCGGATCGCCTGGCCCAGGCGCGCGCTCGCCATTGAGCGCGCCGGCCGCTTCCTAATCGAGCGCGAGCACGTCGTCGGCCGCTGAGATCAGGAGCGGATCGTGTGTGGCGCAGATGATCGTCTGCCCCTCCTGTCTGGCCCGCGCCAGCACCGCGGCGACGACGCGGGCGTTCGCCTCGTCCAATCGGGAGGTCGGCTCATCGAGAACGATCAGCCCGCGGCCGCTGGCCAGCGCCCGCGCCAGGGCAACTCGCTGCGTCTCGCCCGCAGACAGGCGCGAGACGAACTGGCGCGACCGCTGTGAGAGCGCCAGCGCGGCCAACAACCCGGTGGCGCGCCGCGCGGCGTCGTCCACGCCTACACCGCGGATCTGGAGCGCCAGGACTACGTTCTCGAGCGCGCTGAGGAGCGCGATCGCCACCGGCTCCTGCGGCATGTAGCCGATGCGGTCACGGCGCAGAGACGCCATTTGCTCACGATCGAGCTGTGCCAGCGGGCGCCCGTCGATCATCAGCTCGCCGGCGTCGGGTTGATCGAGTCCGGCGATCAGACGTAGCAATGTGCTCTTCCCGCTGCCGGATCGACCGCTGACGACGGTCATGCGTCCGCACTCGAAGTCGTGGCTGAGTCCGTCGAAGACCCTTCGTTCACGGCCGTAGCCGAAGCCGACTGTGCGCAGCTGCACTCGCGCTGGAGCCAACCTGTCGGAAACACCGAGCATCACCGGCGCCGTGGCCGGCAGTGGCGCGGAGTCGCCGGCTGAGCGGACGAGCACTCCATCGGGAATCGACTCGGCGCGTGCACGATCGCCGATCCCTGCGCTCGCGCGTTGCGCGGCCGGAAGACGCATCCACCCGGACTCGCCGACGACGATCATCCGTTCCCCGTCCGTGGTCTCTTCGGCGAGGCGCCCGCCGCTGATCATGACCGTGCGCGCGGCGCACGTCGCGGTCTCCTGGTCGTGCGTGGCGATGATCACGGTCATCGAGGTGGTGGTCGCCAGGTGGCGGATCAGCCGCAGGATCATCTCTGCGTTGAGCTGGTCGAGCTCACCAGTGGGCTCGTCGGCAAGCAGCAACGCCGGTCGATGGGCGACCGCGGCGCAGAGCGCCACGCGCTGGCGCTCGCCTCCGGACAGCTCGTGTGGCAGTGCCCGACCGCGATCGCGCAGCCCGACCGTCTCCAGCAGCTCGGTCGCGCGGGCCTCGCGGCCGCGACGATCAAGTTGGCCGCGCAGTGTGAGCGGCAGTTCGATGGCCTGATTCACCGGGAGGTCGGGCGAAAGCACGGTCTCGCTCGATTGGCCCAGCAGTCCGAGATTGCGGTGACGGAACGCAGCCCGCGCCCGTTCGGCCTGTCGTCCGATGTCCCGCCCGACGACGCGCACCGTCCCGGCCGACGGCGTTTGCAGACCGGCGATCACGCGCAGAAGCGTGCTCTTGCCGGCCCCGCTCGGGCCTAGTACGCACAAGACCTCACCCGAGCTCGCGTAGAGCTCGGCGCCCTGGAGCGCGGCGGCATCACCCTGGCCGGTCCGATGGACACAGAAGACGTCGTGCAGCTCGACGATCACGTCGCTCATCCGGCCAGGTCCTCCACGGGCTCGTACGATCGGGGCGGAGGCAGCGCCGCCGCCGGAGGCCTGCCTCGGCGATTGGGAAACGCGCGAGCCGTGGCGATCCAGCCCAGCAGCAGGCATAGCGCCGTGATCGCAGCACCGAGCCCGGCGAGCTCGACCCATGGCACGACCGTGACCAGTGGCGGCTGCGGCGTGCCGCTCTCGGTGGCGCCGACGGTCGCCACCGCCAACCGGTCGATCAGGACCGCGATCAGGAGGCCTGGCCACACCCCCAGCGCCGACGCCAGCGCGAGGCGCAGGCGCAGCTCCCGGCGCAGACCACGCGGCCCCACCCCCTGCGCCTCGAGGTCGCGCTCGATGGACCGGTCGCGGAAGGCGCCGCCGACGACGAGCAGCAGTCCGAGCACGGCCAGTGCGCCCCCAATTGCTCCGGCCGTCAGCAGCGTTCCGATCACGCCCGAAGCGAGCGGCTGGCGCCGCAACGCCGTCTCGATCGCGGTGCGGAATCTCGAGTCGAGCTGCGCCAGCGAGCCGTGACCGAGGGCGGCGTGAAGTGGTTGCGTCCGTGAGCTCGAGATCCACAGCTCGTCGGTGTGGCCTTGACCCGGCAACTGGGCATCGAGTGCATCTGAAAGAGCCCGCTGATCGGCGACGATGACCCCTGCCGCGCCTGGCGCGAGCGTCGGGAAGCGCTTGATTACTCCGACGATCCGGGCTTGGACGGGCAAGTTGTCGACGGTGAGTCCGATCCGGCCACCGGACCCGGCGGCGGCCGCGGTCCCCGGATCGGCGAGGACGGGCAGGGCGAGGCGGTCGCTGGGCTGGGCCGGCCGCACGACCCCGGGAAAGCCGCTCGTCTGAAAGACGATGTTTCCTGCGTCGCCGGTGTTGCCCGGAGTCGACGATGCCGCGCCGACGCCGCGCCAGGCCGCGAGACCATGCCTCATCACCACGCGCCGACGGGCGTCGCTCGCGATCAAGGGACCGAGCGACAGGCGCGCCGTGGACTGGGTCGCCGCGGCAGGGTTCTCTCCGTTTTGGTGGCCGTTGGTGATGGCCAGGCCGGTCGATTCGTCGAGCTCAACCGCCTCGAGCTCCCAGCGGCCGGCCGGGAGTCGCGACTGCACGAAACCGCGACCGGGCCCGACGGTGCCCAGCGGCAGCTGCCGTACGTTGCCTTCGTCGTCGCGCAGGTCGGCGGTGACCGACACGTCGAGTGCGGGCGAGTGTGCGTCGACTGCGAGCCACCGTGCAGTCGCCGGCAGCAGCGGACCCGGCGAGCGAAACGGGCCGGTCGGACGCAAGCGCTTCGCCATGACCGACAACGGGGCCGAACCGTCCGCGGCCCGCCAGCCGTGGATCGCGGCGAGTCCGGCGGCTGGGACGCCAAGCATCGGAACGGTGACCGATGCGGCCCCGCCCAGGTACGTGGCCTGCGTACGACGGACGGGGAAAACCGCGCCGCGGCTCAGCTCGCGCCAGCGGTCGAGTGGTGCGACCTGGAGCGGGGTGACGAAGTTAGGTCCAGCGGCGACGAGCGCGTCCAACGGCACCCGGTTGGCGGCCTGGTCGGCAGTGCCGCGAATGAGGGTGGTTCGAAAGGAGAGGGCGAATCCGGCGAGCGCTGTGCTCACGGCCATGAAGGCGATCGCGGCCGCCGCAGGTCCACCCGAACGGGCCAGGGACACCAGCGCGAGTCGCACGCTGACGCTGCCGCTGCGACGAGCAAGACCGTCGCCTGCGCGCAAGATCAGTCCCGTGAATCGGAACAGCACCAGTCCGGACGCCAAACAGCAGAGGGGCACCAGCAACCCGGTCCACGCGTGAGCGCTGCCGCTTCCGAGCCACAGGCCGACCACGAGCGAGGAGACCGCGGCGACAGCGAGGATGTCGAGGACGCGCTGCGCGCGGACCAGTATGGATACGGCGACCAGGGAGGTTGCAAGCAGCCACGCCGCGACCGCTGCCAACGGCGCGTCAGCGGTCAGCAGGCTGTGGGAGAGCAGCGCGCCGACCGGCTCACCGGCATGTGCGGCGAGGATCGCCGCCAAGACGACGGCGACGGCGTAGCCGACCACGACCGCAAGGCCACACGTCCACGCAGCTTCGGCGACCACGAACACGACCGCGTGCGCCGGCCTTGCACCCGCAACCCGCAGACGGGCAAGCTCCATCTGCTGCTGTTGCCGGACGCCGACCGCTGTCAACACAACGAACAGCACGAGACTGACCAGGACGCCACCGCCGACCAGGAGCAGCCGGGTCGGGGCTGCGGACGCCTGGGCTCGGGCGTCGTCCAGAGCGGCAAACGGAGCCGTGAGCTCGAATTGACCTTGAGTTTCCGCGAGCGCCGACTGGGCCGCTTGGAGGCGTGTCTCGAGATCGCTGAGTTGCCAGCTGTGCAGGCTCGCGACTACGAGCGGCGCCACCCAGTTGTGGGTCCGGTAGATGCCGCCCAGCCCACTCAGGCCGTCCAGTCCTTCGATGTCGCCGGTGACGAGGACCGGCCATTGGCCGGCGAACGCGGGCGCGTAGCCGAGCGGCACGGCGGAGGTGAGACCGGCGGCGCCGACCACCCTGATGCGAACCCCTGCTGTCGTCAGGGTTGCGGGCGTCCGTCCTGGGCCCGCGAGGAGCATCGGGCAGTCCGTGGGCCGGCAGGAGCCCAGGCGGCGCACGGCCGATGCGGGCAGCCATCGCGCCAGTGGGTCGATGGCGGCCGGGCGAACGACGACGCCGCCGATGCGGACCGGGTTGAGCGCAAGCACCTGTGTGGCGGGCCCCAGGCCAGGCTCGGCGAGGACACGACGCGCTTGGCGGGTAACCGCCGGGGTGAGCGGTCCTGCCCACGTGAGGCGGATGGTCCGGTCAGCCGGCGACGTGCCGCTCAGAACCGCGCGGGCGGCGTGGTCGCCAACGATGACGGCTTCGGCGGCGACCGCTCCCGCGAACGCGACGGCCAGGGCCATGGCCAGGATCGGCATCGCCCAGCGTCCCGGGTGCCGGCGGGCGCGGGCGAGAACCAGCACAAGTGGACCGCGGACGCCGCGCAACGTCAATCCCTCCGCTGCCGGCGGTAGTGCGCCCGCGCCTTCTCGCGGCCCCCACAGACGCTCATCGAGCACCAGCGGCCGGAGTTGTTGCGGGACTGGTCGTAGAAGACCCAGCCGCAGTGTCGACCGGGGCAGACCTTCAGACGCAGCCAGCTTCCGTCGACCATGGCTCGGGCCAGAATCGCCAGCAACGAGCCGAGGGCGCGGTCGAGCTCGGACGAGCCGACGGGCACGAGCTCTGCGCCGCGCTGCGTCATCCGGACCTCCAGGGAGGCGCCGGCGAGCGCTTGATTGAGCGGGGCGCGGCTCAGGACTGCGCGATCGCGGTCGGCGATCAGGGTGCGCAGTCCCTCGCGGACGACGAGCGCCCTGTCGAGGTCCGCGGTCGTGACACGCGCCCTGGCCGCCAGCAGCCCCTGGTCGGCGAGCCAGCGACGCAGTCCGGTCGAGGTGGCGAAGAGGTCGGCGCCGCGTTCGCCGACGAGGTCGAAGTGCGTGTTGATGAATGCCTGGAGCACTCCGAGATGGCCGGGCGCGGCGACGCGTCCGCCAGGCTGCGGCGCGGTAAACGACGAGTCGGGAGCGGCGTCGAGTGGACCCTCACCGGTCAACAGCATTGAGCGGTTAGAGTAAACCGCGGCGCCGAGGGTTTCCAGTGCGAGCGATCGCTCGCGCACGGCAGTGTCCGATCAGCTCGAGACGATCGAGTGATCCGTTTCCACGGCCACGACGTACAGGCCGGTAACAGAGTCGAGAGCCCGGCCTCCAGACGGATGTCAGGTCGAACGGGAGTCGAACGAGACGATGTTGACCGGTCGCTCGGCGAAACCATCAAAGGAGGACTCCATGAGTGCTCTCACCAGGCGTGGATTCGTCAAGAAGTCCGCGGTCGCGGCGGCCGGTATGACCGCGGTCGGCACGATCGTTGCGGAGCAGGCGGATGCCGACGCCGTTGCCGGGGCCGAACCGGTGGTCGCATATGTCAGCAACCCGAAAAAGGGCGAGATCTCGGTAATGGCCGGTGATCGCGAAGTGACAGTTCGCGACCGCAAGCTCGCCGCCAGCATCGTCCGCGCTGGACGCTGACGCTCGTTCAACTACTCACTCGGAGGTCAACCATGTCGTCTCACCGCGAGGCGCCGGCGATAAGCAAAGACCCAGTCGCCGACAACACCGACACTTACGCATTCGTCAGTCCGGACGATCCGGACACCGTGACGATCATTGCCAATTACCTCCCGCTCGAGGCGCCGTTCGGAGGGCCGAACTTCTTCGAGTTCGGGGATGACGTGCGCTACGAGGTTCACATCGACAACGACACCGATGGCAAGGCGGAGATCACGTACGAGTTCGTGTTCACGACCGAGGTGCGCAACCCGAACACGTTCCTGTACAACACAGGCCCGATCGACTCGATTTCGAGCCCGAACTGGAACCGGCGGCAGTTCTACTCAGTGACGCGCGTCGAGGGCTCAAAGCGCACGGTCCTCGGCAGTCACCTGGCCTGTCCGCCGTGCAACATTGGTCCGGCATCGACACCCAGCTACGAGGCGCTCGCGGCGCAGGCCGTGCATCAGATTGGCGCCGGCCACACGGTGTTCGCCGGCCAGCGCTTGGAGGGCTTCTACGTCGACCTCGGCGCGGTCTTCGATCTCGGCGACCTACGCCCGTTCCAGAATCTCCACATCGCGTCGATGGCGGCTGCTCCCGGCGTGAACGCCACCAACGACTTCAGCGTGCATTCGATCGCGTTGAAGGTGCCCAAGATCGAGCTGACCCCCAACGGCATGACGCCGACCGACCCGATGAGTAAGAGGGCGGTGATCGGCGTGTGGGCAGCGGCGAGTCGACGGCGGTCTTTGATCCGCGGGACCGGAAACGGCAACACCTTCGAGGCCGGGGACTGGGTCCAGGTCTCCCGGCTCGGCAATCCGCTGTTCAACGAGGTGATCGTTCCCCTCGGTGACAAAGATCGGTGGAACGCGCTCCCCGCAGCGGAGGACGCTCAGTTCCTGAAGTACGTGGAGCACCCCGAGCTCGCGGGGCTGCTGCCGGTGCTCTACCCGGGGGTGTTCCCCAATCTGGCAGGGCTCACGGCCGCGAGGGCGGACCTTGTCGCAGTGCTGCTGACAGGCATCCCGGCCGGGATCGTGCCGGGGTTCCAGAACTTCACCGGCAAGCGCTACGCCGACCAGTTGCGGCTGAACATGGCGATCCCGCCGGCGAGCGACCCCAAGCCACTGGGGCTGATCGGGGGCGATGCGGCTGGTTTCCCGAACGGTCGGCGCGTGTTCGACGACGTCGTCACCGTCGAGTTGCGCGCGATCGCGGGGGCGACGTACCCGCTGGTCAACAAGAGCTACACGCCAGACGCGGCCGCGTCGCTCATCACTGATGGCCTGGGGCCGAACAGTACTCGGTACCTCCCCAATTTCCCGTACCTCGGGACCCCTGTCAGCGGATATGACACCAAACCGCTGGCAGCCTGAGAGGAGAGCGGGCCATGACAACGACCACGGTGGGCGGCACGCCCGAAGTGATCGCCTGCGTGAACGCGGCTGCGAGCGCGAGCGTCGCGCTCGACATCGGCACCGAGAAGGGTGCGCTCGTGATCTATCCGGCCGAGCGTTTCCGCGGCCGAGAGATCGAGGTCAGCCTCGAGCACAGCCACGGCCATCGAGTCCACACCGGCGTGCATGAGCGCACAACCGAGGCTGGGTCGACGCTCACGGCGATATTCGGCAGCCTGCCGGCTGGCGACTACGTCGTGTGGGAGTCGGACGCCAGCCCGGGCGCGACCGTCGCGATTCGCCCGGGCGTGGTGACCGAGATCCGTCTGTCCTGAACCGGAGCGGGGGTGCTCGGCTGCGCGCCGGGCGCCCCCGCCAAGCACCTAACACAAGCGAGTTCTGACATGCGAGCGAACAAAACGTCGTCGCTGCGCCGCCGCGTGAGCGGCGCTCTGACCGGTCCCGAATGGCGCACCGTCGCGGGAATGGCAGCTGTGGTCATTGCGCTGCACATCGTGGGGTTTTTCATCCTCATCGCCGTGATCGCACCTCGTCACTACCGGCTCGGCGCAACGGGCTCGTTCACGGTCGGGCTTGGCGTGACCGCCTACATGCTCGGGTTGCGCCACGCGCTCGACGCCGACCACATTGCGGCGATCGACAACACCACCCGAAAGCTGATGGCTGAGCGCAAGCGTCCATTGGGAGTGGGGTTCTTCTTCTCGCTCGGCCACTCGACGATCGTGTTCATGCTCGCGCTGCTGTTCGCGCTCGGGATCCGTGGCCTCAGCGGACAGGTCGAGAACAGCACATCGGCGCTGCACAACGTCACGAGCCTCATCGGGACCGGCGTCTCGGGCAGCTTCCTCTACCTGATCGCCGCGCTCAACCTGATGGTGCTGTTCAGAATTCTGCGTGTCCTGCGAGGAATGCGCCGAGGTGCCTTCGACGATGCGCAGCTCGAGCGCCAGCTCGACAGTCGCGGCGCGATGACCCGCGTCTACGGTCGCTTTACCCGAGGGGTCACCAAGTCGTGGCACATGTACCCGCTCGGCATGCTGTTCGGCCTTGGATTCGACACTGCCACCGAGGTCGCGCTTCTGTTCCTCGCCGCTGGGGCCGCAGGGGCCGGACTGCCGTTCTACGCGATCCTCTGCCTCCCGATTCTGTTCGCCGCCGGCATGTCACTGCTCGACACGATCGACGGGTCGTTCATGAACTTCGCCTACGGCTGGGCGTTCTCAAGCCCGGTCCGGAAGATCTACTACAACATCACGATCACCGGACTGTCAGTGGCGGTGGCGCTCGTCGTCGGCACCGTTGAGCTGATGGGCCTCGCCGTCGACAAGCTCGGGCTGAGAGGCGTGTTCTGGACCTGGATCTCCGGGATCGACCTCAACGCCGTCGGTTACATGATCGTCGCGCTGTTCGTCGTCACTTGGGCGATCGCGTGGCTGATCTGGCGCGTCGCGCACATCGAGGAGCGGTGGAGCGCGAACACGAGCTAGATCCCAAAGAAATGCTTGACATCGCCCCGAAGGCGTGCATACGATTCCAAGCATGTCCTTGGAATCTCCGGAAGGCCCCGACGATCGAAAGCAACGCGGGCAGCGTCGGCGCCTGCTGGATGACCCTCTGAGCATTCGCGCGCTCGCCCATCCGCTGCGTCTCGAGCTGCAGTCGATCGTGGGCCGCTCCGGAAAGATCACGGCCGCGGACGCGGCGCGCGAACTCGGCATCAGCCACGCGCTGGCTTCGCATCACCTCCGCCAGCTCGCGAAGTACGGGTTCGTCGAGCAGGTAGAGGGAGCCGATGCGCGCGAGCGCCCCTGGCGCGTTGTGCACACCTCCTACAACGCCGAGGGCATCGACGAGCGAGCCGGAGGCGCAGCGGCCTTGGCAGTTCTCGAGCAGGTCACGGCGGAGCGCGCGGTCGAGGACCTGATCGATTGGCACGAGCGGCGCGGGGACTGGTCCGAGGCGTGGCGCGCGCACACCGGGGTGGGGCGCAGCACGCTTTACCTGACGGAATCCGAGGTCGTCCAGCTGACCGAGGCGATCGACACCCTGCTGGCCGACTACGCCGAGCAGCGCCCGCTCGACGACATCGCCTCGCGCCCGGAGGGCTCGGTGCCGGTCGAGTTCACGGTGATCGTGGTTCCGCGCAAGCCCACCGCAGAAGGAAACTGACGTGGCCAGGCTACGCGACGCACTCGCCCAGCGCGGGGTGCGCCTGCTTCTCGGAGCGGGGCTCATCTCGCTGTCGGGCGACTGGGTGTTACGGGTCGGGCTTGCCTACTACGTGTACGCGCTGACCGGCTCAACGGTCGCGTCGGCCGTGATGCTGCTCGCGTCGTTCATCCCACAGATCGCGCTGAGCTCGCTCGCCGGTGTGTTCGTCGACCGGTGGGACCCCAAGCGGACGATGGTCGTTACGAATCTGGCGTTAGCGGGTGGTCTGCTGCCGCTGCTCCTCGTGAGACATCCGCGCGACGTCTGGCTGGTCTACATCGTGATGGCGGGGGAGGGGGCCGTCCAGCAGTTCTTTACCCCCGCCGAGCAGAAGATGCTTCCGCTGGTCACCAACCCTCCGCACCGGCCGACCGTCAACGCGCTCTACGGCCAGAACCGAGACGCGTCCCGGCTACTCGGAGCGGCGCTCGGTGGCGGCCTCGTGGCGGCCGGCGGTCTGGTCCCGGTCGTGATCGCCGACGTCGCGAGCTTCCTGATCGCCGCGGCGTTCTGCTCGGTCCTGCCCGTGGCGAGCGCAGGCCGCCGTGTGCTACTCACACCAGCCATCGTCTCCTCGGTCGGCGGGCGCATCCGGGAATTGCGCGAGGAGTGGGCGGACGGCCTGCGCCTGTCGACGCGCGAATCCGTTCTGCGGGCGCTGCTCATCTTCCTGGCCATCGTCTCGGTCGGGGAGGGCGTCATGGGCACTCTGTTCGCCCCGTTCGTTCGTTCCGTGCTGCACGGCACCGGCGCCGACTTCGGGTGGATCAACGCCGCCCAGGCGGCGGGTGGCATCGGCGGTGGTCTGCTGGCGGCGTCGCTCGGCAGCCGGCTGGACCCCGTGGCTGCGCTTCCCCATTCCGCGATCGCGTTCGGTGCCGTCGACCTGATCCTGTTCCTGTATCCGTTGGTCTGGCCCGTCGTATGGCCGGCAGCGATGCTGATCGCGGGCGCGGGCGTCGCCGGGGCGTTCATGCTCACCGCCGCCATGACGCTCATGCAGGAGCACACCGCCGACCGGTATCGCGGCCGGGTATTCGGCGCCCTCGGAGCGGTTGAGGGGGTGGCGATCGTCGCCGGCACGCTGACGGCGGGCGTCCTCGCGCACGTGCTCGGCATCGTCGCGGTGCTCAGCGTCCAAGGCGCGGGGTACGTCGTGGCCGGAATCCTGGCGCTGGCGCTCCTGCAGGCCCCTCAGCGGCTCGCTCCGGCGACCGACTGAGCCGCCGGGGGCGGCGTCGGGACCGTGTCCCCAGGCCTCTATGAATATGCTCGACCCGCAAACCCGGATCGGAGGACTGAGCATTGACCGACGACATCCTCGCCGTCGCGTGCACGCAGGTGCTCGAGCACGGCGTTGGTCTCAACGAGGCGCAGACGCTCGACGTGCTCCGGCTTGCAGACGAGCGGGTGCCGGACGCGCTCGAGCTCGCCCACGAGGTGCGGATGCGCTGGTGCGGCCCCGAGATCGAGGTCGAGGGAATCGTCAGCGTCAAGACCGGCGGTTGCCCGGAGGACTGCCATTTCTGCTCGCAGTCGGGCCGCTTCGACACTCCCGTCAGGGCCGCGCGACTCGACATCCCGTCGCTCGTGGAGGCGGCAAGGGAGACGGCGGCCACCGGCGCGACGGAGTTCTGCCTGGTCGCCGCGGTGCGCGGCCCCGATGCCCGGCTCATGGCGCAGGTCCGCGAGGGCGTGAAGGCGATCAAGGCGGCGGTCGAGATCAACGTCGCGTGCTCGCTGGGGATCCTCACGCGCGAGCAGGGCGAGGAGCTGCGCGATCTTGGGGTGCACCGCTACAACCACAACCTCGAGACGGCGCGGTCGCACTTTGGCGAGGTCGTCACGACGCACACGTGGGAGGAGCGGTGGGAGACGCTCGAGTTGGTGCGCGAGATGGGCATGGAAGTCTGCTGCGGCGGGATCATTGGGATGGGGGAGACGCTCCAGCAGCGGGCCGAGTTCGCCGCGCAGCTCGCCGAGCTCGAGCCCGACGAGGTTCCGCTGAACTTCCTCGATCCGCGCCCCGGGACACCGTTTGCAGGCCTCGAGGTCACGCCGACGATGGATGCGCTGCGGGCGATCGCCGCGTTCCGCCTGGCGCTGCCTCGGACCGTGCTTCGCTACGCCGGCGGGCGGGAGCTGACGCTCGGTGACCTCGGCACCCGCCAGGGCGTGCTCGGTGGCATCAACGCGATGATCGTGGGCAACTACTTGACCACGTTGGGCCGCTCTGCGCAGGACGACCTGGATCTGCTCGCCGAGCTCAAGATGCCGGTTAAGGAGCTGTCCAAGACGCTGTGACCCACTGCGCCGGGTGTGGGCGGCCGGCCGACGACGGCGACCACACTGCCTGCGAGCGCCGGCAGCAGGCGACCGACCCTCCGCGGTATTGCGCGACGTGCGGACGCAAGCTGGTCGTTCAAGTGCTCCCGCTCCGCTGGAGGGCTGAGTGCGTCAAGTGCGGACCGGTCGTGACTCGAATGCGATGATCGGCGTGTCCGGATCGACGTTCTATTGCCCCGCAACGAAGCGGGCCACGATGGCCTTGGTGATTACCCCGTGGGTGACGCCGACGCACGCATCGGCGGCCTGCAGGACCGCGGGCTGATGCAGGTTGATCCCCGCGCTGGCGAGCATCTCGTGGGTTAGCTCGCCGCTGCTGGTCGGGTCGGGAAAGCTCGGGAACCCGTGCCTGCGCAGGCAACGGGCGAACGCGAGCTCCGCGGAGATTTGCGCTTGGCTGCGGGCGGGGGTCTGGGTTGGCTGGCCGCCACCCGGCAGCAGGTGCCGGCATGCCGTCCTTGCTGACTGGAACGCGGGCGACTTCGCGGCGGTCGAGCTGATCGATTCTTTGAAGTTCCGGGGAGAGCTGGGGTCCGGGAAGCTGGGCACCCCATGCGAGCGTATGCATCCGGCGAAGTTGATCGCGTCCTGCTG
>DASSGR010000154.1:0-46155 GCA_035693425.1 Solirubrobacteraceae bacterium
CTTGGCGACGACCCCCTCCCCGCCCTGCAGCCAGGGCTCGGCGTCGTCCGGCTCGCGGGTCAGCGGCGTGACGTCCACGCCGTCGCCGACCGCTAGCTCGAGCACGCGCCGGCGCTCCTCAAACGGCTTGTCGAGCAGCGCATCGTCGTCGAGCGCCAGGATGTCGAACGCGACGTACCGCGCCGGCGTCTTCTCGGCGAGCATCTGGACGCGCGACTCCGCAGGATGCAGGCGGTTCTGGAGCGCGTCGAAGTCCTCGTGGCCGTCGTCAGAGTCGATCACGATCTCGCCGTCGAGGATGTAGCGGCCCGGCGGGAACTTCAGCTCGGGGAAGTAGCGCAGCAGCGGCCTGCCGCTGCGAGATTGGATCGTCCACTCGTCCCCGTCGACGAACGCGATCGCCCTGAAGCCGTCGTACTTGGGCTCGTACGCCCACTGGTCGCCGACCGGAAGCTCCGGCTTGGAGCGGGCCAGCTGGGGCTGTATCGGAGACTTCAGCGGAAGCGACACGGGCATTCGATCCTAGGCGATCGTAAGACCGCACTCGGGTGTCAAATTCAGCGTCGCCCCGGAAAACGTTCTCGCTACGATCAACGCGATGGCCACCGAGCACGCCCCACACGCCACAGTCGCGGAGGAGGAGTACCTCGAGAGGCTGTTCTGGCTGTACGAGGCGGGGCTGCCGATGACCGGCGCCAACATGGCGCGCGCGATGCAGCTGTCGGCGCCGACCGTGCACGAGATGCTTGGCCGCCTGGAGCGCGACGGCTACATCATGCGCACCCCCGACCGCGCGATCGACTTCACCGAGTCCGGTCGCGGGCACGCCGAGCACATCGTCAGCCGTCACCGCATGATCGAGCGATTCCTGACCGACGTGGTCGGCGTCCCCTGGGACGACGTTCACGAGGAAGCCGAACAGCTCGAGCACGCGATGACGCCTCGGTTCGAGGCCTACGTCCGCGCGACCGTAGGCGACGCCAAGACCTGCCCGCACGGCCATCCGATCAAGGTCGGAGAGCGGATCGACGGCGTCCCGCTGGCCGATTGCAAGCCGGGAGCCAAGGTCACGATCCTGCGCCTCGAGAACGAGGCCGAGGACCTGCTCCACTACCTCAAGGACGCCGGCATCGACCCCGGGATGCAGGGCGAGGTCGCCTCCAACGACGGCGAGACCGTGTCGGTCTCCACCGAGAACGGCACCACGACGATCACGGCGAGCGTCGCCGAGACCGTCTCCGTGATCGCTGACCCGTCGCCGCCGCCACGCACCGCGCTGCCCGAGCAGCTGGTGCTCGGCCGCGAACGCTACGGGCGCTAGCCCACCGCGCGCTACGCGGTGACGCCGGACGTGGCCTCGCGGTAGGCGTCCGCGAGCCGGTCCACGCCCTCTTCGATCTGCTCGGGCGTCACGCCCGCGTAGGCCAGGCGCAGGCTCGAGTCGCCGCCCTCGAGCACGAAGTCGCTGCCCTTGACGAACTGCAGGCCCCGCTCGGCGGCGGCCGTGAACATCGCGCCGACGTCGGTGCCGCGCGGCAGATCGAGCCACAGGAAGTAGCCGCCTTGGGGCTCCTCGAAGCGCGCGTCGGGGAGCTTGTCGCGAAGTGCCTCACTCAGGGTCTGCGCGCGTTCGCGCAGCGCCGCCTTGACGGTCTCGATTGAGCGCTCGAGCGCCCCGGAGGTGCAGAAGTTGTAGACGATCGCCTGCGACACCATGCTCGGCGAGATGTACGTGTTGGTGGCGATCTTGACGATGCGCGCGATCAGCTCGGTCGCCCCGACCAGGTAGCCGACGCGGATCCCCGGGCACACGGTCTTCGAGAACGAGGAGGCGTAGACGACGTTGTCGCCGTCCATCGACAGCATCGTCTCCAGCGGCGTGCCCTCGAAGCGCAGCGCCACGTAAGGATCGTCCTCGAACACAGTGAACTCGTACTGGCGCGCGAGCTCGAGCAGCCGTTCGCGCTTGGGGGCCGACAGCGTGTAGCCGGCGGGGTTCTGGAAGTTTGGGATGATGTGCGCGAGCTTCGGCTTGGCGCCGGCCGCCAGCACCCGTTCGACTGCGGCGACGTCGATCCCGTCGGTCTCGAGCTCGACCATCCGCACGTCGGCGCCGCGGTTGCGCAGCGACAGCAGCGTGCGGTCGTAGGTCGGGCGCTCCACGATCACCGAGTCGCCCGGCTCGACGAGCGCGTCGAACAGGAACGCGTCGGCCTGCATCGAGCCGTTGGTCACGATCACGTTCTCGGGGGCGACCTGGTGGCGCTCCGCGATCCATTTGCGAAGCGGCGGGTAGCCGATCGCAGTCCCGTAGGCAGTGGTGCCCCCGGGATCGGACGCGAACGCCTCGGCGGCGGCGGCCTTCAGGCCCTCGACGTCGATGATGTCGAGCGACGGCGCTCCGCGGGCAAACGAGATCTGATCGGCCATGTCCCCAAGGGTACGCGACGCGGCCGCGGACGGCCGGCTAGGCGGCGAGCAGCGAGACCGCGAGCTCGGCGACCTGCGTTGGCGTGCGGCCGACGCGCACGCCCTTGCTCTCGAGCGCCTCGGCCTTGGCCTTCGCGGTTCCCCGCGAGCCCGAGACGATCGCTCCCGCGTGGCCCATGGTCTTGCCCGGAGGCGCCGTAAAGCCGGCGATGTAAGCGACCACAGGCTTCGTGACACTGGCGTCGATGAACTCGGCGGCCTGCTCCTCCGCGTCGCCGCCGATCTCGCCGCACATCACGATCAGCTCGGTCTCGGGGTCGTCCTGGAACAGGCGCAGGATGTCGATGAAGTCCGACCCGGGGACGGGATCGCCGCCGATGCCGACGATCGTCGAGTTGCCGAACCCGCGCTGGGCCAGGACGTTGCCGATCTGGTAGGTCAGGGTGCCCGAGCGCGAGACCACGCCGACGTTGCCGGCGCTGAAGAACGCCGCGGGGATGATGCCCACGTTGGCCTTGCCCGGCGACAGGATGCCGGGGCAGTTAGGGCCGACCAGCCGCGCGCGACCGTTGTTCTTCAGCACGTTGAACACCCGCAGCTCGTCGTGCGCCGGGATGCCCTCGGTGATCGCGATGATCAGCTCGATCCCGGCGTCCTCGGCCTCCAGGATCGAGTCGGCCGCAAACCGCGGCGGGACGAAGATCATCGCCGTGTTGGCGCCGGTCTCCGCGACGGCGCTGTGGAACGTATTGAACACCGGGATCCCGTCGACGTCCTGGCCGCCCTTGGCGGGAGTCACGCCGGCCACGACCTGGGTGCCGTAGTCGCGGTTGCGCAGCGAATGGAAGGTGCCCTCGCGTCCGGTGATCCCGGACACGCATAGCTTGGTGTCGGAGTCGACGAGGATCGCCATGGCTACGCGGCGTTCGCGAGCTCGACGACCCGCCGCGCGGCGTCGTCCATCGTCGATTCGGTGTGCACGTTGGGCAGGTTGGCCTCGGCGAGCAGCGCGCGGCCCTCCTTGTCGTTGGTGCCGTCCAGGCGCACGACGAACGGAACCTGCGGGCTGATCTGGTTGAACGCCTCGATCAGCCCTCGAGCCACCTCGTCGCAACGGGTGATGCCGCCGAAGATATTGAACAGCACGGCCTTGACCTTCGGGTTGGACAGGATCACCTCAACCGCGCTCGTGATCGCCTCCGCCTTCGAACCACCACCGGCATCGAGGAAGTTCGCCGGAGAGCCGCCGGCCTCGGCGACGACGTCGAGCGTGGACATCACCAGGCCGGCGCCGTTGCCAAGGATGCCGATGTCACCGTCGAGCTTGACGTAGGTGAGGTCGCGCTCGCGCGCCATCCGCTCCTGGGGATCCTCGTTGGACAGGTCGCGGAGCCCCGCGTTGTCCGCGTGGCGGTACAGCGCGTTGTCGTCGAGCGTGACCTTGGCGTCGAGCGCCTTCACCTCACGGCTTGGCGTGATGATCAGCGGGTTGACCTCGACGAGCGTCGCATCCTCGGAGACGAACACGTCGTAGAGCTTGGAGAGCATCGCGCCGATGGGGCGCACCACGTCCTCGTCGACCCCCGCCTCGAACGCGAGCCGGCGCCCGTGGAAGTCCTGGAACCCGAGCAGCGGGTCCACGTGCAGGCGGGCGATCGCCGTTGGGTCCTCGTCGGCCACCTGTTCGATGTCCATCCCGCCCTTGGTCGACAGCAGCACGAGCGGCGCTTTTGCGGATCGGTCGAACACCACCGAGGCGTAGTACTCGGAGGCGATCTCCGAAGCACCCTCGACCCAAAGCTCGTGGACGGTGAGACCGCGGATGTCCATGCCGAGGATCGCCTTGGCGTGCTCCTCGGCCTCCGGGCGGTCCTTGGCAACCTTGATCCCGCCGGCCTTGCCGCGACCTCCGATCTGGACCTGCGCCTTGATCACGCACGGGTAGCCGATCTCGTCGGCGGCATTGACGGCCTCCTCGACCGTGCTGGCGGGCCTGCCGTCGGGAACGGGCACGCCGTGGCGCGCGAACAGCTGCTTTCCCTGGTACTCGAGGAGATCCATTGCGGCCGGGGACTCTAGTGGGTCGCCTCGTAACGTGACGCCTGGAAAGGACGAGGCCCGGGGGCCGCCAGGGAAGGACGCAGAAGCCGTCGCGTAGCAGCGCTACGCGAGGCTTCGAGGACGCCGGCTGGCGGTCATCCGGGACCGTAATTCCCGGTGGCACGTTGCGAGGCGGCCCACCTGCGAGCGCCCGCCCGCGCCGCGCGCAAGCAACGCTCCATGGCATCATCACCCGCGCGATGGCGATACCCAAGCAAATCTCGTTTGTCACGTTCGACGTGTACGGAAACCTGATCGATTCGGATAGCGGCGCCTACGACGCGTTCGAGCGGGAAGCCGACCGCGACGGCTTCACGATCGAGCGCGACGAGCTCGTACCGCTGTTCCACGAGATCCAGAAGCAGATCCAGGCCGGGTCCTACGAGCTTTACGCCGAGGTGCTCCGGCGCACCGCGGTGCAGATCGCAAAGCAGCTCGGATGGCCGCTCGAGCCTTCGCGCTCGGGCTTTTTGCCCGACTCTGTGCAGCGCTGGCAGCCGTTCAAGGAGACAAACCCGGTGCTGGCGAAGATCGCCAAGAAGTACAAGATCGGGCTGATCTCCAACATCGACGACAAGTTGCTGGGACAGACCCGCCGGCACATGCCGCTCGACTTCGACCTGGTCGTCACCGCACAGCAGGTCCGCTCCTACAAGCCCGACCCCGCCCACTTCACCGAATGCGAGCGCCGGATCGGCGGCAAGAAGGGCTGGGTCCACGTGACCTCGAGCTACTACTACGACGTCGAGCCCTGCCTGAAGAAGAAGATCCCCGTGATCTGGGTCAACCGCAACAAGGTCGAGCTCGAGGCGGGCCAGAAGAAGCCCGATGCCGAAGTCTCCACTCTGCGCGAGGCCGCGAAGCTCCTCGGCATCAACTAGGACCGCGCAGTGAGAGCTCTGGCTCTCGGCTCAGACGCGATCGTGTTCGTCTCGAGCTACTGGCAGACGACGTGTACCGCGATCCGGGCTGGCGACGAGGGGTTCCTGATCGACTCGGTCATCTACCCGGAGGAGCTCGAGGCCCTACCCGGTGTGCTCGAGCAGGCCGGGTTCCCTGTATCCGGGCTGCTCGCCACACATGCCGACTGGGACCACCTACTGGGGCGCGAGGCGTTCCCGGGCGCGTCGCTGGGCTGCGGTGAATCGACCGCACAGCGGCTGACCGCCGAGCCCGGCGCCGCGCAGCGCGAGCTCCGGGAGTTCGATGAGGAGTCGTACGTCGCGGGACGCCGCCCTCTCTCGCTCGCCGCATACCAGGCGCTCCCGGTCCCCGGCAAGCTTGCGCTCGGGCCAGAGCACGAGCTCGAGGTCCATCCGGCAGAGGGCCACACCGCGGACGGCGTCGCGTACCTGATCCCGTGGATGGGCGTGCTCGTATGCGGCGACTACCTGTCGCCGGTCGAGATCCCGTGGATCTCCGAGGGAGGGTCGGTCACGGCATATCTCGCCACGCTGGAGCGCCTGAAGCCGCTCGTGACGCGCGTGGACACCGTCGTCCCCGGCCACGGCGGACCGATCGAGCGCGACCAGGCGCTCGAGATTCTCCGCGAGGACGCCGAGTATCTCCAGGCCCTACTCAAAGACGGCGAGAACGCGTCGCTGCCGGCGGGCCGGCGCACCGGCGCCCAGCGCAAGATCCACGCCGAGAACGCTACTCGGACGCCGAACTGATCACGGCGAGCGTGTCGCCACTGGCGACGGACGATCCCACCGCGATCGGCAGGTCAGCGATGGTCCCCGCCTTGTGCGCGGTGATCTCGTTCTCCATCTTCATCGCCTCGATCACGGCCACCAGCGTCCCCTCCTCGACAGCGGCACCCTTCTCGACTGCCACCTTGAGCACGGTGCCCTGGAGCGGCGAGGTCAGCGTGTCACCGCCACCACCGCCACCAGCGCCGGCGCGCTCGCTCCGGCGTTGAGGCCTCCGCGCAGCGGCCGCTCCTGGCGCGGCCGCAGGGCCCGCCCCGTTGACCGCGGCGCCCCCAAACGGCGGCCCGATCACCTTCACCTCGAAACGCTTGCCCGACACCTCGACGGTGTAGCCGTGCTCGACGGTCTCGGCCTCGTGCTCCTCGTCGCCCTTCTTCTCCACAGCGGGGAATGCGAGCTCCTTGAGCCACTTGCGGTCCTCGATCAGGTCATGGCAGGTCTCGGCGTCGGCCCATTGTCGTGTCTGGAGGATCGCCTTGTGGAACGGCAGCAGCGTTTTCAGGCCCTCGATCTGGTACTCGTCGAGAGCTCTCAGCATCCGGCTGGTGGCCTGCTCGCGGTCTGCGTCCCAGACGATCAGCTTGGCAACCATCGGGTCATACATAGGCGAGATCTCAGACCCGGACTCGACGCCTGAGTCGACCCGGACGCCGGGACCCGCGGGCTCGCGATAGGCCCCGATCGCGCCCGGCGCCGGAGCGAAGTTCTTGCTGGCGTCCTCGGCGTTGATCCGGCATTCGATCGCGTGGCCGCGCAGGACCACGTCGTCCTGGGCGATCGACAGCTGCTCGCCGGCCGCCACGCGGATCCCCTCCTTGACGATGTCGATCCCGGTGACCATCTCGGTCACGCAGTGCTCGACCTGGACCCTGGTGTTCATCTCGAGGAAGAAGTACTCGTCCTTCTCGCCACCCTCGTGGGTGACCAGCAAGCCCTCGACCGTTCCAGCACCGGTGTAGTTGACCGCGGCCGCGGCCTCGGTCGCGATCTTGCCGATCCTCGCGCGCAGCTCCTCGTCGACCGCGGGCGCCGGCGCCTCCTCGATCAGCTTCTGGTGGCGCCGCTGGATCGAGCAGTCACGTTCGCCGAGGTGGATCACGTTGCCGTGTTTGTCGGCCATCACCTGGACCTCGACGTGGCGCGGGTTGGGCAGGTAGCGCTCCAGGTAGACGGTGGAGTCCGAGAAGAACTTCTCGCCCTCCCGCGCGGCGCCCTCGAAGGCGTCCTGGAGCTTGTCCTCGCTGAGCGCGACGCGAAAGCCCTTGCCGCCACCGCCGCCGGCTGCCTTGACCGCGACGGGGTAGCCGATCGTCTCCCCGATCACCTTGCGAGCATCCTCAAGCGTCTCGACCGGGTCGGTGGTCCCGGGCACGATCGGGACGCCGGCCTCCTTCATCAGCTCGCGCGCCTTGGTCTTGGACCCCATCGCCTCGATCGCCGAGGCCGGCGGGCCGATGAACGTGATTCCGCGCTCCTCGAGCGCCGCCGCAAACGTCGCGTTCTCGGCGAGGAACCCGTAGCCCGGATGCACCGCCTCGGCGCCCGATCGCTCCACCGCATCGATCAGCTTCTCGATCGACAGATAGCTCTCGTTGGCCGGCCCCGGACCCAGCAGAAACGCCTCGTCGGCGCGGTGTACGTGGGGGGCGTTGCGATCAAGCTCTGAGTAGACGGCGACCGTCGCGATCCGGAGCTCCTCACAGGCGCGAATGATGCGTACGGCGATCTCGCCGCGGTTTGCGATCAAAACCTTCGAAAACATGGGGGTGGGGAATTTACAAGGGCCGCGCCTGTCCGGCTGAGCGCTGCGTGCTGGCGTAGGCGGGCGCCGGGCTGGTCCTGGGGCGGGCAGCGGGCACCTGTTGGGCCTTGCGCGCCGCCCACCACCGGGTCACCGCCCGTACGGCGAACACCGTCGCCACCGTGTACATCCAGCCGAGCATGATGTCCGAGAAGTAGTGCTCGCCGGCGTACACGAGCGAGAACGCCATCGCCAGCGGGTACAGGGCCACGAGCGGGCGCAGCCACTTGTGCTTGCGCGGCCACAGCGTAATCGCGATCAAGAGCGAGAAAGCGGCGTGCAGCGAGGGGACCGCGGCGACGTTGTTGGCGTACTGGTAGCCGTGCTCGACCAACGACCCGGCGGAATGCAGCCCGAGGTAGGGCCACACCTCGGGGATGATCCGCGTGATCGGCGCGATCAGGCCGGCATGGCTGGCCATCCACGGAGGCGCGGCCGGGTACAGCGCGTAGGTGATCAGCCCCGCAAACGACAGCGCCGCGACGAGCACCGCGAACCAGCGGAATCGCGGCCGATCGAGCTTCCACAGCACCGCCGCAACCAGCGGCGTCGCGAAGAAGTGGGTCAGGTAGACCGCCCAGACGGGCACGTCGTACCAGACGACACGGCCGTGCCACAGCCAGTGCTGGAGGGTCACGGTCGGCGCCGTCCCGCCGAACAGGGCCTCGTCGACCCGAAGCTGGGGGAGGTAATGGACGCCGAAGGTGTGCGCGGCACTCCCGCGCAACGAGTCGTAGGCGATCAGGATCGCGATGAACGGCAGCCACTCGAGCACCATGCCCCGGCCGAACCCGCGCAGGTCCGACATCGAGAAGCACAGCAGGCCGAGCAGCAGCCAGATCGCAAGCAGGTCGCGCTGATAGGGGACTCCGACCAGCACGACGAACGCCGCGCTGGCGGCGACGTACGCGAGCGGTGCGGCGATCTGCCGCCGGCTGAGCTTCGCCATGCCGCGCTAACGGGCGCCCTGGATCATCCCGGCGCCGACGGTGTCGTTCGTGGACTCGTCGATCAGGATGAAGCTACCAGTGGTGCGGTTGCGCCGGTAGCGGTCGACCATCAGCGGAGCGCTGGAGCGCACCCGCACGCGTCCGATCTCGTTGAGCTCGAGTTGCTCGGCGGGGACGTGTTCGAGCGTGTTGACGTCGACGCGGTGCTCGAGCTCGCCGATGATCGCCCGGGCGGTGCGCGTCGTGTGCTTGATCGAATAGCGCCCGCCCGGCTGCATGGGCCTCTCGCCCATCCAGCAGACGATCGCATCGAGCTCGCGGGCCGTGGTCGGCTGGTCGTCGGCCTCGACGATCATGTCGCCGCGGGAGATGTCGAGGTGGTCGGCCAGCCGCAACGTGACCGACATGTTCGGAAACGCCGCGTCGACCTCCCCCTCGTAGGTGTCGATCGCCTCGATGCGCGTGCGCTGCCCGCTGGGCAGAACGACCACCTCGCCGCCGGGGCGCAGCACGCCGCCGGCGACCTGGCCGGCGTAGCCGCGGTAGTCATGGTGCTCTTCGCTCATCGGCCGCGTGACCCACTGGACCGGGAACCGGACGTCGGCGAGGTTGCGGTCGGGCGCGATCACGACGTGCTCGAGGTGGTACAGCAACGGCGCGTCGTCGTACCAGGGCATCTCGTTTGACCGCTCGACGACGTTGTCGCCGTGCAGCGCCGAGATCGGGATGAAGGAGATGTCGGTGAGGTCCAGCCGGGCAGCCCAGTCGGTGAGCTCCTCGACGATCTTGTCGAACACGGCCTGGTCGTAGCCGACGAGGTCCATCTTGTTGACGCACACCACGACGTGGGGGATGCGGAGCAGCGAAGCGATGAACGAGTGCCTGCGCGTCTGGACGCTCACGCCCTTGCGGGCATCGACCAGGACCACCGACAGGTCGGCGGTCGAGGCGCCCGTGACCATGTTGCGCGTGTACTGCTCGTGGCCGGGCGTGTCGGCGATGATGAACTTGCGCCTCGGGGTCTGGAAGTAGCGATAGGCGACGTCGATCGTGATCCCCTGCTCGCGCTCGGCGCGCAGGCCGTCGGTCAGCAGCGCCAGGTTCAGGTAGCCGTCGCCACGACGCTCGGAGGTCTGCATGACGTGCTCGAGCTGATCGGACAGGATCTGCTTTGAGTCATAGAGCAGACGCCCGATCAGCGTCGACTTGCCGTCGTCGACCGATCCCGCGGTCGCGATCCGCAGCAGCTCGCTGGTGTGCGTCTCCTCGATGGGCGCGTGGCCGTTGGTGGCAGCGCCCGGGCTCACGTGAGGCCCCGGGTGGTGCGTAGGTGCGCTCGCAACGTTAGAAGTATCCCTCGCGCTTGCGATCTTCCATCGCCGCTTCAGTAACCCGATCATCGGCGCGGGTTTCTCCGCGCTCGGTGATCCGCGTTGCAGCGATCTCGGCGACGACCGCCTCGAGCGTCGTCGCATGCGAGGCGACGGCGCCGGTGCAGGTCATGTCGCCGACCGTGCGGTATCGCACGGAAGCCTCGAACGGCTCCTCGCCGTCGATCAGCTGGACGAACTCGCTGTGGGCGTAGAGCATCCCGTCGCGACGGAACACCTGGCGCGGGTGCGAGAAGTAGATCGACGGGACGGCGAGCTTCTCGTCCTGGATGTACTGCCAGACGTCGAGCTCGGTCCAGTTGGAGATCGGGAACACCCGGACGTGCTCGCCCTTGCGAGTCCGCCCGTTGTACAGCGACCACAACTCGGGGCGCTGGCGCTTAGGGTCCCACTGGCCGAACTCGTCGCGGAACGAGAACACGCGCTCCTTGGCGCGAGCACGCTCCTCGTCGCGCCGGGCGCCACCGAACGCGGCGTCGAAGCCGTGCTCCTCGATCGCATCCAGCAGCGTGGTGGTCTGCAGCCGGTTGCGGGAGGCGCGCGGACCGGTCTCCTCGACGACCCGGCCGTTGTCGATCGAGTCCTGGACATGCGCCACGATCAGCCGTTCGCCGAGCTGCGCGATCGACTGGTCGCGGAACTCGATGACCTCCGGGAAGTTATGACCGGTGTCGACGTGCATGATCGGAAACGGGAAGCGCGCCGGACGGAAGGCTTTCTCGGCCAGGCGCAAGAGCACGATCGAGTCCTTGCCGCCGCTGTACAGCAACACGGGGCGCTCGAACTCCGCCGCCACCTCTCGGAAGATGTGGATCGACTCGGCCTCGAGCGCCTCCAGGTGCGACAGCTCGTACTGCAGCGGCGTCATCCGCTCGCCTCGCCGTCGCCGTTTGACCCGACCTCGACCACGTGGATCCCGCACTCCATCTTGTCCTGGCCGGCCCAGCGTCCTTCACGCCCAGCGCCCGGCCGGGTGCACGGCGCGCAGCCGATCGAGGCATAACCCTGGTCGTGGAGCGGGTTGTACGGGAGGTCGTGCTTGTGGATGTAGCGCCACAGGTCCCTCTCTGACCAGTCCGCGAGCGGGTTGACCTTCCAGATGTCGCGCTGCTCATCGTGTTCGAGCTTGGCGGCGTCTGCCCTGGTAGGTGCCTGCTCGCGTCTGATCCCGGTGATCCACGCCTCGACGCCGGTCAGCGCGCGCTCGAGCGCGTCGACCTTGGCCTCGCTGCAGCAGCGGTCGACCGTCCACGGCTCACCCGGGCTGCTCGCGTCGAACACCTCGATCTCGATGCCGAAGCGGTCTTCGAACTGCTTCCAGGTCGCCAGCGTCTCTTCGAACAAGACGCCGGTGTCGATCATGAACACGTGGGCGCGCGGCTGGATCGAGGTCAGCATGTGCACAAGCACCGACTCCTCCTTCTGGAAGGAGCAGGCCATCGTCAGCCGTGGATGGAAGCGCTCGACGGCGTAGGCGAGCACCTCCTCGGCGGTTGCGGTCTCCAGTTCTGGGGCGATAGTCGTCATTGCGTGGTTCGCACTAGACAGCGCATTCCCCTTCACCGCGGATCACTTCGAACGGGGCGTTCTTGGTCCAGTCCACGAAATAGTTCATGTTCTCCAGGCTGAACTCGATCGGCATCGTGAGGTCCTTGACGCGCGCCTCGAACTCCTTGGGTCCCACGCGGTCGACGAATGCATTGAATTCCTCGTCCTCAAGGCGCTCGGATTCGTAGAAGCGTACCCAGCGCTCGACCGCCTCAGGCACCCGCTTGGCGGGAAGGCGTGCTTTCAGGCGCTGACCGTAGCGGACCTCGCCGCCTTCGTACGCACCTCCGACGTGCGGGATGTACGCGGGAATGCTGTGATCGCCCACCTTGATCGAGGCTCCGTAGAAGCCGATGCTGGCGATGTGATGCTGGCCGCAGCCGTTCGGGCAGCCGCTCATCTTCACGTGGATACGCCGCGTCAGCTCGTCGGTGATCTCCATCTGCACGATCCGGTCCTGGACGGCCTGGTTGAGGCCCATCGAGCTCGTGATCCCGAGCTTGCACGAGTCGGTGCCGGGGCAGCTGACGACGTCGGTGATCTCGTCCGCGCCGGCGTCTCCCAGCTCCAGCTCGCGTAGCGCCCGCCAGACCTCGTACGCCGAGTCGTCACGGACCCAGCGCAGCACGAGGTTCTGGTGCACGGTGGTGCGCGCATATCCACCCGTGTAGTCGCGCATCATCTGACCCAGGCCGCGCAGCTGGTCGGGCGTCAGGTCACCGCGGCGGATCTTCACCTCGACAGTCGAGAATCCCTCCTGACGCTGGGACCGGACGTTTGACTGCAGGAAGTGGTTGAACTCACGGTTGTCGCCGTTGGGACGCGCGGGGCTCTGCGGAGCCGCCGGGGCATGAGACTCCTCGTCGTGGTCGAAAAGGATGCCATCGAGCGAGAAGTCGCGCTCGCCGACCCAGTCGCCCTCCAGCTCCTCCTCGACCAGGTCGCGGAACTCGTCGATCCCGATCTTGTCGATCAGGACCTTGATGCGGGCGCGGGCGCGGTTGACGCGCAACCACTCCTGGCGGTCGAAGATCCGCATGCACGCCTCGGTGACCTTCAGGTAGTCGCCGTTGTCGAGCTCGACGAACTCGTACAGGGTCGGGGCCAGGCGCGGCATGATCGAAGTGCCGCCGCCGACGCGGATTTCGACTCCGCGGACACCATCCCGCACCCGCGGGAGGAAAGCCATGTCGTGGATCCGGGTGATCGCGTTGTCCTCGTCGGTCGCCGCGAACGCCGTCTTGACCTTGCGCGGCATCGCCTGCGTCGTGGGGTGGCGGACGAAGTAGCGGACGTAGGCACCGGCGTACGGGGTGATGTCGAACAGCTCGCCCTCGAGCGTGCCGGCGCGCGGATCGCCGGTGACGTTGCGCATCGTGTTGCCGCAACCCTCGCGCGACGACAGCCCGGCGTCGCCGAGCTCGCGGATCAGCTCGGCCGCGTCGGGAAGCGGGATGTGGTGCATCTGGATGTTCTGGCGGGTGGTGATGTGACCCTTGCGCAGCGGGACGTACTTCTCGATCACGTCGGCGAAGGCGTCGAGCTGGTCGGGCGTGACGCCGCCCATCGGCAGCTTGACGCGCACCATCTGCACGTCGGGCTGGCGCTGGCCGTAGACGCCCTGCTTCAGGCGGAACTTGATGAACTCGTCGCCATCGAGCTCGCCCTTGAGGAAGCGGGTGGACTCGGTGTCGAAGTCGTCAAACTCTCTCTCGAGGATCGGGATCACGTGACCCGGCACGTTCTCGACCAGCTCGGGGTTCTCCAGCGAGCCGGTGCGAGGGGTGCCGGTCTTGGGGCTGTCGATCGAAGCGGGCTCCATCGGGCTCCTTCCGGTCGCGGGCAGGCTGCCTAATGTACCAAAAGGCAATCTGATTACGGCTATTTTGGCCGGGATGCAGGGGATTCCGAGGACCTACACCCCGGGGCTACCCCGTCGACGGCCCATTGAGGAGCGGGCCGGATGGTATCCGTGACACACGTGCATAACCTCGACCGGTTGCACGCCGCGGTGCGCGTTTGCGCGCTTTTGCAGGTGAATTTGGGGGCAGACCTATCCGTCAGCGGTGCATTACACGACAAGCTCGTCGACGGTGGGGAGGCCTGTCGTGTGGCGCACCGCCCGGGTGCATGACACGGCAGGGTTTCGGGCGCGGATGATCGATGGTCGCGTCATGCACCCACGAACCGGCCCTCATCCGTTCTCTCAATGGGCCGTTGACGTTCTGCCCGACGCTCCCCGTTTTCGTGTAGAGGTTTCGCTGACGATCCCCCACAGTTGACGAGCACACCGAAAGCAGGCCCCCGCGACCCGTTTAGTCCCGAGAATGGTGCTTCGCCGCGTGCTGTGGACGACCACAGCGCTCGTCGTGCCGCTGGTTGTTGCCGTCGGCGCACAGGCGGCGCTGCTGAAGCCGGGCGCGGTGGCTGGGGCTTCGCAGAAGCTCGCCCCCGGCCTCCAACGGGTCGCAACGCCGGCCGTCCGGTCGGCATCACCCGCCGCCCAGGCCCGGCAGATGAGCCTTCCGGCGCGCGGGCCTGGAAGCCCGGTGCGGCTTGGCAGCCGGTTTGTGGTCACAGCCCGGGTGTCGTCGACGGCGCCGGCCGTGGTTCGGGGGCTTCGGGGTGCGGGAGCCCAGATCCTCACAGTCAGCGCGCGCTACGGGATGATCACGGTCGCGGTAGCTCCCGCAGATCTGGGGAGGATCGCCGCGCTCACCTCAGTGCGCTCCGTCCAGCCCGAGCTTCAGCCGCTGACCGCCGCGCAGGGTCGTGCCACAGCAGCGCCGAAGTCGTTCCCCGAGGCGACTCCCGCCGCGCTGACTTGCCCATGGGGGTCGGTGCGCTCGGAGGGCGACGCGCAACTCGACGCCGACCAGGCGCGCAGCGCGTTCGGCATCGACGGCTCGGGCGCCGAGGTGGGGATCATCTCCGATTCGTTCGACACCAGCGCTAGCGCGGCCACGCATGCGAGCGACGACGTCTCCAACGGCGACCTCCCCGGTCGCGGAAACCCGTGCGGGTTCACGAGTCCGGTGCAGGACGTGCTCGATTCTCCAGGCGGGTCCGACGAGGGGCGGGCAATGGCCCAGGTTGTCCACGACCTAGCGCCGGGGGCGCCGCTCGCGTTTGCGTCCGGGGCCACAGCGAGCACCAACTTCCCCAACGTGGTCGGCGCCCTCCGGAGCGCTGGGGCAAAGGTGATCGCCGACGACGTCACTTACCTCGACGAGCCGTTCTTCCAGGACGGCCCAGCCGCGGTGGCCGTCAATAACGCCGCCGCCGCTGGAATCCCGTACTTCTCGTCGGCGGCCAACGACAACGTGTTCGACGACAGCGGCGACAACGTGAGCTCGTGGGAAGCACCGAGCTATCGGCCGACGTCGTGCCCCACCACACCCGACTTCAGTGGGGTCGGATACCTCGACTGCATGGACTTCGACCCGTCCGGGGGCACGAGCAGCACCGGGACGTTCACGCTCGCTCCGGACGCGAGCTTTGGCCTCGACCTGCAATGGAGCGAGCCGTGGTTCGGCGTCAACACGGACCTCGACGCGTTCCTCCTCGACTCCAGCAACAACATCCTGTCCCGAAGCGACGACGTCAACCCCGGGCCGAACGGCTCACAAGAGCCGGTTGAGTTCTTCGGTCACACGAACACGACGGGCGCGGATCAAACCGTCAAGCTGGTGATCGCTCGGTTTCCCTCTGACACGCCCGGCACTCCGCGCGTGAAGTACGTGCTGATCGGCGCCTCCGGGATCAGCAGCGTCCAGTTCCCGACCTCCTCGGGAGGCGACATCGTCGGCCCGACGATCTTTGGCCACAACGGCGCGGCGGGTGCGATGAGCATCGCCGCGGTCCCGTTCTTCGACAGCACCAAAATCGAGCCGTTCTCCTCGCGTGGACCGGTCACCCACTACTTCGGACCGGTCACCAGCACGACGCCCGCGGCCCCGCTCGGATCGCCGGAAACGCTCGCCAAGCCCGATGCCGCGGCCACCGACGGCGCGGCGACCTCATTCTTCGCCGAACTGATCGGCGGGGTGTGGCGCTTCTTCGGCACCTCCGAAGCAGCGCCACATGCGGCCGCGCTCGCGGCTCTCCTGCGCCAGGCGTATCCCCAGGCGACGGTCTCTCAGATCTACAACGAGATGAAATCGACCGCCGTCCAGGTCGGGACGTTCGGACCGGATGCTGAGGGCAGCGGCCTGCTCGACGCGTTTGCCGCAGTCGGCTCCGGCCTGACCGGATCACCTACGGCGGCGTTCGGCGTGTCGCCGCCGGCTCCGGTGGCTGGGGCGCCGGTGTCATTCGATGGCAGCGGTTCGAGCGACCCCAATGCGGGAGCAGTGATCACGAAGTACAGCTGGAACTTCGGGGACGGTACGGCCAGCTCCGGCGCGAGCTCGAGCGTGTCGCACGGCTACCTCAATCCAGGCACGTACGCGGTCACGCTCACCGTCGCCGACAGCCTCGGCCAGACGGCGGCGGTTTCACACCTGGTCACGATCGCCACGGCGCCGCCGCCAGCGCTGTCGCCCACACCCGCGCCGACACCGACGCCCGTCCCGCGGGCCGTGTGCAAGGTGCCCAACGTCAAGCGCAAGTCACTCACCGCTGCTCGGAGGGCGCTCCGCGCGCATCACTGCGCGGTCGGCCGCATCACGAGCCCGCACAAGCCCAAGCGTGGCCCGGGCAAGCACAAGAAGTGGGTGAGGGTCGTCACGCGCGAGTCTCCGGCGGCGGGCAGAACCTTGCCGAGCGGATCCAAGGTCGCGCTCACCCTCACGTGGAGGGCCGTCAGGAAATAGCTACTCCCAGGGCAGCGGCGGCTGGAACTCGCGGATCACGCCCTCGTGCAGGCCCGCCTGCTGCCACGGATTGCGCTTTGGCGCAGGCGGCGCCGGGGGTGGCGCGGTCTCGCGCATGAAGCGCTCGAGCGCGGCGACGACCGCCGCAGCCTCCTCGGGAGACGCATTGGGGGCCACGATCGTGAGCTTCGGACGGCGGTTCACCACAGCGGCGAGGGTATCGTCCGGCAGCCGTGACCGAGATCCCGGTTCTCAACCACGACGCGGTGCTCGCGGCGGTCACCCCGCGCGAGGCGATCGACCGCGTCCGGCAGGCCCTGCTGCGCCATCACGAGGGCGATTGGGTGATGCCGGCGAAGGTCTACCTCGAGAGCCCGCCGCACGGCGACTTCCGGGCGATGCCCGCCCGCGGCGACGGGCTCGCGCTCGTCAAGTGGGTGACGTCGTTCCCCGGCAACCCGGCGCGCGGGCTGCCGACCGTGACCGGGGTGATCTGCGTCTCCGACGCCACCACCGGCGAGCCCCTGCTGCTGCTCGACGCGCGGTCTGTCACCGCGCTGCGCACCGGCGCCGTCGCCGCCGTCGCGGCGCAGGCGCTGGCAAAGCCGGACGCCCGGACCGTCGGGATCGTGGGTTGCGGCCTCCACGGCGCGTGGGCCGCTCGCTGCACGGCCGCGGCCGGCTACGGACCCGGGATCTGTCATGACCCCCGCGACGAGGCGGCTGCGGCCCTCGCCGTGGAGCTGGGATGGGAGACGGGCACTCGCGAGCAGGCCCTCAGCGCCGACGTCGTCTGCTGCGTGACCCCTGGCGCGCAGATCGTCGTCGACGCCGAGGATCTTCGCCCCGGACAGCACCTCAACATGCTCGGCGCCGACGGTCCCGGCAAGTCCGAGGCGAGCGTCGACGCGGTCGCCGCGTGCGCGCTGTTTTGTGACGAGTGGGAACAGGCCTCGCACGGCGGCGAGCTGACGGCGGCTGTCGAAGCGGGCCGGGTGCGCCGCGAGCACGTCACAGAGCTCGGCGCGGTGCTCGCCGGCGACGCCCCGGGACGGCCGGACCCCGAGGCGGTGACGCTGTTTGACTCGACCGGGCTGGCGATCCAGGACCTGGCCGTCGCGGCGGCAGCGCTGGAGGCGTGGCGCGCAGGCCGGGTACAGGCGCAGACCGTGACGCTGTAGGCGACCCCGCTACAGCGGGATGTTGCCGTGCTTGCGCCGCGGCCCGGCGACGCGCTTGTTCTGAAGCGTCTCGAGCGCGGTGATGATCTTCGGACGTGTCTCGTGGGGCACGATCACGTCGTCGATGTAGCCCCGTTCGGCGGCGACGTACGGGTTGGCGAAGTGCGCCTTGTAGTCGGTGATCAGCTTCTGGCGGCGGCTGTCGGGTGTCGGCGATGAAGCGATGTCGCGACGGTAGATGATGTTGACCGCGCCCTCGGGGCCCATCACGGCGACCTCGGCCGTGGGCCAGGCGAAGTTGAAGTCGGCGAGCATGTGCTTTGAGGCCATGACGTCGTAGGCGCCGCCGTAGGCCTTGCGCGTGATGATCGTGATCTTCGGGACGGTCGCCTCGGTGTAGGCGTACAGCAGCTTGGCGCCGTGGCGGATGATCCCGCCCCACTCCTGGGCGGTGCCCGGAAGGAACCCGGGAACGTCGCAGAACGTGATCAGCGGGATGTTGAACGCGTCGCACGTGCGCACGAACCGTGCCGCCTTGACCGAGGAGTCGATGTCGAGCACGCCCGCGAGCTGAGCGGGCTGGTTGCCGACGACGCCGACCGCGTAGCCGTTGAGCCGGGAGAAGCCACACACGATGTTGCGGGCGTAGTTCTCGTGCACCTCGAAGAACTCCCCGTCGTCGACGATCAGGCGGATCACGTCGCGCATGTCGTACGGCTTGTTCGGGTTGTCCGGGACGACGTGGTCAAGCTCCGGGTCCATCCGCATTGGGTCGTCGGTCGGCATCACGCGCGGCGGCGTCTCGAGGTTGTTCTGGGGCAGGAACGAGAGCAGGTAGCGGGTGTCCTCCAGGCAGGCGTCCTCGTCGTCTGAGGCGAAGTGGGCGACGCCGGACTTCGAGCTGTGGGACATCGCGCCGCCCAGCGACTCGAAGTCCACCTCCTCGCCGGTGACGGTCTTGATCACGTCGGGACCGGTGATGAACATGTGCGAGGTCTCCTTGACCATGAACACGAAGTCGGTCATCGCCGGCGAGTAGACCGCACCGCCGGCGCACGGACCCATGATCAGCGAGATCTGGGGGATCACGCCGCTGCACTGGACATTGCGCACGAACACGTCGCCGTAAGCGCCCAGCGACACGACTCCCTCCTGGATGCGGGCGCCGCCGGAGTCGTTGATGCCGATCACCGGGCAGCCGATCTTGGCCGCCAGGTCCATCACCTTGCACATCTTCTCGCCCATCACCTCGCCGAGCGATCCGCCGACGACCGTGAAGTCCTGGCTGAACACGCACACCCGGCGGCCGTCGATCGTTCCGTGGCCGGTGACGACGGCGTCGCCCCAGGGACGGTTCTTCTGCATGTCGAAGTCGTGAGTGCGGTGGCGCACGAACGTGTCGAGCTCCTGGAAGGAGCCGGGGTCGAGCAGCTTGTGGACCCGCTCTCGTGCGGTGTACTTGCCTCGCTCGTGCTGCTTGGCGACCGCCGCCTCGCTGCCGGCATGAATCGCCTCCTGACGCAGCTCCTCGAGCTGCGCCAGCTTCTCCTCATATGTCTCCGGGGCCTTCGCGCGCATGGGGCGGCGAGTTTATGGGCTCGGCTGCTCCGGCGTAGCGGCGCCGGAGGCCGCGCTGACGGTCAGGCCCGCGAGAAGGGGCGGTGGTGCGCCTGGCCGAGGCTGTCCAGCGCCCCGACCAGCAGCGCCTGGGGATCGAGCGCCGGCTCCTCGAGCACGGGTGGGTCCTCCGCGACCGCCTCGGGCTCCTCCGCAGCCGCCTCGGGCTCCTCCGCGACCGCCACGGAGTCGTCCTCGGGCTCCACTACCTCGGGCTCGACGGACACGGGCTTGCGTCCGAGGCGGGCCCACAAACGAGCGAACACCTGCCACCTCGGCAGGTGCTCGGCAATCTCCTCGTCGCTGGCTACGACCTCCTCGACGGCCATCTCGGGCGCCACCACCTCGGGCTCTGCGGGCTCGGGCTCGATCGCCTCGGGCTCGGGCTCGGGCTCCGGCTCCGGCTCCGGCTCGACGGTGTGCTCAGGCGCCACCGCGACGATCGGCGTCGCCGTGAGCGTCACCTGCGTACCCCACCCCGATGGCTCGAGCCGCACCGTGCCGCTGGCATGTTCGCCCTCCCAGGCAACGGTTGTCTCCGGCTCGAGCCTGGTGATCCTGATCTCCCCAAATTCGCCCAGGTGGCGCGCCAGCGACTGCGCGACGCTGCACTCCGCCCACAGCTCGGGTGGCGACTTCACGATCGTCCGGCTTGCCTTGTGCTCTTCTGTCATGGTCGGGATTTCGATCGGCGGGGGAGGACTCCTTTCCGCAGCCCGAGCTTTTGCAGTCCGCGACCAGGCGCGGCGCTGGTGGACAGCGAGCGCTAGGGCTAGAAGCTCGGCTGGTAGTCGCCGAACACGTCGCGCATCGCGCCGCACACCTCGCCCATCGAACAGCGGTCCTTCAACGCCCGACGAAGCACCGGCAGCAGGTTGTCGGTGCCCCGGGCGCACTCACGGATCTGCTCCAGCCGCCGCTCCACCAGGCCCTGGTCGCGATCCGCCTTAAAAGCCTTGAGCCGCTCCACCTGCTGGTGCTCTGACTCGGGGTCCACGCGCAGGATGTCGGGGACCTCGGGGTTGCGGTCGTCCTCGTACTTGTTGACGCCGACCACGATGTCCTGGCCGATCCGGTAGCGCTCGTGGTAGCCGAACGCGGACTCCTCGATCTCGTTCTTCATGAAGTCGATCGCCTTGACCGAGCCGCCGAGCTCGTCGACCTTCGCGATCAGCTCACGTGCGCTGGTCTCGATCTCGTCGGTCAGCGCCTCCACGAAGTAGGACCCCGCGAACGGGTCGACGGTGTCGGCCGCGCCGGACTCGTAGCCCAGGATCTGCTGAGTGCGAAGCGCAATCCGGGCCGCGCGCTCGGTGGGCAGGGCCAGCGCCTCGTCGAAGCCGTTGGTGTGCAGCGACTGGGTCCCGCCGCACACCGCGGCAAACCCCTGAAGCGCGACGCGCACGATGTTGTTCTCCGGCTGCTGGGCGGTCAGCGTCACCCCGCCGGTCTGGGTGTGGAACCGCAACCGCCACGACCGCTCGTCCTTGGCGCCGAAGCGCTTGCGCATGATCTCGGCCCACATCCGGCGGGCGGCTCGGAACTTCGCGACCTCCTGGAAGACGTTGTTGTGGCCGTTGAAGAAGAACGCCAGGCGCGGCGCGAACCGGTCGACCTCGAGCCCCGCGTCGAGCGCGGCCTGCACGTAGGCGATGCCGTTGGCGAGCGTGAACGCGACCTCCTGGACCGCCGAGCAACCCTTCTCGCGGAAGTGGTAGCCGCTGATCGAGATCGTGTTCCACTTCGGAATGTGCTCGTTGCAGTACGCGAACAGATCGGTGGTCAGCCGGATTGCTCCCTCGGGCGGGTAGATGAAGTTCCCGCGCGCGATGTACTCCTTGAGGATGTCGTTCTGGGTGGTCCCACGCAGCTGCTCGGAGGGGACGCCCTGCTCCTCGGCCACGAGGTCGTAGAGCAGCAGCAGCACCGCCGCTGGGGCGTTGATCGTCATCGACGTGGACACCTTGTCCAGCGGGATCCCGTCGAACGCCGTGCGCATGTCGTCGATCGTGTCGATCGCCACGCCGGTCCGGCCGACCTCGCCCAGGCAGCGCGGGTTGTCGGAGTCCAGGCCTAGCTGCGTCGGCAGGTCGAACGCCATGCTGAGGCCGGTCGAACCGTGCTCGAGCAGGTAGCGGTAGCGCTCGTTGGATTCCTTGGCGCTGGCGTAGCCGGCGTACTGGCGCATCGTCCACAGCTGCTTGCGGTACATCTCGGCGTGAACGCCGCGCGTGTACGGGTACTCGCCCGGCTCGCCGAGGCGCTGCGCGAGGTTGTCCGGGAGGTCCGCCTCGGCGTACAGGGGCTTGACCTCGATCCCGGAGTCGGTGAACCGCCGCGGGTCGTCGGGGCCGACGATCGGGGCGATCGTGCGGTGCTCGTCGGTGGTGGCCATGGCTGGAGGTTACCCGCGCACAGAGGTACGATCGACGGGTGCCGAATCCCGACGCGATCGTCGACGACGTCGCCAACGAGCTGGCCACCTGGCCAGGCGTGCGCATCGAGCGCGGTGAGGATGGCGCGGCCGTGGTGCGCTACGAAGAGTCGATCCTGGGATTCCTGTATCCGGAGCGCGGTGCGGCCGAGCTGCCGTTCCTGGACATCGAGCGCGACGACCTGATCGAGCATGGCGACGCGGAGCCCGCCGACGTGACGCCTGAGTCAAGCGGCGTCAGCCACGACCTGCGCGGACCGTCGGACGTCACGGCCGTGCTGGAGCTGTTCGACCGCCGTTACCGCGAGGTGCGCGGCGAGGACGAGCCCTACAGCTCGCAGGACCCCGACTACCAGTAGGCGCTAGAGGACCTTCGACAAGAAGGCCTTGGTTCGCTCGTGTCGGGGGGACACGAGCACCTCGCCGGGCTGCCCCGCCTCGACGACCACGCCCCCGTCCATGAACACGGCCGTGTCGGCGACCTCGCGCGCAAACCCCAGCTCGTGGGTGACGACGATCATCGTCATTCCGTCGCGGGCGAGCTGGCGCATAGCGTCGAGCACGTCGCCCACGAGCTCGGGGTCGAGCGCCGACGTCGGCTCGTCGAACAGCATCAGCTTGGGCTGCATGGCCAGTGCGCGGGCGATCGCGACCCGCTGCTGCTGCCCGCCCGACAGCGCCACCGGGTAGGTGTCGAGCTTGTCGCCCAAGCCGACGCGCTGCAGGAGATCGGCTGCGCGATCGCGCGCGTCGCCGCGAGGGACTTTGGCAACGCGGACCGGCGCCAGGGTGACGTTCTCGATCGCGGTCATGTGCGGGAATAGGTTGAAGTGCTGGAAGACCATCCCGATCTCCGCGCGCTTGCGGGCGACGTCACGCTCGTGCAGCTCGTGCAGCTTGCCCCCCTCCTCGCGGTAGCCGACGAGCTCCCCGTCGACCGACAGGCGCCCCGCGTTGATCTTCTCCAGGTGGTTGATGCAACGCAGGAACGTCGACTTCCCCGATCCCGAAGGGCCGAGCATGCACATGACCTCGCCGCGCTTGACCTCGAGCGAGATCCCCTTGAGCACCTCCAAGCGGCCGAAGCGCTTGTGGACCCCCTCGGCCTTGACCATTGGCTCGCTCATCCGGCGTCCACCGACGGGCTGCCGCGGGACCCCAGCCAGCGGGCGCGCATCGTGACCCGCTGCTGGCGTGAGAAGCCGCGTCCGAAGCGGCGCTCGATGAAGTACTGGCCGACATACAGCACGCTGGTCATCGCCAGGTACCAGGCGCTTGCCACGATCAGCAGCTGAATCGTCTGGAAGTTCGCCGCATAGATCGTCTGCGCCTCGAACAGCAGATCGAACACCGCGCCGAGCACGATCACCAGCGACGTGTTCTTGAGCATGGAGATCGTCTCGTTGCCGGTGGGCGGGATGATCACCCGCATGGCCTGCGGCAGCACGATCCGCCGCAGGATTTGGAGCCGCCCCAGGCCCAGCGACTGCGCCGCCTCGGTCTGGCCCTCGTCTACGGAAATCATTCCCGCGCGCACGATCTCAGACATGTACGCGCCCTCGTTTAACCCCAAGCCGAGCAGCGCGGCGACGAACGGCTTGATCAGCGAGTTTGAGTCCAGATGGATCAACGACGGGCCGAACGGGATCCCGAGGTCGATCGTCGGGTAGAGGGCGGCGATGAAGTTCCAGAACAGGAGTTGCACGAGCAGCGGTGTGCCGCGGAAGAACCAGACATACACCCAGCTCGCGCCCGAGATCAGAGGGTTCGGAGAGAGCCGCATCACCGCGGCGATCACGCCGAGCACGATGCCGATGATCATCGACAGGAACGTCAGCTCGAGCGTCACGACGACGCCGTGCAGGATCCTGGCGTCGAACAGGTAATGCCCGACTGTGCCCCAATGAAAGCGCGAGTTCGTGACGATCGAGCGGACGATCGACGCCGCCACCAGCACCACGACGACCGACGCGACCCACCGCCCCGGGTGGCGCACGGGGACGGCCTCGATGTCCTCGGGCCGTCCCCTCTGCTCCTCAGATAGCTCGGAGGTAGTCACCTCTGAGCCGTAGTCTGACGGTTATCAGCTGATCGCGCCGTTGATCTTCGGGTTGCTGATCATCGCCTCCGAAGGCAGGCCCCACTTCTGGAAGATCGACTTGTACGTGCCGTCCTGCATCAGGTCCTTGAGCGCAGCCAAGACCGCTTTGTCGAGCCCGTTGCCCTTCGCCATCGCCAAGCCGTAAGGAGCCGCCGCGTACTCGGAGCCGACGAGCTTGAACTGGCCGTTGGACTGCTTCACGGCATATGCCGCCGGAGGCGAGTCGGCGAACACCAGCTGGGCCCGGCCGCTCTGCAGCGCGAGGTTGGCGCCGTTCTGATCTTGGAAGGTGAGCACGGTCACGCCCGGCTTACCCGCCGCCTTGCACTTGGCGCCCTGCTTGGTGGCGTCGTCCTGCTCGGTCGTGCCCTTCTCGACCGCCACCGTCTTGCCGCAGATGTCAGCGATGCTGGCGATATCGGTCCCGCCCGACGCCTTGGTGAAAAAGGACTCGCCGACGTTGGCATAGGTCACGAAGTCGACGGTCTTCTCGCGTTCCTTCGTGTCCGTGAACGAGGACGCGCCGATGTCGTATTTCCCGGATGCAAGACCGGGGATGATTGTCTCGAACACGGCGTTCTGGACCTTCGCGTTCAGTCCCATCTTGGCGGCGAGCGCCTTGGCCAGATCCGCGTCCATCCCGATCACCGTGTGGCCGTCGGGCGCAAAGAATTCGTCGGGCGCATAGCTGGCGTCAGCGGCGACGGTCAGCGTGCCCTTGGACTTGATCGCCGCTGGTACGAGCGCGGCGACCTTCGCATCGGCGCCCGCAGGGGTCGCCGGCGTCGAGGACGTGTTCGACGACGAGGCGGCACTCGACGACGTCGTGGTCGAGCTGCTGCTTTTGCTGCTTCCGCAGCCTACGATCACCGCCGCGGTCAGCAGCGCCACGAGCGCAGCCGACAGGCGGCTCCAGGAACTTCTCAAATCAAACTCCTTCTCGGGGGACCCCAGTGTCGGGCAAGGATAAGCAAGAACTGGCGCTCCCGACTGGCGGGTTAACCGCCTGCCAATGAACCAATCGGGCGGTTAGCCTTAACGCATGCAGGTACGCGTGCTGTTGTTCGCCGGACTTCGTGAGCGAGCGGGCGCCTCCTCGGTCGAGCTCGACCTGCCGGAGGGCGCGCTCGTGCGCGACGCGCTCGATCGGATGCGCGCGGTCGCGGACGGCGTGCCCGTGGTGATGGCGATCAACCAGGAGTACGCCGCGGCCGACGCTCCCCTGCACGCCGGCGACGAGCTGGCGCTGATCCCGCCGGTGTCGGGTGGCTCGGTTGGCGAGCTGCACGCCCGCGTCACGACCGAGCCGCTGTCGCTCGATCCGCTGATCGAGCGCGTCCGCGACGCTCGCGCCGGCGCCGTCGTCACGTTCCTCGGCGTCACCCGCGAGGTCCCCGAGCTCGAGTACGAGGCCTACGTGGAGATGGCCGAGCGCAAGATCGCCGAGATCGTCGCGCGGGCGATCGAGCGACACGGCCTGTGCGCGGCCGCCGCCGAGCACCGGGTCGGGACCGTGCCTCTGTCGGAGCCTTCGGTCATGGTCGCGGCGTCCGCCCCGCACCGCGAGGCCGCGTTCGCGGGTGCGCGCGAGATCATCGACGAGATCAAGGCGCTGGCTCCGATCTGGAAGAAGGAGGAGGGCGAATGGGTGTCGGGGACCACGCCGCACCCGCGGGCCTGAGCGAGCTGCCCGCCGTCCACGAGCTCGCCGCCGCGCTCGACGCTCCCCACGTGCTCGCGGTCGCCGCGGCACGGCGCGCGATCGACGAGCGCCGCACGCAAGTCCTCGCCGGAGCAGCCCCGCAGACAGACCTGCTGGCGCGAGCGCGCGAGTTGCTGGCGGCGCTCGATCAGCCATCCCTTCGCCAAGTGATCAACGCCACGGGCGTGATCGTGCACACCAATCTCGGGCGCGCGCCGCTCCCCGCCTCCGCGAGGGACGCGCTGGCCCGCGTCGCCGACGGCTACTCGAACCTGGAGCTCGACGTCGCCACCGGCGAGCGCGGCAGCCGCCACGCCCACGTGGAACGTCTGCTGATGGAGCTGACCGGGGCGCAGGCGGCGCTCGTCGTCAACAACGGAGCAGCAGCGGTGCTGCTCGCCGCCGCGGCACTGGCTTGCGCGGGGCGGGCGATCGTCGTGTCGCGCGGGCAGCTGGTCGAGATCGGCGGCGGCTTCCGGATCCCGGAGGTGATCGCGCAATCGGGCGCTCGGATGGTCGAGGTCGGGACCACGAACCGCACCAGGCTCGAGGACTATGAGCAGGCCGTTGCACGCAATGCAGATCAACTGGGCGCGGTCCTGCGCGTGCACCCCTCCAACTTTCGCTCGGTCGGGTTCGTGCAGGACGTCTCGATCGAGGCCCTGTGCGGACTCGGAGTACCGGTGATCGACGACGTCGGCTCCGGTGTGCTCGCCGGTGCGGCAGGGATCCCGGCGCTGGCCGACGAGCCCGCGCTGACGCAAGCGGTCGCCGCCGGGGCGGCACTTGTCTGCTGTTCGGGGGACAAGCTGCTCGGCGGACCACAGGCGGGCCTGCTCGTCGGACGCGCCGAGGCGGTCGCGGCCGCGCGCAAGCATCCGCTGGCCAGAGCCCTGCGGATCGACAAGCTGTCGCTCGCGGCGCTCGAGGCGACGCTGCTGCTGTACCGCGACCCGCAGCGCGCGCGAGACGAGATTCCCGTGCTGAGGATGCTCGACGCAGACGAGCGGACGCTCGGGGCTCGCGCGCGTCGACTGGCGGATGCGATCGGCGCCGAGACCGAGATCGTCAGATCGACGGCAAAGGTGGGCGGAGGTGCGCTGCCGCTGCTCGAGCTCGAGGGTCCCGCGGTCGCACTGAGCGGCGCCGGCGGGCCTGAGGCGATCATGCGCGCGCTGCGTGACGGCGACCCTCCGGTGATCGCGCGGATCCATGACGGGCAGGTGCTGCTCGACCCGCGCACCGTGGCCGACTCGCAGCTCGAGGCCGCGGCGGCCGCTGCGCGCCGCGCGCTGCGACCGGCCGCCCCGAGATGACCTCCGGTCCGCTGACGCTCGGGACCGCGGGCCACATCGATCACGGGAAAACGGCGCTGATCCGGGCGCTGACCGGCGTCGACACCGATCGCCTGCCGGAGGAGCGAGCCCGCGGGATCTCGATCGAGCTCGGTTATGCCGCACTGGCGCTTCCGTCGGGGCGTCGGCTTTCGGTGATCGACGTTCCCGGCCACGAACGCTTCGTCCGCACGATGGTGGCCGGAGCCACCGGCATCGACCTGTACCTGATGACGGTCGCCGCCGACGACGGCGTGATGCCTCAGACGCGCGAGCACGCCGCCGTGCTGCGCGCGCTCGGCGTCGGCACCGGAGTGGTTGCGGTGACCAAGAGCGACCTCGGCGACCCCGAGATCGCGATGCTCGAGGCATCCGAGCTGTTGCCGGAGGCTGAGGTGGTGGCCGTCTCCGCGCGCACGGGCGAAGGGCTCGACGAGCTGCGCGCGGCGCTTGACCGCGCCGCCGCGACGGTGAACAGCCGGGCCGACGCCAGCGGACTCGCGAGGCTGCATGTGGATCGGGCGTTCACGATCCGCGGGGCCGGGACGGTGGTCACCGGCACCCTTTGGTCGGGCCAGGTCGGGCGCGGCGACGAGGTCGTGCTGCGGCCGGGCGACCGCAGGGCACGCGTGCGAGGCGTGCAGGTGCACGACGAGCCGCTCGACGCGGCTGCGGCCGGGCAGCGAGTCGCGCTCAACCTCACCGGTGTCAGCGTCGACGAGGTGCGGCGCGGAGACGTGGTCGTAGCGGGTGCGTCGGATCTGCGACCCGGTTATCTGCTCGATGCGCAGCTCGAGTTCACCGGCCGCGAGCCCGAGCACGGCGACCGGGTCCAGATCCACCACGGGACGCGCGAGGCTCCCGCTCGCCTGGCGTGGCTGGGCGGCCCCTTCTGGCAGATCCGGCTCGAGCAGGAACTCGTCGCCGCGGCCGGCGATCGCCTGGTCGTCCGCGAGATCGCGCCGCCGGACACGATCGGCGGCGGCGTTGTGCTCGACGCCCGTCCCCGCAAGCACGGCCCGTCGCGTAACCTGCTCGTGCGCCTGGAGCGCCTGGCGCGAGGCGAACCCGCCGACGACGAGAGGCCGAAAGCCCCTGCGGCCAAGCACGCTCCGGCGAAGGCCGCGCCGGTGCCGTTGTCCCCCGCCGCGCTCGCCCTCGAGAGGCGCCTGCTCGAGGCGGGCTTTGAGCCGCCGCTGGACTCCGAGCTCGACGCCGCCGACCTGGATGCGCTGCGCGACGCCGGCCGCGCGGTCAGGGTGTCAAAGGCGCTGCACTATCACCCGGATGTGCTGACCGACATCCGCCGCCGAGTGATTGCGCTCGCCGCCGACCACGGTGGCGCCGTCACGCTGGCGCAGCTGCGCGACGAGCTCGGCACCTCGCGCAAGTTCGCGCAGGCGCTGCTCGAGCACATGGACGCCGAGAAGATGACGATCCGCCGCGGCGACGAGCACGTCGTGCGGCGAAGCGCCCTGGTGGATCAGGCCGTCCCGCCCGGTTAGAGCGCCCCGCCCGCCGCCGGCGGAGCGGTCGGATCGGCCGCATCCTCGCCCGAGTGCTCGCGGTCCAGGTAGTCCTCGATCTGCATCGGGTTGTCGCTCGAGCGCTGCACGACCGCCAGCAGCGAGGACATCGACGAGACCTCCTCGACCTGCTCCTTCAGGAACCACTGGACGAACTGTTCCGAGAGGTAGTCGCCCTCATCGCGCGCGACCTCGGTCAGCGCCGCGACCTGATCGCTCACGCGCCGCTCCTGATCGAGCGCCAGCGCGACCGGCGCGACGACGTCATCGAACTCGGTCTCAGGCGCGGTGACCGCCGGGACCGTCACCTGCGCGTCTGAGTCGAGCAGGTACTGGATCATCATCATCGCGTGGTTGCGTTCCTCGACAGCCTGGCGGTAGAAGAACGCGGCCAGGCGTGGAAGGGTCTGGGCGTCGTAGTAAACGGCGTTGGCGATGTATTGCTGCGAGGCAGAGAACTCGTAGGCGATCTGCTCGTTCAGGCGCTCGATGAAGCGAGCCGCGGCCATCGTTCCTCCTCTGATCGGGCTTGACTATGGGCTGGTCGGCGGGCCAGATCCTAGAGATGGTGGGGCGTCACGGCAGGTGGAACGCTAGATTGCAGACCAATGTCTACCTGTCTAATCACCGGCGGAGCCGGCTTCCTGGGCTCACATCTCGCTGACGAGTTGCTGCGCAGAGGCAATCGAGTGATCGTCGTCGACAACCTCGAGACCGGGTCGCTGGCCAACATCGAGCACATCCGGACTGACCAGTTCGTGCACCTGCACGACAACATCATCGAGCCGTACTTCATCGACGAACCGATCGACTTCGTCTACCACCTGGCCTCTCCGGCGTCGCCGATCGACTATTTGCGGCTGCCGCTCCACACGCTCAAGGTCGGCTCGTACGGCACGCACCACACGCTCGGCCTGGCAAAGAAGCACCGCGCCCGGTTCTTGATCGCCTCGACCAGCGAGGTATACGGCGACCCCAAGGAGCACCCGCAGAAGGAGACCTACTGGGGCCACGTCAACCCGATCGGGCCGCGCGGGGTCTACGACGAGGCCAAGCGATACGCGGAGGCGCTGACGATGGCCTATCACCGCCAGCAGGGGGTGGACACGGCGATCGTGCGGATCTTCAACACCTACGGAGCGCGGATGCGACCGCACGACGGCCGTGCGATCCCGACGTTCCTGCGCCAGGCGCTCCAGGACCGGCCGATCACGGTGTTCGGCGACGGCTCGCAGACCCGCTCGTTCTGTTACGTCGCCGACGAGATTCGCGGGCTGATCGCGCTCGCCGAATCCGGGCACCACAACCCAGTGAACATCGGCAACCCGGAGGAGTACACGCTGCTCGAACTTGCCAAGACCGTGATCGAGGTGACCGGATCGCGCTCGGAGATCGTGTTCGAGGCGCTGCCGGTCGACGACCCGCAGGTCCGGCAGCCAGACATCACGCTGGCCAGGGAGATCCTGGGCTGGGAGCCCGAGGTGAGCCTTCGCGAGGGCCTGGAGCGAACGATCGAGCAGGCCGGCGCGGAAGCGCTGATCGGCGCCGGACGCTGATCGCGCTCGCCGTGGCGTGATCCCGCGCACTATGTCCGCGTCCTACCTCGTAACTTAGTTGTCAAGATACCGTTACAGCTGTACGGGACCATGACCAGCGCCGTTGCGTCATGACGACCAGGGAACGAGAGGCCACGGAGGATCGGGCTAACGGGGCCTCGCACAACGGGGCCGAGCTCCTGCTACCCGAGCGCGACGTCAGAGCCAAGCGCCCGCCGCTGTTCTCGTTCGTCCTGCGGCTGGAGACCCTGCGTCGGGTCGCCCGCGTCATCTCGCTGCTGATCCTCGATTTCGTCGGTGTGTCGGCCGCGCTGTTCTCGGCGCTGATGATCAAGCTCATCGTCCAGGGCAACCCGGACGCGCACGCGGCGTGGGAGGAGACGCGCCACTGGCTCGCGTTTGCGTACCTGATCACGGTGCTGATGTTCGCCCGCATGGACCTGTACGCCGAGCGGGCGCGCCGGCCCGGTTTCGTCAAGATCACGACGGGGCTGTTCCAGGCGACCGTGATCGCGTTGGTGTTCGCGCTCGCCAACGGCGAGCACTTCTCCAGCTACTACATCTTCTACGGCTCGCTATTCCTCGGGTCGCTGTACATCACCGCGCTGCGCGCTGCGCACCTGAAGTTCACCGGCTGGATCCTGTCTCAGGCCGGCTATCGCCGGCGCGCCGTGCTGGTCGGGTCGGGCGATCATCTGGAAGCGGTCGCGCACGCGCTCGCCAGCCGGGCTCGCGCCGCCGTCGAGGTGGTCGGCTACTTCTCGCTGACACCGCGTCCCCAGAACGGGCTGCGCTCGCTTGGCGAGCTCGACCAACTGCCCGAGGTAATCACCGCCGAGCGCGTCCAGGAAGTGATCATCGCCGACCCCGACTTCCCCCAGGAGCGGGCCGTGGAGCTCGTCGACGTCTGTCACCAACGCGGCGTGGCCGTCCACATCGCACCGTCGACGATGGAGATCCTGATCGACCGCGCGGAGTTCGTCCCCGGCCAGACCGTCCCCCTGTTCACGCTGCGCCCGCCGGTGTTCGAGGGCATCGACTTCGCGCTCAAGCGCGGCTTCGACCTGGTGATGTCGACCGCGGGGCTGGTGATCCTGTCGCCGGCGCTGCTGGCGATCGCGCTGGCGGTCAGGCTCAGCTCGCGAGGCCCCGTGATCTACCGCTCGGTGCGGCCCGGCATGGCCGGCAAGCCGTTTCACTGCTTCAAGTTCCGCACCATGCGCGAGCACGCCGACCAGGTCCAGGACGACCTCGAGTCGCTCAACGAGAAGTCGGGCGCGCTGTTCAAGATCCGCCAGGACCCGCGGCTGACGCCGATCGGCGGGTTCCTGCGCCGCTACTCGCTCGACGAGCTACCCCAGCTCGTCAACGTCGTGCGCGGCGAGATGTCGCTGGTCGGGCCGCGTCCGCTGCCGATGCGCGACTTCGAGCGCCTGGAGGAGTGGCACAAGAAACGCTATCTCGTGCTTCCGGGCATCACCGGCCTGTGGCAGGTCTCCGGGCGCTCGGAGCTCGACTTCGACGATCTGGTCCGGCTGGACTTCCTCTACCTCGAGCGCTGGTCGGTCCTGCTGGACCTCCAGATCCTGCTCAAGACGATCCCGGCCGTGCTGTCGCGCCGCGGGGCGTTCTAGCCGCGCCGTTCCCAGGCCGGGTCTGCGCGAGACCCCCCGGTTCTGCGCGCGACCCCTTATCCTCCCGGCCCTATGCCGCCGACCGACCGCTTCGTGATCACGTTTGCCGCCGAGCCCCCCCGCGAAGCGCTGCCCTACGGCCGTTGGGCCAACACGCTGCGCGAGCACTTCCTCGCAGCGCTGCGCGACCTGGACACCGAGGGTGAGGACATCGGCGAGCCGGGCGAGATCGCCTGGTTTCCCGACCGCACCTACGGCGGCAGGACGTACATCCCGGCGGTGGCGCGGACGAGCGCGGAGTACGAGCTGTTCGGATTCGTCTCGTTCGGCGAGGAATCGGGCGGGCCGAGCGATTTCGACGCCCACGTCGACTACACGGCGGAGGTCGCGGAGGCCAACCCCGACTGGAAGCTCGATCTCAACGACGACGTGATCGGTCAATGGCGCGGCGAACAGGGCAAGACCGCCGACATGACGCTGGTCTGGGGGGTGCCGCTGATCCCCGGCGGCGCGATCGTCACCGCCGAGCTTGCCAACCTCGCGGTCGACCAATGCGAGCTCGTCGACGAGCGCTTCACGCTGATCGCCCCCGACAACTACCGCTCGGACTTCCTCGACGTCAAGCTGTGGAGCAAGTCCGGCGACGAGCTCGCCGCCGAGTCGCTCTACGTCGAGGACGACGAAGCCGACGACGAGGACGACGAGGACGACGACGAGTAGCGCGGGTCTTCCGCCGCAGCGGCCGTGAGCGCAGCCGGGAGGCGCAGCCGCACCTCGTCCAGCGTCAGCGGGAAATGGCAAGCGGTCAGTCCGGCCGCGCCCTTGCTCTCGAGCGGCGGGTCGTCGGTCGAGCAGATCTCCTGGGCCTTGGGACAGCGGGTGTGGAAGCGGCATGCGCTGGGCGGGTTGGCTGGGCTGGGAACGTCGCCCGAGAGCAGCTGGCGCTCGCGCTTGGAGCCGGCGGGATCCGGCACGGGCACCGCTGACATCAATGCACCGGTGTAGGGGTGGCGCGGGAAGCTGTACAGCTCGTCGCTGGGCGCCAGCTCGACCACCTTGCCCAGGTACATGACCGCGACCCGATCGCACATGTGACGCACGACCGACAGGTCGTGCGCGATGAACACCAGCGTCAGCCCCATCTCCCGCTGAAGGTTGCGCAGCAGATTGAGCACTTGGGCCTGGATCGACACGTCGAGCGCGGACACCGGCTCGTCGGCGATCAGCAGCTGGGGCTCGAGCGCGATCGCGCGCGCCACCCCGATCCGCTGGCGCTGGCCACCGGAGAACTCGTGCGGGTAGCGGTTGTAGTGCTCGGGGTTCAGCCCCACGCGATCCATCAGCTCCTGGACCTGCTTCTTGCGCTCTCCCTCCCCCGTGTACATGCCGTGGATGATGTAGGGATCGGAGATGATCGAGCCGACCGTCTTGCGCGGATTCAGGGACGAGTAGGGGTCCTGGAAGATGATCTGCACCTTGCGGTGAAGCTCCTTGAGCGAGGCGCCTGACGCCTTCGCGATGTCCACGCCCTCGAACACGATCGACCCGGACGTGGGATCGAGCAGGCGCACGAGCAGCCTCGCGGTCGTGCTCTTGCCGCAGCCGGTCTCGCCCACGATCCCGAGGGTCTCGCCGTCCAGTACGTCGAACGACACTCCGTCGACCGCCTTCACCGCGCCGATCTGGCGCTGGAAGATCACTCCCTGCTTGATCGGAAAGTGCTTGACGAGGTCTCGGACCTCGACCAGCGGGCTCGCGGTGGCGCTCACGGCTCGGCTCCCGGGGTCCCAGGGGCAGGCTCGGTGGTCACGAGCGGTGCCGTTGAGGCGGCTGCCAGCTCGCGCCTGAGGACGTCGGGCGACTCCCCGGCGACAAGCCGCTTCCAGATCCGCGCGCGCAGGTCGGGCTCCAGCAGGCACGCGACCTCGTGGCCGGGATCGCCGGGGACGGGCTCGCGCTTGGGGTCGATCCGCGTGTGGGACTCGCGTGCGTACGGGCAGCGGGGGTGGAAGAAGCACCCGCCGGGCCGCCTGATCAGGCTCGGCGGTCTGCCCGAGATCGGGACGAGCTCCTCCCCTCGAGGGGTGTCCAGCCGCGGGATCGACTTGAGCAGGCCCCACGTGTAGGGGTGCTGGGGAGCGCCGAAGATCTGCTCGGCGGGGGCGTGCTCGACGATCCGTCCGGCGTACATCACCGCGATGATGTCCGCGATCTCGGCCACGACGCCGAGGTCGTGGGTGATCAGGATGATCGCCATGCCCAGGCGCTGCTGGAGCTCTGCGAGCAGCGACATGATTTGGGCCTGAACGGTCACGTCGAGCGCAGTGGTCGGCTCGTCGGCGATCAGCAGCTTCGGGTCGTTGGACAGCGCCATCGCGATCATCACGCGCTGGCGCATACCGCCGGAGAACTCGTGCGGATACTGGTCCACGCGCCGCTGCGGGTCGGGGATCTTCACCAGCGCGAGCAGCTCGACGGCTCGGTCCCGTGCCGCCCCTTTGGAGACCTTCTGGTGGGCCTGGATCGCCTCGATCAGCTGGGCTCCGACCTTGTAGAACGGATGCAGCGACGACAGGGGGTCCTGGAAGATCATCGAGATCGGACCGCCGCGGATCGACCTCATCTCATTCGTGCTCAGCTTCAGCAGATCTCGGCCCTCGAATGTGATGCTTCCGCTCACCTGCGCGCCCTGGGTCTGGGTGAGCCCAAGGGTGGTCAGCGAGGAGACGGTCTTGCCGGAACCCGACTCGCCGACGATGCATAGCGTCTGCCCGCGCTGCACGGCGTAGGAGATCCCGTCCACCGCGTGCACGACCCCATCCTCGGTCGGGAACTCGACGTGGAGGTCTGAGACCTCCAGAAGCGGACCTCCGTTCGCGCTCACGAGTAGCGGACGCGCGGGTCGAGGAATGCGTAAGTGATGTCGACGACGAGGTTTGCGATCACGATGAAGAAGGCGCCGAACAGGACGGTCCCCTGGATGACGGGGAGGTCCGCGTTGATGATTCCTTCATACGCGAGCCGCCCAATCCCCGGGATGTTGAACACGGTTTCTGTGAGGATGGCACCTCCGAGCAGCGTTCCGATGTCCAGGCCCAGAACGGTGACGATCGGCGTGATCGCGGAGCGGACGGCGTGCTTGCCGATCACGCGGCGCTCGGACAGACCCTTGGCTCTGGCCGTGCGGATGTAGTCCTCCGACATCACCTCGATCAGGTTCGATCTGAGCAATCGGGCGTAGAACGCGGCAAACGACGCCGCCAGCACCAGCCAGGGTAAGAGCAGCGATCCGAACCACTGCGACGGATTGGCCGTGAGACCCGTATAGGTGCCGGCGCCGTCGAAGACCTTGACCACGCCGATGTCGTTGGCGAACAGGTAGAGCCCGACCAGCCCCAGCCAGTAGACCGGAGCCGAGATCGCCAGCAGCGCGCCGCTCATCGTCAGCCGGTCCAGGAAGCTACGGCGCTTGATCGCCGAGATGATCCCGATCGGAAGCCCGATCGCGAGCCAGACGATCACCGCGCCGACCGTAAGGGAGATCGTCGCGGGCAGTCGACTGAAGATCTCCTGCCGAACCGGCTGGGAGTTCTGGTAGCTGTAGCCGAAGTCGAAGTGAAAGACGACTTGCTTCATGTAGCGCCAGTACTGGACGTACACGGGCTTGTCGAGGCCAAGCGTGTGGCGAATCTGTGCGATCAGCTGCGGGTTGGGCGACTTGCCCGCGCGGATCACGGCGGGGTCTGCCGACGGCAGCTCGTAGAAGATCAGGAAGGTCACCGCGCTGACGACGATCAGGAGCACGATCACCCAGAGAAGGCGGCGGATTATGTAGCGGCCCATGACGGTGATGATTCCCTCTGGGGGCCCCGCCGAAGCGAGGCCCCCGTCGGGTCAATCGACTAGTTGGCGGATCCTAACTCGTAGAGCTGAACGAGAGGTCCCAGTCGTCATTCCATACATCGAGCACGCCGTGGACCTGGGTGCCTTTGACCAGCGCGTTGCTGGACCAGATCTCCGGAATCGCCGGCGCGTCGTCGACGATGGCCTTGTCGGCCTGCGCGAACGCGGCAAGGCGCTGCGACGGGTTGGAGATCGCCGCCGCACTGTCGAGCGCGTTGTTGACCTTCGGGTCGTTGAGGACCGCCCAGTTGACGTTGTTGATCGGGACGATCGTCTTACCGCTGAACGGCACGTACAGCGCCGCGTACGGGTCTGGGAAGTCCTCGATCCAACCGGCCGTCGGGCACACGTTGATGTGCGCCTTGACGTACCCGCAGAACTTCGAGTACATCGTCTGCTGCGGGACCGCCTTGATCGTCGTCTTGAAGCCAAGGGCCTGCAGCCCGTTCTGGACGATCTGCATCTCCTGCGGGCCCGGGTCGGAGTTGCTTCCGACGATCAGCACGTTGGCGCTGCCGGTGTACTTACCGCTGGGGTAGCCCGCGAGCTTCATGTACTTCGTGGCAACCGCCATGTCGCCGGTCGGGTGCGAGACGTAGTCCTGGCCGAATCCGGCCGCGCCGCCGGCCTGCGCGTAGCCCGGCACCTCGGGGTAGATGAAGTGCGTGGCCACCTGGCCGACGAGCTTGCCGCCTCGCGCGAGCAGGTACGCCTCGCGGTTCTGTGCGGCGATCACGGCCTTGCGGAGGTTGATGTTGTTGAACGGCGGAACCGACGTGTTCAACGACGCGTAGTAGGTGCCGAGCGGAGAGACGGACAGCTGGGACTTCTTGCTCTCGTAAGCGGTCTTGAGCACCGCCGCCGGGGGACCATCGGCCATCAGCAGGTCGGTGCTGGCGAGCGTCTGGCGAGCCGCGACGGTCGCGTCGGCGCCGGCGTTCCACACGATCTTGTCGGCGTATGCCGGCCGCAGGCCGTCGACCTGGTGGCTCCAGTTCGGGTTGCGAACCAGCGTGATGTTGCGGCCCGCGCTGTAGCTCTGGATCATGTACGGACCGCTGAACGCCTGCTTGGTCGGGTTTTGGTCGTACTTGGACGGGCTGCTCTTGTCATCCGCTGTCGCGATCTCCGGCGGAACGGGCGCCGAGCCCGGCAGCGTCAGCGCCTGGTAAAACGTGGCGCCGAAGTCTTGGGTCAGGTGGAACACGATCGTCGTGTTGTTCGGCGTGCTGATCCCAGGGATCGGCTTGCCGGCCGCCTTCGCCGCACCCACGATCGGGTAGTAGCCGGCCGCGTACCCGTTCTGGACGTTGGGATTGAAGTCGCGCTGGAAAGCGTAGGCCACGTCCTTCGAGGTGATCGCCCGGTTCAGGGGCGGGCTCCACTTGAAGTTGGGCTTGATGTGAATGGTCACGGTCTTGCCGTCGGAGCTGATCTGCGGCGGCCCCGATGCGAGCACGGGAACGATCTTGCTTTGGGGCGTGAACATGTACAGCGGTGTCTGTACGGCGTTCACCACCAGGTAGTCGATCTGGAAGTACGAGGCGCCTGGGTCCAGGTGCTCCCAGCCCTCGTTGGAGATGACGTGAAGCGTCCCGCCCATTTTCTGGGTGGATGACTGCTTGGTGTCGGCAAGCCCGGCGAGCGAGAGCCCGCTGCTCGAAGAGCTCGTGCCGCTGCTGCTACTGCCGGCAGCGGTACTGCTCGAACTACTACCGCTCGACCCACAGGCAGCGACGGCGATCACAAGGGCGATCGCCGCTACGAGGGTGAGCGTCAGTCGAAACGGACGCATTTAGCTGTCCTCCTCCTTTTTTTCTGTGTGCGACATATCCTCCGGTGCGTCTTCCTGGCGCTAGCGGCCGGTCTTCGGATTCAGAGCATCCTGTAGGCCGTCGCCGACCAGGTTGAACGCGAGCACGGTGAGCACCAGCGCGAGCCCTGGGAAGAGCATGTACCACCACGCGGTGTCGAAGATCCCACTGGCCGAGGCAATCATCTGACCCCAGCTTGCCGTCGGCGGCTGGACCCCCACGCCCAAGAACGAAAGCGCCGCCTCGTAAAGAACATTGGTCGGTAGGACCAATGATGTGTAGACGATGATCGGAGCAACTAGGTTGGGGAGAATCTCCTTTCGCATGATCCGGGCGTCGGACGCACCCAGCGACCGCGCCGCGTCGATGAACTCCTTCTCGCGCAGCGACAGCACCTGACCGCGCACGATCCGCCCGATGTACGGCCACGACGACAGCGCGATCACGACGATCAGCGTCGGCACGCCCGGAGTGATCAGCCCGCCGAGGCAGCCCTTGCCTAGCGAGCACGCCGACGCGAGGCCGATCGCCAGCAGCAGAATCGGGAACGCCAGCACGATGTCCATCAGGCGCGCGAGCAGGGAGTCGACCCAGCCGCGGAAGTAGCCGGCGGCGGTGCCGACCACGGTGCCGACGAGCACGGCGATGCCGGTGGCGATGAACGCGACCTCCAGCGAGATCCGTGCGCCGTAGATCGTCCGGGCGAGGATGTCGCGGCCCAGCTCGTCGACGCCGAACGGGTGGGCCGAGCTCGGACCCAGCGGCTGACCGAACGCATCAAGCGAGTTGAGGTTCTGCGTGTTGGGGCCGCTGACACCGACCAGCTTGACCACCAACGGCGCGAAGATCGCCACGAAGATCAGTACAACGATGAACCCCAGCGACACCATCGCGACGCGATCTGAGCGAAAGCGGCGCCAGAACAGCTGAAGCGGCGACCTGGCGGCGATCTCGCCGCCTGGGGAAAGCTCGATGCTGAAGGGAGCAGCGGCCTCCTCGGCCACCAGCTCGGACGCGCCGATGCTCATGCCCTATCCCTATCTGAACGCGACATCCTTGAGTCCTCCTCCAGCCGACTCCCAGCCGTGGAATACCACAACCAGGTGCTCATGTCACTTAGTCCTAACCCGTCCACAACGATCGAGTTGCCCCGATGCGACGATCTCGGGGCAACGCCCGCGCGGCGGCCGGATACCCTCAGACGCCTGCCGCCCTCGTAGCTCAATGGATAGAGCACGCGCCTCCTAAGCGCGGGATGCAGGTTCGATTCCTGCCGGGGGCACTTCGGGTGATGCGCGCCGCGCCGGCCGCACTCCCGCGAGGCGACCGTCCGTCCCGTATGGTCACGGCGGGGCACGCTACCAAAAAGATCTTGCGGCGCGGGGCACAAACACAAGCTGTCAGCTAGATCGCGTGCTAGCGTCCGCGCCTCGTCGTCTCCGAGAGCGCGTTCGGCGCATGTGTGAGCCTCCGACGCAACGGGGCGGCGTGCCGATCCGCCGCTGAGTCAATACGTGGCCAACCCGACGCTAGAACAGCACCCGGCTCCGCCGTCGCCGGCCGAACCACAGCGCGGCAGCCGCCACCTGGGCGAGTTGATTCGCAAGCGGCCCGCGCCGCTGATCGCGCTCGCCGTGCTGGTGCTCGCCGCGCTGATCGTGGTGTGGGCGCGGACACGTCCGGGGTACGACCCCTACGGCTGGCTGGTGTGGGGACAGCAGACGATCAAAGGCGCGCTCGACACCAATGCGGCGCCCTCGTGGAAGCCGCTGCCGTACCTGTTCACGCTGCCTTATGCGCTGGCAGGCCACTACCAGCTGTGGCTGTGGATGATCACCTCCGTCGCGATCTCGCTCAGCGGCGTGGTGTTCGCCGCGCGGATCGCCTACCGCCTAACCGGCGCACCGCCCGAGCGCCGGTGGGCAGCGTATGTCGCCGGGGCGTTCGCCGGCCTGGCGCTGCTCGGCATCACCGACTACGCCCATTACGTGCTGAGCGCGCAATCCGATCCACTGATCGCGTCGCTGTGCCTGGGCGCGATCGACTGCCACCTCTCGCGCCGCCCGCGCTGGGCGTTCGCACTGCTGGTGCTTGCTTCGCTCGGGCGCCCCGAGGTGTGGCCGTTCATCGCCGCGTATGCGATCTGGGCATGGCTGCGGGTGCCCTCGATGCGCTGGCTGGTGGTGGCCGGCGCGATCGTCGTGCTGGCGCTGTGGTTCGGGATCCCCGGCCTCACGTCGGACAGCTTCTTCCAGGCCGGCAGCCACGCGCTCGGCTCTGGGCGCGCGATCCACGGCAACAAGGTCTCGGGGATCATCAGCCGCTTCGTCGGTCTGCACGAGACCGGGCTCGAGCTGATGGCGCTGCTGTCGGTCGTGCTTGCCGTGCTGCGCCGCGACCGGGCGACGCTGGCGTTGGCAGCCGCCGCCGTCCTGTGGGTGATCGTCGAGATCGCGTTCGCGCTGCACGGCTGGCCGGGCGTCCCCCGCTACATGTTCCCGGCGGCAGCGGTGATGGTGGTCGTCGCCGGGATCGGGATCGGGAAGCTGCTGGCGCAGCCGCCGCGGCTGTCGAGCGCCGTCGGCCTGATCGGAATAGTCGTGGTCGCCGCGGTCGTGATCAGCCTGGTGCCGCCGGCGATCTCCGATGCGCGGGCCGAGCACAAGGACCTGAACGAGCAGCGCGTTCGAACCAAGGAGATCGGCCAGCTGACCGGCGTGATCCGCCGGCTCGGTGGCGCCGCGTTGCTGCGGTCGTGCGGCGAGCCGTTGACGCGGCTGGAGTACCAGTCGATCCTCGCCTGGAACCTGAACGTCAACGTCGCGACAGTCGGCTTCAAATACGGCCCGGCGGTCAACAGCGCCCGTCCGATCGTGCTGTTCTCGCCGCTTCCGCACGGCGGCTGGAAGGTGAGCGCGCTGCACCAGCGCTCGCCAGCGTGCCGGTCGCTTCCGCACTGACCGGTCGCCGGGGATAACACGACAACCGGCGCGAGATCGGCGAAGTGATCCGTGCTGACCACCGTATGCGGGGCTGGTACGGATCACTTCGGGATCGGCGGTCGAGTTGTCGCGATCTGCCCCCCGCGGAGGCCGCGACCCGCCCCCGTCCGCTCCCTCAATAAGGCCGTTGACGTTCGGCGCTCGCCACGCCGCTAGCGGTCCGGCCGCTCCGGATACACGTCGTCGATGGTCGTCAGCGCGACGACGGGCACGCCGCAAGCCTGCTCGATCGCCTCGGCGCCGCCCGCCAGCCGGTCGCAGACGACCAGCACGCCGCACACCTGATGACCCTCGTCGCGCACGGCTTCGAGCGCCCTGATCGTCGAGCCGCCGGTGGTCGTCACGTCCTCGACCAGCATGCAGCGGTCGGCGGAATCGAGCAGCGGCCCCTCGATGCGGCGCGAGAGCCCGTGCTGCTTGACCTCCTTGCGCACGAAGAAGGCCTTGACGTCGGCGCCGCCGGCCAGCGCCGCGCACGCGATCGGGTCGGCGCCCATCGTCATGCCGCCCACGGCGGTCGCTCCCCACGACTCGGCCTGCGCGGCGACCAGCTCCGCCAGGGCCGTGAATCCCGCCGGGCGGAGGATCGCGCGCTTGGCATCGACCAGGTACTGGGCGGTCCGGCCGCTGGTCAGGACGACCTCGCCGATCACCAGCCCGTGCTCGCGCAGCTCTGAGACGAGGCGTTCACGGGCCGTCGTATGAACGTCTAGATCCATGTCCAGAGATGATGTCAACGCTCCAGGCGGCCGATCCCCTGCGCGTGATTAATCGGCTGCTGACCTATACCAGTATCGCTTGCTGCGCGCTCGTGCTCGTGTCGTTCGGGCTGTTCGCCCGCGATCAGATGGCGGGCGCTTCGGCGCACCAGCAGACCGAACTGGCCGCGGGACTCCCCTCGACCGCGGCCGGTGGATCGGCGAGCAGCCACACGCATCGCCAGCCGCGGCGGTTCATCGACGGTGTCGCCAGCGCGCTCGAGGCGCCCTTCAAGTCGATCGTCTCAACCCACTCCGAGTGGGTGGCGCACATCTTCCCGGCGATCTTCGCGCTGCTGGCCTACGGGATGGGACTGGGGTTCCTCGCGCGGTTCTCGCGCGGCCTCGGGTAACCGGCGGTCGCTACTCGTAGTAGACGTCGACGCCGTCGCCGACGTTCAGCCAGCGGTAGATCGAGATCGCGTCGACGATCGGCACCCGCATGCAACCGTGGCTGGCCGGGTAGTCCGGCGCGGGGTTGAAGCCGTGGATCGCGTAGCCGCCCGTGAAGAAGTTCGAGTAATACATCCCGTCGGGCAGGTATCCGGGGGTCTTCAGATACACGTGGAAGCTGCCCAGGACGGTGGGCGTCGAAGGCTTGCCTGAGCTGATCGGATAGAGGGCGACGACCTTGCCGTTGTCGATCAGCGCCAGCACCTGCCGCGTCAGGTCGCCCTCGGCGTGCTTGCCGTGGTTGGGATAGCGGATGTGGAACTGGCCGACCCCGTCGAGCAGCTCGCTGACCGTGGCTCCGTCGAGCGCCGGCGAGACGCCGTGGCGGAGCAGGCGGTGATAGGCATCGAGGGCGAGCCGCATGCCCCCGTCGTAGACCCCGGTCTGCGGGATGTAGAAGTGAAGCGCCGCCAGGCGCTGCTGCATCAGCTGCACGAACCGGCCGCTGGCCCCGAAGCCCGCGCTCGGCTCCAGCACGCTGATGCCGCGCCGGGCGACGAAGCCGAGCTGCTGTGCGTTGCGGTGATGGGCGACTGTGACCGAGACGGTGCCGGCCGTCGGCACGGAGAGGTTCCCGGTGAACCTGCCGTAGGTCCCGTTGCGCGAGGGCTGGATGCGAAGTTGCTGCACCTTGATGCGGCGAGCGCCCTGGAACGCCTTCAACGTGACGCGCTGGCCAGGCACGAACGGGCGCACCACGCCGTCGACGTGGATCACTCGATTGGGGACGGTGACGAGGTCGCCGGACACGACGAACGCGTCGTGCAGGTACAGCTTCAGGGCGCCTTTGGCGGCGGTCGGGCTGGTTGCCGCTGCCGGAGGTGTGGGCGAGGTCTTGGGCTTGGGCTTCGTGGCTGCGGCCGCGGCTGCGGCCGGCGCTACCGCGACGGCGAAAGCCGCCCCTGCGCAAGCGAATGTTCGGACCAGCCCCCTCGACATGAGGCGGAAAGTAAATCAGGCGCGGCGGTTCTTGGTGCAAGGCCGCGAGCGCGACGCCCTTGCCCCCCTGGGCTCAGCTCCCCCAGCGAAGGGCCGGCACGCGCGCCGACAGCGGCAACGTGATCACCCCGATCACGACCAGCGAGCCGGCCATCAGCGCGAACACCTCGCCGGCGTTCCAGCTCACCTGATTGACGCCCAGCGCGAGCGAGTTATTGATCGAGTGAAGCGCCATGCATGGATACAACGAGCCGGTGCGCCAGCGCACAATGCACAGCACGAACCCCAGGAATCCGAGCGGGACCAGGTACTGAGGCGAGGCCGACCCCGTGTGGGCCAGGCCGAACAGGATTCCCGTCACGACCGCCGCCACCCAGGTACCGATGTCCCGTCCGGCGACCTTGATCCTCCACCTCCGCAGCGCGCCGAAGAAGAAGCCGCGGAAGAAGAACTCCTCGGCCATCGGTGCGATCACGCACACGAACGCCGCCGTGCCGATCAGCGCGATCGTGCTGCGGTCAACGCCGAAGTCGCTGGGCAGCTTGTCGCTGCCGTGCAGGTTGAACAGGGCGGCCCAGATCGCGGTCGCCGTGTAGTAGCTCACCGCCGCGATCGCGATCGCGACCACCGCCAGCTTCAGCGCGACGGGCCGGAACCCGAAGTCGGCTGGATGCCCATGTCCGCGGACCACCGCGAAGTACAGCGCCGCGACGACGAATCCCAAGTCGAACACGACGGCGCTCACGATTGTCACCGCGGGAGACGGATTGGACAGGCTCGATCCCCCGGCGGCGCCGATCGCCTGCACGAGGATCGTCCCGAACACTCCCAGCACGATCCCCATCCCGACCGCGGCGGGCGCCGTCCAGACCGGCCAGGGAGGCTCGTCGCGTCGCCGCTGGGGCTCAGGCGGCTCGTCCGACGGGGGCGGCGGTGCGGTCGGGCCCGGCGGCTGCGCCGATGCGGGGGGCGGGATGCTGGACATGCGAGCTTTGAGATTAGAGCGCCGCCAGGGTGGCGACGGTCCGCACGCCGGGCGGGCCGGGGCCTCCGGCGCGCTTGATCAGCACCGCCCCGATCCCCGCCGCGCGGGCGCCCGCGACGTCCTCCGCGAGGCTGTCGCCGACGTGAATCGCCTCATGCGCGGCGACCCCGGCGAGCCAAAGTGCTTTCTCGAAGATCTCAGGGGACGGCTTGCGCGCCCCAACCGCGGCTGAGGTGACAACCCCGTCGAGCATCGGCGTGAGCCCGACCCGATCCAGCACCTCGTTGAGCGAGACGTCCCAGTTGCTGACGACGACCAGACGGCGGCCGGCAGCACGAGCCGCTCCGAGTGCGGGGCGCACGTCCGCAAACGGCTCGAACCGCAGCGACGCGAGCAGCGCGCCGGTCAGCGCCGCGTTGTCGATCGCGGCGACGCGTTCGTCGTCGGGCAGCGCCTCGCGCAGCGCCTCGGCGCAGCGGCTGCGCAGCGCGGCGAGCGCGACCGGATCGCGGCCCTCGTCGAGGTGGGCCCGGTAGTAGGCGATCTCGGCTGCGATCGCGCGCTGTGCGTCGGTCTCTGTGATCCGCAGGCCGAACCGCTCGGCCAGTTCGGTCTGCAGGCGCGGGGCCGGCGGCTCGAGTTCGAGCAGCGTTCCCAGCGCGTCGAGCAACAGGGCGCGCGCGGTCAAGCGACGAACCGCCAGGTCGCGAATTCGGCAGTGAACAGGCCGAGCAGGACGGCCAGCGCCGCGATCGCCGCGGTGGTCAGGCGTCTTCGCTCAAGCCACCACGCGGCCCACATGAACAGCGGGAACACGACGACCTCAAAGCGCGGCAGCGAGGTCAGCGGCTGAGGTGTGACTGGGTAGGACAACGGGAACGCGAGCGCCACGATCGCGTACGCCCCGTAGGCGATCGGGAGCCTGCGCAGCGCGCCGACCACTCCGGCGACGCCGAGCGCCAAAAAACAGAACAGCATCACGTTCTGTCCCGCGACCATCAACGGGTCGCCGCCGGCCTTGGTGAAGTACAGCGGCGGCGGCGGTCCGTGCAGGAGCTGGCGCAGCCCGTCCCAGGCGGCCACGGCCCCGGTCCAGATCCCGCCGAACGGGCCCGCAAAGTGCCGAAACCAAACCTGCTGGACGTGAAACGGCGCGAGTCCGTCGCCCGTCTTGAGCGCCAGCCAGCCGATGTAGGCGCCGAGCCCCACGGGAACCAGGCCCGCCCAGAGGATCGACGGGGTGATCGGGTAGCGCGGCAGGAGTCTCTGCAGACGCGTCACCGGCGGGCGCGTCGGTGCCCGGTCGGCGCGCGGGCCGTACAGGAACAGCAGCACGATGGGGACCATCAGCGCGATGCCGGTATTGCGCGAGGCGGCGCCGAGCGCGCCGAGCACGCCGGCCCAGGCCCACCGGCCCTGGCGAGCCTGCAACACGCATCCCACCGACAGCGCCAGGAACAGCGACTCGCTGTACACGGCCGACAAGAAGTACGACATCGGGCAGAACGCGACCAGCATCACCGTCACGCTCGCCAGCGGCCGGCCGAGCTCGAGCGTGACCAGCCGGTGGAGCAACAGCAGCGCGACCCCGAATGCCACCAGCGACACCAGGACCCCGGCGATGAGGTCGGATCCGATGATCAGCCCCGGTCCGCGCAGCACCAGTGGGTACAGGGGGAAGAACGCCGTGCGCGTCGCGTCGTGGTCGTAGCCGCCCTGCGCGATCGCCAGGTACCAGACCGAGTCCCAACGCGCGAACGGTGCGGCCAGCAGGTTGCCGAAGTACCCGAACGGCGCGGTCAGATTGGCGGGATCGAACGCCTCTGTTCCGGGCCTGCGTCCGAACGACAGCACCGCGAACGTGCCCGACAGAAGCACGACCAGCCGAGACGTCCAGATCGCGCGCCAGACGACGGCGACGGGACTCTGGCTTTCGCTGTCGTCGCGCAGCATGGGCGATGCCGAGTGTCGCAGCCGGGACCCCGATCTCCGTAAGTTCCGTATCAGGCAGAGGACCCGCAACCAGCAAGCCGAAAAACCCACCCAGCTACACTGATTTGCCTTGCTGCGATGCCGAGATCGCGCCCTGCGCACCGGCGCCGCCGCGGCCGTAACTTCTCAATGAGCCGACGCGAAAGACAGAAGCGCCGCCGGCGCAGCCGCAGCCACCCCGTCACGAAGGTCATGCTGGTCGGCGCCGTGCTCGGCGTGTGCGGGATCGCGCTGGCAGCGGCGGCGGCGGTGGGCTGGGTCGTCGCCGTCGCCGACAACGGCCCCAACCTGACAGAGCTCAAGGCACGCACCCCGCACCCGCTGACCCAGATCTTCGCCGCCGACGGGAGCTCGCTGGGCTACGTGCACTCAGACACGGTCTACAACCCCGTCCCCGCATCGAGAATCCCCAAGCTTCTGCGCGAGGCCACGATCGCGATCGAGGACCGCCGCTTCTACCAGCACGGCGCGCTCGACT
>DASSGR010000155.1:0-109685 GCA_035693425.1 Solirubrobacteraceae bacterium
GGCGCGTCGCCACCTACAAGCGGCTCGGGTTGCTGATGCGCGATCCCGACTGGACGATGTCGTTGCTGGGCGGCGACCGCCCCGTTCAGGTCGTGCTCGCCGGCAAGGCACATCCCCGCGACGACGAGGCCAAGCGCTCGGTGCAGGCGCTGTTCGGGCTCAAGCACGCGAAGATCATCGGCGAGCGCGTGGTGTTCCTCGACGACTACGACCTGGATGTGGGCGCCCGGCTCGTGCGCGGGTGCGACGTGTGGCTGAACCTGCCGCGCCCGCCGTTGGAAGCGAGCGGCACGAGCGGTATGAAGGCCGCGATCAACGGCGCCCTGCAAGTCAGCGTGCTAGATGGCTGGTGGGCCGAGGGCTATGACGGCGACAATGGCTGGGCGCTGCCCGGCGACGTCGACCACGATCACGAGGCTCAGGACGCGCGCGACGCCGCCGCGCTGCATCGCGTGTTCGACGACGAGGTGCTGCCCGCGTTCTACGACCGGGACGCCAGCGGATTACCGGTCGCCTGGCTTGCCCGAGTGCGGGCTTCGCTACGCACGCTCGGCCCACGATTCTGCGCCACGCGGATGCTCGCGGAGTACGCTTCCGGCCGTTACGGAAGCCCTTCCTAAGAACATCTCAGAACACCGAGAAAAGGGAAGGATTCGGCGTGTTGGGGCGTCGTTAAGCTGAATGCAGCTTCTACCGCTCTGAACAGATGTCCTCGCAAAGCGAAAACAGCACCCTGAACGCTCGCGAACTGGCCGATCTCTCGGCGCTCGCGGACGGCACGATCGACCCCGCGCGGCGCCCCGAGGTCGAGGCCCACATCGCCGCCTCGCCCGAACTCAGCGCCCTCTACGAGCGCGAGCGCCGAGTCGTCGAAATGCTTCACCACGCGGCCGTCACCGACCGCGCTCCCGCCAGCCTGCGGGCGCGCATCGAGGCGCAGCGTCCCAAGCCCGCGGCGCGCGCACGACGTCGCATCGGTTATGGGAGTGCGCTGGCCGGAGCGCTTGCAGCGGTCGCGCTCGCACTGGCGCTGATCCTCCCGAACGGCACACCAGGTTCTCCGTCGGTGTCCGACGCCGCCGCACTCGCGGTCAAGGGCGCGAACCAGCCGGCGCCTGTGCCGAGGCCAGACGAGCCCAGCGGCACGATCGGCGACGGCATCCAGGACGTCTACTTCCCCGACTGGAAGGGCCATTTCCACGCCGTCGCGGTCGGGCAGCGCACGGACGGGCTCGGCGGTCGCCCGGCGGTGACGGTCTACTACCGCTGGAAGGGCAAGATGGTCGCCTACACGATCGTGGGCGTTCCAGCGCTCTCCCAGCCGAACGCGAGCGTCACGCACAAGAACGGTGTGGCACTCCGGACGCTGAGGATCGACGGCCGCACGGTCGTCACATGGCGGCGCGACGGTCACACCTGCGTGATCTCGGGTCCGGGCCTGGCGGCTTCGGATCTGCAGCGCCTCGCCGCGTGGTCGTCACCCGCCGAGCTGACAAGCTGACCGGGAACCCGCGCTAACCCGCGCGGGACCGCGTCTCAGAGGAGGAGTCCGCATCTTCTGCTTGCAGTCTCGTTGCGACGCGCTGACGCGCGCGATGCAATCGGGTGGTGATCGTCGCCTCGCGCACACGCAGCGCTCGCGACGCCTCGCGATAGGAGAGCCCGACGACGTCGATTGCGACGAGCGCGTCCCGGAAGTCGTCGGGCAGCTCGGAGATCGCGTTGTAGAGCGCCTGGGATTCGATGCGCGACTCGGGCTGCGTCGCCGAGCGGTCCTCGACGAGGTCGAGATCGTCGGGCAGAGGCTGGGTCTGCGGCCTGCGTCCCGCCGTGCGCCGCTGGCTGAAGAACGTGTTGCGCAGCACCCGCAGCAGGTAGCCGAGGTCGTCCTCCGAGCGCAGGATGCGCGGCTTGCGCAGGATCCGTGCGAACGTCTCCTGGACGAGGTCCTCGGCTTCCTCGCGAGAGCCGCACAAGCTCCACGCGGCTCGGTACAGCCGATCGATGTGATCGCCCAGCGCCTCGGGGTCCAGCTGACGTTCGAGGTTCATGCGGCTAAGTGTGCTGTCGTGTGGTTAGGGTGCGTGGAGCGCGAGGCCCCGGGGCCGGCAGGCAAGGACGCAGGAGCCGTGGCGCAGCTGTGCTGCGCGAGGCTCCGAGGACGAAGCATGACGGCATCGGGGCCCGCGATACATGTGCCCTAACCACACGACGGTGCACTACCCCGAGGATACGGTCCGTCCGGGCGCCCGGGGCTGAGCCCGCCGAGAATCGCTCAGCCGGTCAGGTCCGAAAGCGGACGCGGAGGCGGCCCCACGTACTTCGCCGTGGGGCGGATCAGACGTGCTTCACGCTTCTGCTCGAGGATGTGCGCCGACCAGCCGGCCGTGCGAGCACACGTGAACAGCGGGGTGAAGAGGTCCGGCGGAACCTCGGCGAAGTCGAGGACGACCGCCGACCAGAACTCCACGTTAGTGGCCAGCACGCGGTCGGGCTTGCGCGCCTCGAGCTCGGCGAGCGCGGCCGTTTCGAGCGCCTCCGCGACCTCGACACGCGAGGATCCCAGCTTGTGGGCGGTGCGGCGCAGCACCCTCGCCCGGGGGTCCTCGGCGCGATAGACGCGGTGACCGAACCCCATCAGCCGATGGCCCGAGTCCAGCAGTTCCTTGACGTAGCGCTCGGCGTCGCCCATCTGCTCGACGTCGTCGAGCATCTTCAGCACCCGCGAGGGGGCGCCGCCGTGCAGCGGCCCCGACAGCGCGCCGACACCCGCCGACAGCGCCGCTGCAACGTCGGCTCCGGTCGACGCCACGACGCGCACGGTGAAGGTCGAAGCGTTCATTCCGTGCTCGGCGGCCGAGATCCAGTAGGCGTCGATCGCCTCGACGTGCCTGGGATCCGCCTCGCCGCGCCAGCGGATCAGGAACCGCTCGGGAATCGACCGGGCCTTGTCGACTTCGCGCTGCGAGACGGGCGGCTTGCCGATCCCGCGCGCGGACTGAGCGACGAACGAAAGCGCCATCACCGACGCTCGCGCGAGGTTGTCGCGCGCCTCTTCGTCGGAGATGTCGATCAGCTGGCCAAAGCCCCACTGCGGCGCCAGCATCGCGAGGGCGGACTGTACGTCGACGCGGGGGTCGCCGGAGCGGATGCTCAGCGGATGCGGCTCGGCCGGCGGCAGTCCCGGCAGCAGCTTTCCGTCGACGAGCAGTCCCCACACCTGCTCGAACGGGACGTTGCCGACGAGCTCCTCGATGTCGACGCCGCGATAGCGCAGCGCGCCACCGGCCCGGTCAGGTTCGGCGATCTCGGTCGCGAACGCGACTACGCCTTCGAGGCCGGACTGAACTTCGGTGGTGGCTGTCATCGGGCAGTGCTCCTGGGGCGGGGTCGGGGCCACGAAGGCTAGCCATATACGCTTCCGATCCGTGTCAGAGCTCATGTTCATGCCTGCGGCGGAGCTTGCGCTGCTGGTCCGCTCCGGCGAGCTGAGCGCCGCGGAACTGGTCGGCGCATCGCTTGCGCGGATCGAGGAGGTCGAGCCGAAGATCAACGCGTTTACGCATGTTGCCGCGGAGTCGGCGATGGCGGTCGCGCGGGAGATCCGGCCCGGCGACGAGCGGCGATTTGCGGGTGTCCCGATTGCAATCAAGGACAACCGCGCGGTCGCCGGGATGCCGCTGACGATGTGCAGCGATCTGTTTGGGGACCTGGTCGTGGATCACGATGCATACCTGGTCAGGCGGCTGCGGGACGCAGGCTTCGTGATCGTCGGCAAGACCGCCTTGCCTGAGATGGGGATCCTTCCGACGACCGAATCGCGCCGGTTCGGTCCCACCCTGAACCCCTGGGACCTGGAGCGAACTCCGGGAGGCTCGAGCGGCGGCGCGGCGGCCGCGGTGGCGGCCGGCATGGTCCCGATCGCGCACGGGAATGACGGTGGCGGGTCGATCCGCATCCCCGCCGCCTGCTGCGGCCTGGTCGGCCTCAAGCCCGCTCGCGGGCGTGTCTCGGTCGGACCCGACGCCGGCGACAGCTTCCTTGTCTCCGACGGCGTCCTGACGCGTACCGTCGAAGACACCGCCCGGGCGCTCGATGAGCTCGCTGGTTACGAGCTCGGCGACGCGACATGGGCACCACAGACCGGTCTGTACAGCGCGAGCGCCGTTCGCGACCCCGGCGTACTGAACATCGGCTTGGCATTCAACGCCCCACTGGAGGGCGCGAAGCTCGATCCCGTCTGCGAGCAAGCCGCCCGCGACGCGGCGAGCCTGCTGGAGTCCCTCGGCCATCGCGTTGAGGAGATCACCCCGCCCTGGAGCAATCTCGATCTCCTCCCCGATTTCAGCCGCCTGTTCGGCCCGGCCGTGTCGATGACGACGTGGATCGGCGGCCGCCTGGCCGGTCGCGAGCCCACCGAGGAGGACGTCGAGCCCCTCACCTGGGAGATCTGGGAGCGGGCGCGCGAGCAGGACACGATCACCTACCTCCTGGCTGAGAACAAGCTCCAGGCGTTCGCGCGCAAGCTCCTCCAGTTCCTGGAGCCATATAACGCCGTGCTGACCCCCGCTTTGGCTCAGCGCCCTCTGCGCACTGGCGAGGTCCACGGCCGTGGCCCCGACGCATGGGACCACTTCAGGCGTTCGGGCCTGTTCACTCCATACACCGCCATCTGCAACGTGCTCGGGGTGCCGGCGATCTCGCTGCCGCTCTATCAGGGCGACGACGGCCTGCCGACCGCGGTTCAAGTGATCGGCAAGCCAGCGTCCGAAGACCGGCTGCTCGCGCTCGCCGGCCAACTCGAGGCGGCGCTACCGTGGGCCGGGCGCCGGCCCGACGCTGTCGGCGTCTGAACGGCCGGCCCCGCGGCGGAGGATCGCGGCTCCGGCCGCGGTCGCGCCTATGGACACCAGCGCCGCGCAGAAGATCGCGGCGGCCTGCGCGTCTGTGATCGCGTGCGACGGCAGGCCCAGGGCGATCACCGCGGCCGGCACCCCGACCTGAGCAGTCGCAAGCAGTCCCACCGCCCTGGGCGCTCGGATCACGGCGCTGACCGTCACGTGCACGGCGATCGCCAGGACGGCCAGCACGATGGCGAGGATCACCGCCCGGTGGCTATCGGTCAGCGCGCGCAGGTCAATTCGCGCGCCCAGCAGCACGAAGAACAGGGGCACCAGGAACGCCTGTCCCAGCCCCAGGACCTCCCTGGACAGCCGCTTGGGCCCGCCGATCCCCGCGACCACCAGCCCGACGCCAAAACCTGCCACCAGCAGGCTCGCACCGACCTTCAGCGCCACCCAGGCCAGGGCCAGCAGCACGATCACCGCGACGCGCAGGTCGATTGCCCAACCGCGCCGCTTGCCCTCCATGCGCACGCGCTTGATCCACGGCGTGCGGCTGAGCCGCTCGCCGACGACGAACACGAGCGCGACGAGCGCCGCGACGATCAGGGCGCCAAGAGCGGAGTGGGCCGCGCGTGACGGTTTGATCGCCAACGGGATTGCGAGCGTCGACGCGACGTCGGCGATCGTGATCCAGGCCATCGCCGTGAGCACCGCCGGGCCGCTGAGGCGAGTCTCGTCGATCACCGGCAGCGCGACCGCCGCCGATGAAGATCCGATCACGACTGCATAGACTAGGGCCGGCCCGCCGCCGGCCAGGTGCGCCACGAAACCGCTTGCCAGCGCCAACGGCACAGCGGCCGCTGCCGCCACCGCGCCCTTGCCGATCGCACCGCGGATCCGGTCATCGTGCAGCGGCACGTTCATGCCGACGGTGAACATCAGCGTCAGGAAGCCGAGGTCGTAGAGCAGCGCGAACTCGCCCTCCCCGGGGTTCACGATCCCCAGCGCGGTCTTTCCGAGGATCACCCCGGCTACCAGCTCGCCGACCACCGCGGGCAGCGCTCCGCGCGTCGCCAGCGTCAGGGCCGGACCGAGCAGCGCCGCCGCGAAGATCAGGGCGAGCAGCCCGAGGTCCTTCGTTGTGCCCACCCGCTACTCCGCTCCGAGAACCGCCCGCATCGCCTTGGGCGTCACGCCGAGCGCCTCGGCGTCGGCCGTCCCGCTGCGCGCGATCAAGGGCACCTCGAGCAGCTCGACCTCGTCCCAGGTGGCAAACGCGGCGGGACCCGCGAGCAGCTCGACCAGCTTGAGCGACGGACGCACCATCGCGATCGGGAGCTTGACGATCCGCCGCCTGCGGCGAAAGGAGTCAAGCGCGCACTGCACGATCTCCCTGTAAGTGAGCGTCTCGGGACCCGCCAGCTCGTAGCGGCCTCCGACCGCCGCCGCGGCGTGGGCGCCGCCCGGGAGCGCCGCCATCACGCAGTCGGCCACGTCGTCGGCCCAGATCGGCTCAAACCCTGCACGCCCAGACCCCGAGATCGGCATCACCGGCAGCAAAGACATCCGCTCGAGCAGGGTCATAAACGGATCGCTCGGCGAGTAGACCATCGAGGGCGCGAACACCGTGTGCTCCAGCGACGATTCCACCACTGCCCGTTCGGCGACGGCCTTGGCGCGCATCAGCCGAGCGCGGCTGCGGGTGCTCGCGCCGAGCGTCGAGAAGAACACAAAGCGCCGCGCGCCGGCGCGCTCGGCCGCCCGGACCAGGCGCCAGGTGGCGACTCCGTCGAGCTCTTCGATCGATCCATTGGGCTGGTCGCGAATCACCGACGCCAGATGTACGACCGTGTCGACGCCGCGCAACGCATGGCGGAACGACAGCGGATCACCCAGGTCGCCAAGCGCGATCTGCACCCGGACGCGGTCGGCGCCCAAACGCCGCGGATCGCGAACCAGGCAGCGAACTGCGACGCCGTCAGCCGTCAGCCGCCGCAGCAACGGGCGGCCAATCGTCCCGGTAGCGCCGGTGAGCAGCAGCACCGGCGCAGCGTAGCGGGCGGGTCAGCTTAGAATTCCGCCTCCGCGGACCTACCGCGTTCCGCGGCCACGCGGGATTGCAGGGCTTCCATGATTAACCCGAACTGAGTTCAATGAGGTAACGTACACACATGGCCTACGTGATCGCCGAGCCGTGCATCGGCACCAAGGACAACTCTTGCGTCGAGGTCTGCCCCGTCGATTGCATCCACCCGACGCCCGACGAGCCCGACTACGACCAGACCGAGCAGCTGTACATCGACCCGGAGGAGTGCATCGACTGCGACGCGTGCGTCGAGGCCTGCCCGGTGGACGCCTGCTTCGCCGAAGACCAGCTGCCCGACGAGTGGCAGCACTACGCCAGGCTCAACGCCGATTTCTACGTGACCCGGGGCCAGACGGCGTAGGAGTTACACCTAGGCCATCGGCAGCGACATGCCGACCGGCTTTGGCGCCGCCGCCGGGGCGGGCGCCTGCATCACCGGCAGCTCCACCGGTGACAGCGCGATCAGTCCGCGCGCGCCGTGGCGAAGCGCCTGGGCGGCGGGATCCTCGGGGTCTGACAGGACCACCGGGATGCCGGCGTCCGACTGCTCACGGAGCGCTATCGTCAGCGGCACCTTGGCCAGCAGCGGCACGTCGAGCTCCTCGGCCAGAAGGTGGCCGCCGCCCTCTCCGAACAGCTGATAGCGCTCGCCGGTCGGCGTCACGAAGCCGGACATGTTCTCGATCACGCCGGCGATCTCGAGCTTGAGCTTGGCCGCCATCTCGGCCGAGCGCCGGGCGACCTTCTGGGCGACCGGCTGCGGCGTGGTGACGATCAGGAACTTCGCCTGCGGCAGCAGCTGCGCCAGCGTCATCGAGACGTCGCCGGTGCCGGGCGGCAGGTCGATCAGCAGGTAGTCGAGCTCGCCCCAGTCGACGTCCTCGAGGAACTGCTGCAGAGCCTTGTGGAGCATCGGACCGCGCCACACCACGGCGGCGTCCTGCTCGATGAAGAAACCGATCGACATCACGCTGATGCCGTCGTGGGCGGACAGGGGGATCAGCTTGCGCTGCGCGTTGACACGCGGGCGTTCGGCTCCGAGGCCGAGCATCCGCGGCTGCGAATAGCCCCACACGTCGGCGTCCAGCACGCCCACCTGCTTGCCATCGGCGGCCAGCGCCGCGGCCAGGTTGGCGGTCACACTCGACTTGCCGACGCCGCCCTTGCCCGAGCCGATGCAGATCACGTTCTTGACCTGGGCGAGCGCCCCTTCGGGCAGCGCGCCGCGGCCGAGCTTGCGGCCCAGCGCCGCCTTCTCGTTGTCGGACAGCACGTCGAAGGTCACGTTGACGTGGCTGATGCCCTCGAGCTTGCCCACCGCCTCGGCAACACCGGTCTGGAAGTGGCTGCGGATGGGGCATCCCGGCGTCGTCAGCGAGACCATCACGTCGATCACGCCGTTTTCGTGGACGTCGATCGATCTGACCATCTCGAGCTCGACGATGTCGCGGCGGAGCTCCGGGTCGATCACTGAGCGAAGGGCGTCAAGAACTTGGTCTCTGGTGGGCATGAGATCCATTGTAGGCAGCCGCTCCTTAAAGACCGACGGGGCGCCACTTCCGTGACGCCCCGGCGGTTGAGGGAGGAGAGGGTGCTACGTCCGCCGGCGAAGATATGAGGCCGGCGAACCTCTCCCGCGGTCGGCGCCTCTCCAGAACGCCGGGCGGGGTAAGCCTTGCCAGTGGCTAGCTGATCAGCCCCTGTGCATCCGAGACTAGCTTGTCGACGCGCGCGGTCACCGCGCCGGACTGCTTCTCGAGGTCGTTGCGCACGGACTTCACCTGGCGCTCGAACTGGCGGCGGTTCTGCTTGACGGTGCGCTCAACGGTGGTGCGGCGCTGGCGCAGCTCGCGCTCGAACTTGGCCCGGGTGCGGCGGACCTGGCGCTCAAAGCGGTTGCGCGCGGTCGCGCCACGGCGCTCGTAGCGCTTGATCTCGCGCTCCAGGCTGGCGCGGGTGCGGTACTTGGTGGTCAGACCCTTGACGGTCGAGACCAGGTTGTCGCGAGCCAGGAGGCTGGCGCCAACGGGCACGAGCACGGCCCGCTCGGCGAGCTGCTGAGCCTGCTCGACAGGCGTCCGCGGCGCGGTCTGGGTGGTCGCCGAGGCCGTGCGGCGCGTCGTGCCGGCGGTCGACCGACGAGTCGTACGGGTGGTCGACTTACGGGCGGTGCCGGTGGTCGACTTCCGCGTGGTGGTTCGCTTGGCGGGGGTTTTGCCCGCGTCGGTGTTGCTCGTAGTAGCCATAGATTCGCTCGCTCCGTTGTTTCAGGATATTAGGTGTCGGGGGCGTCCCTGCCTCGTCAGCATCGAACACATGTTTGTACCCCAGGTTAGCGAGCGCGTTACATTCCCGTGAATCCCGTGAGAATCCCGCGGACGCGCTACGCCCACTCAAGCGGTGCCAGCATCGCCTATCAGGTGGTGGGCGAGGGGCCGTTCGATCTGGTCGTGATCTCAGGTCCCGCCTCGCACCTGGAGCTGATGTGGGAGGAGCCCGGGACGGCCCACTGCTTCGAGCGCATGTCCTCGTACGCGAGGCTGATCATGTTCGATCGGCGCGGCACCGGACTGTCGGACGCCGTCAGCTCGCCGCCCACGCTGGAGCAGCAAATGGACGACCTGGACGCCGTACTGGATGCGGTGCAAAGCGAGCAGATCGCGCTGTTCGGCGCCAGCGATCTCGGCCTGTCGGCGCTGTACGCGGCCACATATCCCGAGCGCGTCACCGCCCTGGCGCTCTCGGGCGTGGCGGCCGACGGCGGCAAGATGATCTCGCCCGAGAACCGGACCATGTTCCTGGACGCGATCGAGAACAGCTGGGGCGACGGGACGCTGATGGAGCTGTTTGCGCCCAGCCGCGCCGGCAACCGCGTGTTCGCCGACTGGTGGGCGCGGCTGCAGCGGTCGGCCGTCAGCCCGGGAATGGCCCGTCAGCTGATGGAGATGATCACCCAGACCGACCTGCGGGCCGTGCTGCCGACAATCCGGGCGCCCACCCTGGTGATGCACATGCGCGGCGACCACGTCGTGCCCGTCGAGGAGGGCCGGCAGGTGGCCGCGCTGATCCCCGGCGCGCGGTTCATCGTGTATCCGGGCGAGGACGCCTACGCGTGGGCCGAAGCGCCAGGGCTCGACGACATCGAGGAGTTCCTCACGGGTCGCCGCGTCGCGCGGCCCCCGGATCCCGACCGGGTCCTTGCCACCGTCCTGTTCACCGACATCGTCGGCTCGACCGAGCGCGCGTCGCAGCTCGGCGACGGCCCCTGGCGGGCCCTGCTCGACGAGCACAACCGCACCGTGCGCGCCGAGCTGGCGAGCTGGCGCGGGACCGAGATCAAGACGATCGGCGACGGCTTCCTGGCGACCTTCGACGGCCCCGCCCGCGCAGTCAACTGCGCGGCGGCGATCGTCGACGCGCTCGCTCAGCTGAACCTGCCGATTCGCGCGGGCGTGCACACCGGCGAGTGCGAGCTGCTCGGCGACGATGTCGCGGGGATCGCCGTGCACATCGGGGCGCGCGTGATGGAGCGCGCCAGCCCGGGCGAGGTGCTCGCGTCGAGCACCGTCAAAGACCTCGTGTTCGGGTCGGGGCTTCGGTTCTCGGACCGGGGAGCGCATTCGCTGCGGGGCGTGCCCGACGAGTGGCGGCTGTACGCGCTGGAGCGGTGAGTCCCGCCGTGGTCGCGCTCTAGGCGCTCTCGCGGTGGGCCGGCCCCACCTCGCGCGGCATCGCGCGCGCGACCCAGGCGTCGGGGTCGCGTAGCTCCTCGGCGGTGGGCAGCGCCTCGGGGCTCGAGAACACGTGCCGCAGCGCCTCGGTGCCGCGCGCGCGCACGATCGCGTCGCAGAAGTACTTGCCCTGCTCGTATTGGCGCAGCTTGAGGTCGAGCCCGAGTAGCTTGGCCATCAGGCGCGACAGGCCCGACTGCGAGCGGCGGCGGCGGTCCAGCGCGGCCCGGAGTTTGGGCAGCGACGGGATCAGGTCGGGGGCGACCGCGTCCATTACGTGCTCCGCGTGACCCTCGATCACCGCCATCACCGCCTGCACCCGGTCAAGCGTCTCGCGCTCGGGCTCGGTCGTGACGACCGAGATCAGGTCCCCACGCCGTAGGGCGCCGACGATCCGTTTGATCTCATCGCCGGTGGGCAACTTGAACTTGCGGTCGGACTGGGACTCGATCCGGAGCTCGGCGGTGTTGAGCAGCTCGCGCACCAGCCCGGCCACGTGGGCGTGAAGCCACGGCACTCCCGCAAACTGGACCGCGTGGGTCACCTCATGAAGCGTGACCCAGGTCATGAACTCCTTCTCGTCGGCTCCGAACGCTTGCTGGGCCTGCCCCAGGTTGGGCAGCACGAACAGCAGTCGCGGCGGGCGATCCTCGGCAACTTCGTCCAGCAGCACCAGCTCGTACTGGCCCAGCACACGCTGCGATAGGTAGCCGAGCACGACGCCCACCTCAGTGCTGACGACCAGCCCCATGCTGATCTGCGCGGCCGGGCGAAGCGGGCCCAGGTTCTTCCCGGCGCGCTCGAGCACGGGGTCGAGCAGCGCCCGCATCGACTTGATGTTGCTCGAGATCCACTCCCGCCGGCTGATGCCCTCCGGCGGCGGCAGCGGCCGTACCGGCTGGAGCCCCGTGTACGCCGTCACCCTGGCCTCGGACTCGGTCGCCAGCGCCGTGAGGTCGGCGTGGGGCATGTGCCCGTTCGACGATCCGCCCACGAACGCGGCGATCCGCTCGGCGATCACCCAGTCGATCATTGCGGGATCCTCGCAAGCTGCTCAAGCGTCTCGGGCGAGCGCGCCGCGATCACGGGTGAGATCGGGTCGACGTCCAGCGGCGCCCCCAAGGGCTCCGAGCACCACGGGAAGCTGACGATCCCGCCGCCCTCTCGCACGATCAACTGACCGGCCGCGGCGTCGACGCCGCGCGAGCGCCGCAGCGAGACCAACCCGTCGAACCGAGCGGCCGCGACCTGGCACAGGGACGCCGCGATCGTGCCGAGCGCCCGAAGGCGATAGGCGGAGTCCACCAGACCGTCGATCGACGCCGCAACCCACCGCGGGTCGGCGGACTCGATCCCGAGCACTTCGAGGCGCCCATCGCGGCCGCGTCGCTCGGGGAGCGACGGGTCCAGCTTGGAGCCGTTGAGCCAGGCGCCCTCGCCGCGTCTGGCCCACCACTCCTCGCGCGGGCCGAAGTCGTACACGAACCCGAACACGACGTCGGCCATCGTCGTGCCGTCCGCGACGGCGATCGAAAGCGCGTAGTGGGAGATCCGGCGCTTGGCATTCAGGGATCCGTCGATCGGATCGATGATCACCACCACGTCGCAGTCTCCGTAGTCGAGCTCGCCGCGTTCCTCGGAGATCACGTGAAAGCCGAAGCCCTGCTCACGCAGGCCGTCGAGCTCGTCGAGCACGACCGATTCGGCCGAGCGGTCGATCACCAGCGTGCGGTCCCCGCCGCTCCCACGACTGCCGGTCTCCTCGGCGCGTTCGCCGGTGGTGGGCGACCCTGCGAGGATCTCCGAGAGCCCGGCCACCGCCCGCCTGCAGACGCCCAGCCAATCTGCGTCGAGTGCCGAACGGGTAGAGGTCATCGCAGACCTATGCTTGCAGAGTGAGTGTGGAGCACGAACAGTTGACCGAAGCTGAAGGGCGGCTGTGGGCGTCTGGGCACCCAGCGGACCGTGGGTTTTCTGTCGATGATCTCCTTCCCCGGCAACGGGATGCCGTCACACACGGCGGCGGTCCCCTGGTCGTGCTCGGGGCGGCCGGAACGGGCAAGACGCGGGTGATCTCAGAGCGGTTCTCGTGGCTCGTGTCTCAGGGCTGCAGGCCCGAGCGGATCGCAGTGCTGGTCCCGTCTGTGGCCCGCGCCGATGCGCTTCGCAGCCGGTTGGAGGGTGCGCTGGACCGCGGCTACGAGGAGCTGTTCGTGCTGACGCCCACCCAGCTCGCCGCCGTGATCCTGGGCGGCGGGGGCCCGGCGTCGGATACCGTCGAGGCGGCGCTGGCCCCGGGCGACCGGCTCGCGATGCTCGTCGCGCGGATCGACGAGCTGTCGCTGCAGCGCCATGACTTCGGCGGAAACGCGAACGCGCTGCTGGGCGGGTTCGTGCGCCGCATCGACCGCCTCAAGGCCGAGCTGATCGGACCCGACGACTACGCCCGCTGGGCCTTGTACCTGGAGGCGGGCGAGAGCGACCCGTCGGAGGCCGCGATCGCGCACGAGTTCGCGGAGGTCTATCGCACCCACGAGCGGCTCCTTGCCGAAGCCGGCGCCCGCGACGACGGCGACCTCGTTCGCGATGCCCTGCGTCGTGCTCGCGAGCAGCCGGGAGTCGCCAAGCGCTTCGAGCACGTGCTGATCGACGACGCGCAGGAGCTCGACCTGGCCCCGGCCAGTCTCGCCCTCGAGGTTGCCGGCAGCGGGCTGACGGCTGCGGGCGACCCGGCACACGCGCTGCGGCGGTTGCGGGGAGCCGGCGCCGAGCGGATGCGCAGCTTCGCCTCGGGCGGAGCGCGCGTGATCACGCTCCAGCGCAGTTTTCGCTGTCCGGAGCCGATCCTGCGCGTGGCCCGGGCGGTCGTGGAATTCGAGTGCGAGCCCGCCGCGAGCGAGGGACAGGTCGCGTTCTGGCGCTGCGACAACGACCGGGCACAGGCTCAGTCGGTGGCGGCGGACATCGAGCGGCTGACCGCGCGCGACGGCGTCGCGCCCGGTCAGATCGTGGTGTTTGTTCCGGCCATCTCGAGGGAGGGCCAGGCGGTCGCGGTCGCGCTCGAGGAGCGGGCCGTACCCCATCGCGTCGTCGGAGAGGCGGCGTTCTTCCAGCGCGCCGAGATCCGCGACGTGCTGGCGTGGCTGCGGCTGCTCGCCGATCCGTCGGACGCCGCCGCGGTCGTGCGCGCGCTGGCGCGGCCGCCGGTTGACCTGCGCTCGGTCGACATCGCGCGCTGCACCCAGATCGCGCGCCGGCGCAAGCTCGACATGGTCGCCGCGTGCGCCGCCGCGATCGAGTCGCCGCAGGTCCCGCCTGAGGCTCGGGAGCGGATCCGCGTGTTTTTGAAGCTTTACCGGGCCGGCGCCGCGGCGATCGACACGACCCGCCCCGACCTGTACGTGCACCGTTTGATCGACCGCCTGGGGCTACGGCGCCAGCAGCTGTTCGCTGCCCAGGCCGACGTCGTCGAGCGCCTCCGCGCGCTGGCTCGCCTGGGAGAGCTCGCGGCCGCGTTCGTGCGCCGCTCGCCCCAGGCGACGCCGCGCGAGTTCGCGCGCTCGATCGCCGCAGTCGCGGACTTCGGCCTGCGCGAGCAGGAGGAACCCGAGCCCTCCGGCGCGCGCGAGGTACAGGTCGTGACGTTCGAGGCGGCCGGCGCGGTGGAGGCCGATCACGTGTACGTGCTGGGCCTGCACGCCGGGCTCGCGCCGCCCGAGGCGCAGGCGATCCCCGACGCCCTGCTGCAGGAGGAGCTGCCGCCCGACACCGATGAGAGCCGCCGCACGGCGCTGCGCCAGACGCTGTACGTGACGATGACGCGGGCTCGTTCCCGGCTGGTGCTGTCGTATCCGCGCGAGAGTGACCGCGGCGCGTTGCTGCTGCCCTCGCCGCTGCTCGAGCGCGCTCTGGGGGCCGCGGCCGGGAAGTGGCAGGACCAGGGCGAGGAGCTGTTCGGGCCGGCCGAGACGCTGCACTCCACCTACCGGCTGCTACGCGACGAGCTGCTCGAGTCCACCCTGCGCGTGGGAGGACGCCTTGGCGAGCTGCGCTTTGACACCGACCTCGACGTGTCCCATGCGGTCGTGCGCTATCTGGAGCTGCTCAAGCTCGCCGGGCTGATCGCGCGGCCCGAGGGGCAGAGCGTGGCCGAGGGGCTGCGGGACGTCAACGCGCGGATCCTCCAGGCGGTGACTGCCGAGCAGCGCGAGATCTTCAGCTCGTCGACGCTCGACGAGTACCTGCTGGACGCCGAACGAGACGCGCGCCGACGGGCGCAGGCGCTCGCCGCGCGGGACGAGCCGTCGCTGGAGTCGTTCCTGCCCAAGCGCGGCGACGGTGTGATGCTGTCGGCGTCGGACATCGACACCTACCGGACCTGCCCGCTCAAGTACAAGTTCGCGCGCGTCTTCCGCATCCCCCAGGAGCCGACGATCCACCAGCGCTTCGGGATCCTCGTCCATCAGGTGCTCGAGCGCTTCCACGCGCTGGACGGGAGCGCCGGAACGCTTTCGGAGCTGCTGGGATTGCTCGAGATCGGCTGGCGGCGCGGCGGGTTCGGCGAATCCGAGGAGGAGCGTCAGCTCCGTGGCAAGGCCGCGTCGGCCCTGACCCGCTACCACGCGCGCTTTCAGTCCCAGGAGTCAAAGCCGATGTGGTTCGAGAAGGCGTTCACGTTCAAGCTCGGGCCGCACGTGCTGCGCGGTCGCGTCGATCGCGTCGACCAACTGCCGGGCGGTGAGTACGAGCTGATCGACTACAAGACCGGGCGCCCCAAGAGCTCCGCGCAGCTCGCCGACGACGTGCAGCTCTCGCTGTACGCCGTGGGCGCACGAGAGGCTTGGAGCCTGGACGCCTCACAGCAGGCGTACTACTACGTGCTCGACGACCAGAAGGTAACGGTCGCGGCCGATGGCGAGGATCGCTCGGAGTGGATCCGGGAGGTCGCGACCGAGGTGGCTGAGGGGATCCTGTCGCAGGGGTTTGAGCCGACCCCGTCGATCGCCGCCTGCTCGGTGTGCGATTACCGGCTCGTGTGCCCGGCGGCCGAGCGCTAGACGCTCGGGTGCGGGGGCTCGTCGCTGCCGCGTTGGCGCAGGAACCGCTGCAGGTCGCGCGCGATGCTCTCGCCGGAAGGCAGCGGACCGCTGGTGTCGTCGGCGTCGGCGCCGGCAGCCTGCTCCAGCCGCTCGACGAACGCCTGCACGTCGGGATCGCTCTGGACGGCAAGGTTGACCTGGCGGTCGTAATCGGCCGCTGCGGTCTCGAGCTCTGAGGCGTCGACGGCCACGCCGACGAGTCCCTCGAGCTTTCGCACCAGCGCCAGCGATGCTTTCGGATTCGGCGAGGCGGCGATGTAGTGGGGGACGGCCGCCCACAAGCTTGCCGATGGCAGCCCTCCGTCCTGGCAGGCCGCGTGGAGGATCCCGACGATGCCGGTCGGTCCCTCGTAGGAGGACCTGGATAGGCCCAGACGCGCGACCAGCCCGACGTCCGACGCAAGCCCGGTGACCGACACCGGACGGGTGTGCGGCACGTCGGCCAGCAGCGCGCCGAGCGTCACCACCAGCTGCGTGCCCAGCGCCTCGGCGAGCTCGACGATCACCTTGGTGAACGACCGCCAGCGCAGCGACGGCTCGTTGCCGACGAGCAGCACCAGATCCCGGGGTGCCCGGGGCACGCGCGCCTCGTAGAGCTCGATCGCGGGCCACACGATCGACCGCGTGTCGCCGTCGACAAGCTTGATCCGCGGGCGCGTGTCCTGGAAGTCGTAGAACTCCTCCGGGTCGATCGTGGCGAAGCGGCGCGCGCCCAGCGCGCTGCCCACGAACGTGATCGCCGTGGACGCCGCGTCGGCCGCGTCGTTCCAGCCCTTGAACGCGCAGATCAGCGCAGGAGCCCTCAGTCCATCGGGTCTGTATTCCCATTCAAGCGGCTGCATCCGGCTCACCGTACATCATGGCCGCATCGGCACTGGCGACTTGACAATGGTTTCGATCAGCACGCTCCGGCCCGGGGATCAGGTGCGGGGAGTATTTGCGTGCCTTCGAAAGGATCGCCTGACCACCCGGACGGGCGCGCCGTATCTCGTGCTCGAGCTACGCGATCGAACCGGCACGATCTCCGCGCGCGCGTTTCGGGACGCCGATGTGCTCGCCGGCAAGTTCGAGCGCGGCGACCTTGTGCGGGTCGCCGGACGGGTTGAGCGATTTCGCGACGAGCTCGTGGTCGAGGTGTCGGGGATCGCGCGTGCGGAGCCGGATGATTCCGACGGGGACCCGAGCCGGTTTCTGCCCGCGGCTTACCGGGACCTCGACGAGCTGGACGGGTTCCTCGAGCACCTGGCCGGCGAGGTCCGCGATCGAGGGTTCCGCTCGCTTCTGGATGGGCTGCTGGGCGACGATGAGCTGCGTGCTGCACTGCGACTGGCTCCGTGCAGCCGGGCCGGGCACCACGCGTACCTGGGCGGGCTGTTGGAGCACACGGTTGCGGTGACCACGCTCGCCTACGAGGTCTGCCAGCTGCATCAGCGGCTGAGTGCTGACCTGCTGCTGACGGCGGCGATCACGCACGACCTTGGGCGCACGCGGGAGTTCACCTACGGCGCCGAGTTCGGCCTGACCGAGGAGGGCCGGCTGCTCGGCCACCTGGTGATCGGCGAGCGGATGCTGTCGGAGCGGATGGGCGCGCTCGATGAGGGCCGGCGGCTTGCCTTGCTGCATTGTGTGCTCAGCCACCACGGTCCGACCGCGGCTCCCGGCGGGCGCTTCGCCAGTGCCGAGGCGCTGGCGCTGTATCGCTGCAACGCGCTTGATGCGTCGGTCAAGGGCGCGTTCGAGCAGGGGCTCTAGGTCCGAAGGCATCTGGCCGATCACGGGCGACCATTAGCCCGCCTGGGCCCCTTACGATCACAGGCGGCGCGGCACGGGCCTGGTGGCCCATCCAGTCTTCAAAACTGGCAGGGCCGGGCAGCCCCCGGCTTGGAAGGTTCGATTCCTTCGCCGCGTCGTCGGGTACCGCAGGGCCCCGGTGCGACCGCTCGCCTCAGGAATCGCGATGGCCTGGCGGTGGAGTGCTGGTCTCGGATCGCCTGCGATCGCGTTGCTGGGTGATTGCAGCGAGCTGGCGATAGGTCTCGTCGGGCGGGGTGAGCGCGACACGCAGCCGCGCCTCGATGCGACGGCGCTCGTCCGGACCCTCTCCTGGCTGGGGAGGCGGCAGCGCTCTGCGTAACTCGGCTTCGAATACGCGTCGTTCCTCAGGGTCGGCGGGGGCCCGGTGCGGCGGCGGGTCGTCCGCCGGATCGCGTGCAGCCACGGCGCGAATCGGCTGCGGCGGTGCGGCTCCCGCTTTGTGACGCGCGAACGCTTCGCGCGCCTGTGTGCCGTCGCGCGGCGTGACCGTCGCGTGGTCGCCGGGTTCCCTGGACCGTTGTGGCACCAGATTCATGACAAGGCTGCTGGCAAGGCCGATCATCCACAAGACGACGAGGTACCGAAACGTCGGGCCGTGAGTCCAAAGGAGCGGCGCGGTCGCCAGCACGAGGATCAGCTGCGCCGCGGTTGAAAGCGGTCCGGCCAGAGCGATCCAGCCCAACTGCTTCCAAGACAACCCGGATCGGTCGAAGCGACACACTCCGGCGATCCGGACCCCGCGGGTGGCCAACACGCTGAAATGGACCGTGACTCGCCTCCGCTTCACGGTCAGCCACGGGCCCCTGCCAACCATCACGAACGATTGACGTCGTCCGATCAGTGTGACGGCGCAAGCGTGTCCCAGCTCGTGCAGCAACGTTGACAGCGGCTGAATGACGAATTGGACGATGGCGACCACGACTAGCCACGTCGCCCAGTTCGGGACGACGCCGAGCCAGTACTGGCTAACGATCAGCGCCGCGACGGCGAGCACGCTGGCCGCCGCGTCGGGCCCAGAGATTGGCTGGCGTAGCCTCGACACCTGGGTGTCTGTCGACCGGTCGGCTTGCGGGCTTGAGCCCGCGCGCTACCGGATCAGCGCGAGATGTCGAATCGGCCAGCCGCCAACTTCCGCGCAGATGCCCGCAGCCAACCACGCCGCCGTGAGCAGCCCTGGCCACGTAGACGCTATCTGCAAGCTTTGGGGCGGCAAGCCCGGGTAGGACCGCATCACCGGCGCAACCCGGTGGTCCGCGCATTCGGAGCCGCGTCGACTTGGGTCCTGCCACGGGTCGATATGGATGCAAAGCGAATCACCGTCGCCCGGAGGGTTTTCTCTCGAACGAAGGAGGAAGTAGATGCCTCGTGGCAGTAAACGACGGCGCAGCGAGATAGTCGACACCATCAACGCTGCGTTGGAGATTGTCGACGACGTTGCACAAGACGAAGATGGCGAGCTCGTGCGCGCCGTAGTCGCCGGCTTCGCGCTCAAGCAAATCTCGGAAGGCGATTACGAGGACGACCGCGAAGACGAAGACGAAGACCTGGCTCCGGAGGAGGACGAAGAAGAGCACGACGACGAGGGAGAGGAGCCGGAAGAAGACTCTGAAGAAGAGCCTGAAGAAGAGCCAGAGCCGCCGAAGCGTAGTCGCGGGCGTAGCAGTAGCAGCAAGAGCAGCGGTGGTAGCAGGAGCAGCGGCAGCAGGAGCAGCGGCAGCAGGAGCAGTCAGGCGAAGAAGTGAGGCAGTGATGACCCCCACAACTGCAGGAACTTCGCCTTGAAACGGAGGCCCTCAAAACTGGCAGGGCCGGGCAGCCCCCGGCTTGGAAGGTTCGATTCCGCGACAGGGAAACCGGCGCTACGCACGGCGAAGTCGCGCCACAGCCTCCAATCGCCCGCGAGCGCTGCGTGCCGGCCCATCGAGCAAACCTAGCCGGGCAACGGTCGATCATGCAACGCCTGCGCGTTCGCAGCGCAACCGGGGTGAACACGAGGTGGACCCGGGAGTCCACCAGTGCTTACGCGGGCGCGACTGGGATCGTGGCGATGCCAGACTATGTATCACCGGCACCACGAGAACAGAAAGTGGCCCATGGACGTCGAAGATAGTGTCGCCGCAGAAGTCCTCGGACAATCCGTCCATGCGCGGCTCGAGCGCGATGAATCAGCACCACCACCGAGTCCGGACGAAGCGCTCGCTGCTCGCCTTGCGACGGCTCCCGGGCTGGTCCGGGCCGGCGCCAGTTGCTGGGATCACGCCCGAACTCCTATCCACGCGCTTTCGATGGAGAGCGCATACGCCGATCCCCAGCTGCTGCGGGATCTCGGGGTGCGGGGCGCACGCTTCGCCCCAGACATCGGCGTCGAGGTGATTGTTGGAGCCGAGACCGCCGGTGTGCCTCTGGCCGCATCGATATCGCTGACGGCCGAGCTGCCGTTCGCGTTCGTCCGCAAACCGGGGTATCGCGGCCACGAGATCGACGAGCCACCGGTTCGAGGCGCAGATGTTGCGGGGCGCCGGGTGCTGCTCGTAGACGACGCGATCTCCACCGGAACGTCCGTCGAACGCTTCACTGCGTCGCTGGTCGGTGTGGGCGCCGAGGTGGTCGGAGTGTTCGTCCTCGTTGACATGCGTGATGTCGCGGCCACCGTCTCACCGGCGGCGAGCGCGCTCGCGACCGAGTCTGTGAGCACGTATCTGCAGGTGCTCGACCTCGCCACGGCGAATGGCCTGCTCGATCCTGCCCTCCACAAGCTCACGGTCGACGCGATCGTTAACCGATGGGCCGACGACGATTCGCGCTGGGATCTCCTGCCCGTAACGGATAGCGGTTCCTTGACTGTCCCGTTACGGGACGCTTGCCCGTTTGTCGGTGCAAGCCCGCTGACGGACACGGCGACTTCGCACGGATGACGTTGCTGAGCGTCACGCGCTGCCCAACTATCACGAGGTCGGCCGCTGGGGGTTGTTGGCGCCCGGCGCTACGGTCTCGGCGCGAGCGAGATGACCTGTTGGTATGTGGGTCGGTTGGTTGTCGGGAACGTGGTCGGGATGAGACCCGGGATGAACGATGTCATGCCCTGGTCGATGCGCCATGACGACTCGTTGGCGCCGTGCTGCTTTACCAGGTCCGCGCGCCCGGCCATGATCGCCGACCAGAGCGAGCGGGCGCAGGCCGGGACGTTGCCGCGGGCGCAGTAGCGAACCGAGTAGGGAGCAAGCACGTGGCGTCCGAGCTCGGTCTTGAGGTCCTTGTCGACGTACGAGGGGTCTCGACCCAGGAGGTTCTCGAACGGTCCGAGCAACGTCCCGAGCCGGGCCCGCATGACGGCGTCGAAGATGTGTGGCCAGGCGGCATTCAGCACCGCCGCGCCCGCATACGGGATCGGGCCACCTGGCGGGTTACCGACGGTCGGAGCTCCGTGCCGGACCCAGTTGTCGATCAGCGACACCGCTCTTGCCGTCTGGGCGTCTGGCGCCCGGCCGCGGCGGAGCATCGCGCGGATCACCGGCCAGACGAGGACGCCGACCTCGTCCTGGGTGGCGGCCTTGTTCATCACGCCGACGACATCGTTGATCTTCGGATGCTTTGGCCAGGGCGCGAACAGCTCGACGTGCTGGACCGAGCCGTAGTGCGCGTCGTCGCCACCCATCCATCCGGGTGCGGGCTTGTTGTTCCAGTTGAGAAGCAGGTTGTGCTGGCCTCCGATGTCGTGGGGATGGGCCAGCTCGGGCAGGAAGCCGCGCCACTCAAATCCCCCGGTCCCCAGCGTCGGCAACCGCCGGTCCAGCCCGCGGGCGCGGATCGGGAGCCGCCCCGAAGAGAAGTAGGAGGTCGCCGTGCGCGAGACGTAGCCCCAGTTGAACGTGAAGCCGAAGCGGTTGGCGTATTTCCAGAAGCGCTGCGGCGTTGTGGCACGCCCCTCGGTCATTGCCTCGAGCGCTCCCAGTGACAACGCGTCCTGACCGTAGGTGGACCGCTTGCGCGCGAGCGCGTACGGTCGTCCGTGCACCGTCGCGGTGCCGATCACGGGGCCGTGGATGGTCACCGGGAACTTGATCTCATTACCACCGAGGCGTCCGGCGTCGAAGATGTGCATCGCCCGGCAGTGCCCGCGGAACATGTAGTGAAGGCTGGCGCGGGTCGGCTTACCGCCACCGGGCACGCAGAGCTTCTCCGCGAACACGTCCTCGTTGTCATTGCCGGCCGAGGTGAGACTCCATGCGTAGTCACGCGTGCGCCCGATCAGCATGTACAGGCCGATGCCGGACGCGGCAACCCCCTGCGCGTCGATGCCGGGGCCCTGGAGCTGCTCCTGGTAGACGATCTCGGGGTAGTAGTAGCCCAGCTGCGGGCCCATGACGGCCAACGGACGGCCCGTGGCCGAGCGCCCAGGGGCCACGAGCTGCCAGTTGGAGGCGTGGCGCCGAGGAGGCTCCATCGTGCGCGTGGCCCCGGTCCGGGGATCCTTGGCGAGCTGGATCGATCCGGGATCGATGACCACCGAGCCGCGGACCTTCCCGCCCGTGAGCGTCGGATAGTTGAAACGTTTGTGCGTGGTGACCGGGGCATCAGGATCGTTCGCCTCCATCGCGTCGCTCCACATCGCATGACCACGCTGCACGCCCAGCTTGCGCTCAAACCGCGCCAGCAGATCGGAGTTCTCGTGCTCGATACCGCCGCCATTGCCGAAGATCGAGCCGATGAACGCGGTCACTGCGATCACGTCGTTGGCGTCAAACGGCCGGCCGCCGGGGAACGGCAGGAGGTTGGTCCGGTAGTAGGCGTTGACACCGGCGGTGTAGTTCGCCATGTCGCGCAGCATCTGCCGGCCCTCCGCCCCGTAGGCGCGCACCAGTTCCTTGCGCTGTTGGGTCACGAGTGCCTCGGCCTGTCGGCTTGGCTCAAACGGCGTGGCGCTCGTGACGAGCGAGAATGCGTCGAGACCGGGGATGTCGGCCACGGCGGCCCGGGCCGGCTCGCGGCCAAAGTTGAACAGCAGACCGCGGTCGCGGGCCATCACCCAACCCGCGCCGTACATCAGACCGGCGCGCGTCTTGCCCTTGATGTGCGGAATCCCGTAGGCGTCGTAGGTGACCGTCACGTCGCTGCGCCCGACGGGTTCGATCTGGGTGGCGCCGATCGGCTTGAAGTTCATCGGCAGGTAGAAGTGGAAGACGTCGCTCATCGTGACGTTGCGTCGCAGCGGCGTCAGACCCGAGTACAGCCGGAGCTGGTCGAGCGAATGCGAGTTCTCCGGAATGCCGCCGTAGTTGCCCGGCGGCAGGACATAGCGGGCGATGTCGCTTTGCGCGGCATTGGCGGTAGCCGATAGGCAAACCGGGACCAAAGCGGCGAGCAGGATGAGAAGGCGTCTAACCATGGCGCGGAGTTCTAACTCCAATCCGACCAACGAGCAAGCGCGGCACCACGAAAGCTCGCTGTCGAGAACGAACTGGCAATACAGGCGCGTCGTCCCGGAAGCCCAGCGCACTGCGTGCCGCGGCGGTGGCGGCCGTCGTAGCCGCGGTCTGTACGCCGCTGGCTCAGGCGGCTTGGGCGAGCGCACGGTACTGCTGCGGGCTGATGCCGCGTACGCGCTTGAAGGCAGTGCTCAGCGCGAACGCGCTGCCGTATCCCACCTGTTGCGCAACGGAGGCGAGAGTGGCGCCGGGTTCGCGTAGTAGGTCAGCCGCGAGCGAGATCCGCCAGCCGGTGAGGAAGGTCATCGGCGGCTGGCCGACGAGCTCGTGGAAACGGCGAGCCAGGGCCGCGCGAGATGCTCCCACCTCTCTTGCGAGTTCGGCGAGCGTCCACGCGTGGCCAGGGTTGTGGTGGATCAGTCGCAGGGCGTGGCCGACGACCGGGTCAGCGTGGGCGCGGTACCAGCCGGGTGCATGCCCATCAGGGCGTGCGAACCATGCCCGCAGCACCGAGATCAGCAACAGGTCGAGCAGCCGGTCCAGCACGGCCTCTTGGCCCTGCTCGTCCTTGCCGATCTCGGCGGCTAGCAGCGCCACCAATGGCGAGTCCAGCTCCTCGGCGCGCAGCACCAGCAGCGGGGGTAGTGCGCGCAGCAGTCGCTGGCTGACGTCGCTTTGCAGCTCGTAGGTGCCAGTGAGCATCACGGTGGCGCCATCGGGGCTGTTGCCCCATGTGCGCACGCCGCGGCGCCACTGTTCGACGAGTTCCTCGCCGCTCACCGTCGTGCAGCGCTGCCCGGGATGGATGATCGCTTGAACCGGAGTGGCCGGGTCATCGGCAACGGTGTACGGATCGGGACCGCGGAAGATCGCGACGTCCCCCGCGCCGATGAGGCGGTGAGGGCCAGGGTCGGGCAGCACCCATGCCGCTCCTCGCGCGAGCGCCATCACGGTCAACGCCGCTTCGTCGGCAATTCGCAGCGACCAAGGCGGATTCATGCTCGAGCGCAACACGAACGCCTCGCGCGCCCGTGGACCATCGAGCAGGCCTGCCACTGCATCCACAAGACGAACTGTAGACGATCACTTATGTTTTTGCACGATTGAGCTATGGACCGTCTCGCTCATCCGGGGTGAAATGCCCAGCATGAGCACTGCAGCCGAGAGGGGATCGCCCCCGTCGCCCCGGTCAGACGCTCGACGCCACCAAAGTCATCTGGAGGACGCCATGAATACGCTGCGAGCCATCTCGCTACTTTGCGCGACGATCACGATGGGCCTCGTCACAGGCACGTTCGCGTTGTTCGCGCACACGATCATGCCTGGACTCCGGAACTCTGACGATCACACATTCGTGGCCGCGTTTCAGTCGATCGACCGGGCGATTATCAACCCATGGTTCATGTCGACCGCATTCGTTGGCGCGTTGCTGTTCACAGCCGCCGCGGTGGTCACGAACCTTGATGGCGCGGCGCTACCGTGGGTCGCGGTCGCACTGGGTCTGTACCTGATCGCCTTCGTGATCACTGTCGCCGTCAACGTGCCACTCAACGACGCGATCAAGGCCGCCGGCAATCCCGACCGCATCCACGACCTGCAAAGCGTGCGTCAGCGGTTCCACGAGGCCCGCTGGGCAGCCTGGAACCTCGTCCGCGTCGCGACCTCGGTCGGCGCGTTCGGCTGCCTCGCGTGGGCGCTCGTGCTTTACGGGCGCTCAACGCCATAGGGGCCCCGAGCGAGTGAGGAGCTCACCCAGCTACCACGTGGGCTGTGCGCTGCGGTCGTTGAGCTTGTGCTCGACGAGCCCCAGGACGATGCCGAACACTGCGTGGCGGATCGTCGCCTGGCCGAAGGCTCGGCGGTTGGTCGCGAGCTTCGGCAGCTCTTCGCGGGCAGGGTGGTAGCGGTCGAACAGCACGGTCAACGGCCATGCCGCGACATGCTCGATGAGGGCCGCCAGCAGGCCACGGATGACCGCCGACCCCGGCAGGGACGGTTTGAGCCGCGCATAGGCGACGCCCAAGAACGCGCCGTTCTGCACGTGGAGCGCGAAGCCGATGGGGCGCCAATAGTTGCCGCGCGTCACGAGCTTGCCCAGGATCTCGACGTCGTCGTACTTGGAGTCGAAGAGGCGTTTGTCGAGAGGCTGCTCGAGCGTCATCACCACCGTCGCGACCGCGCCCGCAACCCCCCCTCGCAAGCTCGTCTGCCGCATTGGGCAAGCATGTCAGGGCTTCTGCGCTGGTACAACCCACGCGACCAACGCCTCGATCGCCCTCCACCGACCATGGATTTCAAAGGACGGGGCGCACGATCAGCATCCCCCGACTCAAGACGAGATGCGCCAGGTCGTCCGCCAAGCGTTGAACGTGTTCGCTGCCCTGTTGCTCGAAGCGCTCCACTTCGACGATCTCCGCGATCAGCACGTAATCGGCTTGACCGATCGCTTGTCCGGGCACGTCCGCCGGCCGTGTAAGCCGCCAATCCGACACCGTGTCCAGCGATCCGCGGACGATGTCCCGATCCTCCGTCATCAGGCGCTCAAAGTCCTCAGCCAGCTCCGGCGAGCGCAGTTGAAACCACATGAGAAGGGTCGCGGGTGGACTGATCAACGAAGCGTAATGCACAATCGCACCTGGATTGCTTGCCCGCGCCTGGCTTCCCTGCTCCGCACTCCGAGTACGTGGGTTCGGGAGAGATCCTGGACAAGTCGAACAAAACAGAAAGGAGTGCCATGAAGATCGTGGTTATTGGTGGGAGCGGGCTCATCGGCCGCAACGTCGTCCGCCGACTGGTCGCACAAGGGCACGACCCGGTGCCGGCCTCGCCCTCCACGGGCGTCGACACCATCACGGGCGAGGGCCTTGCCGACGTGACGGTGGACGCTGACGTCGTCGTCGACGTGTCCAACGCGCCCGTCTGGGACGACGACGCGGTCATGGAGTTCTTCACAACCTCGTCGCGCAACCTACTGGCGGCCGAGCGCGACGCTGGCGTCGGCCATCACGTCGCGGTGTCGATCGTCGGCGCCGACCGCCTGCCAGACAGCGGCTACCTGCGTGCCAAGGTCGCCCAAGAGGCCGAAATCGAGGCTGGGGCCATCCCCTACACGATCCTGCGTGCTACGCAGTTCTTCGAGTTCCTGCCCCAGATCGTCGAGGCCGGTGCCGAGGGCGACAGGGTTCGGCTGTCGACGGGGCTGATTCAGTTCGTCGCCGCCGACGACGTCGCGGCGACGGTAGCCGAGCTCGCGATCGCCGCGGCGGTCGGCGGGCGCGTCGAGCTGGGCGGGCCCGAGGCGCTGGGCATCGACGCCTGGGCGCGGCGGCTGTTCGCGGCCACCGGCGACAACAGGGCCGTCATCGCTGACCCGCACTCCCGGTACTACGGCACGGAGCTGCACGGCGGCGAGCTGACGCCGGGCGCAGGCGCGCGCGTCGGGAAGGTCGACTTCGATGCGTGGTTCGCCGCAAACCAGCAGGAGGCCCGCTAAGCGCGACGCAACCACGGTCGGGCTCGCCGTCCTCGCGTAACGAGTGTCTGGCGGCTCTAATGCACGATCGCGCTAAGGAAAAGATCTCGACGGAGTGAAGGCGACGAGAATGTCCTACGACGAGGCGAGTCCGTGCTACGACGCCATCTACGAGGCGATGAAGGATTACGCCGCCGAGGCCGAGCGACCTGTGGATTTGCTTGAGCGCTACGCGCAACGTCCGCTGCGCGATCTGCTCGACATGGCGTGCGGGACCGGTCTTCACGACCAAGGAGAGGCTACGCGCGGCGGTGCGGGCGATGTCCGCCCATCTCCGGCCGGACGGACTCGTTGTGATCGAGCCGTTCATCGACCCGGCTGGGAAGGTGTCGGTGGCCGAGCCAGTGTGCTTTGACATCGCCATGTTCACCGCCGGCCATTTGCGCGAGGCGATGGAGTCGGCCGGTCTTGAGGTGTTCCACGATCCCGAAGGATTGATGGGCCGCGGGCTCTACATCGGGCGCGCGCCAGGGTCGGCCCCGTGACGCAGCGACGCAGGCTCATGATCGCGCAGGGGGCATTGGCGACACCTACACAGTGCTAAGGGCCGCCGCGGCACCACCTGGCAGGCCGTCGGCGCACGCCTGCGATTACACGCCCGACCGCTGCTGGATGGACTCAAGCGTATGCAGCGCCTCGAGCCGCTCCTGCAACGGCGGGTGGCTTGCGGTGACTCGCGCCAACAGTCGGCTGCGGTGCCACCAGCGAGTGCGCTGATCGACTGCGACGAGATTGAAGGCATTCAGTGCCGCGGCCGAACGCAAGTCCTTGCTCGGAATCCGCTTCAGAGAGTTAGAGACCTTCAGCAGCGCCGATGCCAGCGCTGAGGGACGGCCGGTGATCGCGGCGGCGCCAGCGTCAGCTGCGAGCTCTCGATAGCGCGACAAGGCCAGCGTCCCGGTATGCGAGAGCGCTCCCGCAATGCTGGCAAGCGCTCCCGGGCCGCCGCGGGCGTTCATCATCGCCAAGCCGGGGAGCGCAATCATGCTCATTACCAGCGCGTCGCGGTTGGCGATGTGCGTGAGTTCGTGGGCGAGCACCGCCTGCAACTCCTCGAGCGTGAGCAACTCGCGCAACCCCTTAGTCAAGTAGACGCGGGGCTTGCGCCTGGGAAGATGAACGACCCAACTGTTGGGCTGAGTCTGATCGCTGAGCACGAGCTCGGATCGTGGCATATCGCTGATCGCGCACAGCCGGTCGATGACAGCGAACAGCTCAGGGTCGTCCGACTCGGCCAACACACGCCCGTCCGGCGGCTCGCGAAGCATCCGCGACACCGTCGCGACAAGCCCGACGCAGAGGCCCACCACCAACAAAAGGCGCTGCCACCCCGACAAGACGATGACCAACACGGCCAACAGCGCTAGCGCACCGACCGGAGTCAGCACGGACACCAGCACCATCCTGGCCGCCAGCTTGCGACTGCGCACTATCCGACCTCCAACCCCCACACCCGGCAGCTTACGACACACCGGTCGGTCGCGAAAAGGCATTTTGGCGGTTACTCGCGCGCGGGAAGGGTCCTATCCTCACGGCGGCGAAGCTATGGACCGATGTCCGAGGCTTGGGTGTATCTGTTGCGTTGCGCCGATGGCTCGCTTTACACGGGTTGGACGATCGATCTTGAGCGCAGGCTTGCGCGCCATCGAGCCGGCACCGCGAGTCGCTACACGGCCAGCCGGCTGCCCGTCGAGCTCGCGCACTCGATACCGATGCCAGACCGCACCGCCGCGCGCCGCGAGGAGGCACGCGTCAAACGCCTCTCACGGGCCGACAAGCTCGCGTTGCTGAGCGCCGCTCAGGCGACAGGAACGACGAACGCCGGGCCAGGCGGGCGGACGCATAGACGGCGGCGGCCCCGAGGCGCGGCTGCGGCTGTGGGATTCTGAGGCCCGTTGGATCTGGCGATGCCGAGGGGAGTTGCGGATGGCGTATCAGACGCTGGGGTACGAGCAGGCCGAGCACGTTGTGACCCTCACCTGCAACCGACCGGAGCAGCACAATGCTGTCAACCGGTTGATGAACCGCGAGCTGCACGACGCGTGGGGGCGGTTTCGCGACGACGACGACGCGTTTGTTCTGGTCATTACGGGCGCGCGGGAGACGACCTTCTGCGCCGGGTGGGATCTGCAGGATGCCGCTGAGCTGAGCCATCGCTACCGGATCGACAGCATCCTCGCCCGGCATGGATTTACTGACTGGCATGTCATCGCAACGGGCGTGTCAGGGGCGCTGGTGGAGTGCGGAGTGTGGCGTGGCGGCAGCGCGATGGTGATGGCGCACGTCCTGGTTGCGGCCGGCGTAAGCGACCGCGAATTGTGGCTATACGACACTTTTGAGGGGATGCCGGCTCCGGAAGATGTCGACGCCGATTTCATGGGCGTGCCGGCAGCCGAGCATCTCGCGGCGGCCGCCGGCAACCGAGATGATCTGGTTGTCGCGTACGCGTCGCTTGACGAGGTCCGCGCGAACGTGCAAAAGGTCGGCTATCCCATCGACCTCGTTCGGTATGTCGTAGGGCAGGTGGAGCACACGATCCCTGCGCAGGCACCCGGCGAGATTGCGTTGCTGCGCCTGGGTACCGACTGGGAGTCCTCGACCCGCCATGAGCTCGAGCATCTGTGGCCGCGCCTCGAGGTCGGCGGGGTACTGATTATTGACGACTACGGGCATTGGTCCGGAGCGCGTCGAGCTGTGGATGGGTACTTCGCGGGTCGCGGTGACGCGCCGTTGCTGGCACGCGTGAATTACACGGGCCGTATGGGTGTACGAGTCCATCAGTCAGCCGAGGCGTAGCGCGCGTCGCTTGTAGTGGGCGCTGGACTCCCGACGAACCACGAGCGGCCGAAGATCTCGCCCGGACTCGTGCCGGTGCTGAGAACGTAGTGATGGTGTGACCGTCGGCCGCGTCGCGCTGATCGCTGTCGCGCTCGCCTCAGTCGGATGCGCGTCGAGCGTGACGTCGACAATTGCTCCTACCCGGCCCGCGGCCCGCGCGCGGGTGATCTCGGTCGGCGTGAGAGTGGTGCCTCGCCCGGTCGGGGTGATGGGAGCCCGCGGCACGGCTGAGCTGTGGGTCCTGGATCCCATCCGGCCCAGGGGCCCGCGATTGTTTGTGACGTTGGTGCGCGGCGTGCCGCGCGAGCCTCGGGATGTCTGTTTCGGCACCTACACCGCCAATGAGAGCCCCGAGGACGGCGACGTGGGCTGCCAAGTGCGGGGCCGCGAACCGTTCGTGCTCACGCTTAGCTACCAGTTCATCCGTCGCTCTATCCCGGTGGCTAGGTTCAGCGCTATGTACGGCCAGGCAGCACCGGGCGTCAGACAGGTCGAACTGATCGGCCCAGGCGACCGCGAGACATCGCTGCCGCTGTCGGCACAGCGGATGTTCCTAGTCGCGTTCTCACCAACGGCCCGCGGGGCGGTGGAGCTGCGCTTGGTGTTCGCCCACCGCGGATCATCCAGTCACGCCTTTTCGCTTCCGCTCACCTCTCGCGAAGCGGGGTCGTGGCCGCGGCTTCGGCGGCGGGGAGCGGTGTTCGACTACGAGATCGGCGAGAACATCGTCACGAAGTCCTACCGCCAGATCGTCCGGCGGTTCGGCCCGCCACTGAGCAGCTTCACCAAGCGCAACCACACGCTCTGCACCTACTACGACATCGTCGGCTATCAGAACGGCTGGACGTTCTGCTTCAAGGGTCAAGCGATGGTCGGCGCGGCCGGCAATCAGCCGGCGCCCCCAGGCGTTCACTAGCAACTCCAGTGCGCCGGGTGGTAAGTACCGATACGCGAAGGTAATCAGCCATGCGTCACACTGTGATCGTGAGCGACGGCTTCGCGGGGCTTGTCCCAGGGGGACGGTACGTAGTGAATGCGGCTGCGGATGGCGTGTCGATTCATGATGGTGACGCCCGAGCGGTGGCTCGTCTGTCGGTGGTGCCGGGCGGCGAGCTCTCGTCGGCTGCAGGCTGCTGGCGAGTCGCTGTAGAACGTCAGGGGCGTGGCTGGGTCGTGGTCGCACGTGAGCTGGTTAGCCAGGAGCCGGTCGGGTGCGCTTATCCGAGGGGGTGGCTGAACTCGTTCGATCTGTGGGCTGCCCCCGAATGGGAGTACCGCTTGCGCGAGAAGCCGTTCCTCGGTAGCTGGATCCTGCGAGGCGAGTTCGGCGAGGTTGCCCGGTTCAAGCGGGGGCGCGCATGGACGATCGCTCTCGCCGAGTCGGTGATTCCTGATCCGCGGCTGGCGCTGGTGATCTTGCTGGCTTACGAGGCGATTCGCTATGGCGAGCTCATTCCGACTGCCACGAGCGCAGGCGGAGGGTGACGCGCACGTCACCGGGAGAGCTGTGGGAAGCAGGCAGCTCGTTCATGCACAAGGCCGCTACGGCCGATAGGCGAGCCATGACCGCCACACCTGACGACTGACGGCGGATGGGGCAGGAGCGTTACCTCCTTGGCGCGCCGCTGACCTGGAAGCGCTACCAGGCGTTGAGCGCCGAGTGGGAGCATGAGCACTGCGAGTTCTGCTTTGGCACCTTCATTGACCGTAACTACTCGCTGCAGGCCGCCGAGACGCTGGGCAGCGAGCAGGGGAAGGGGACCGATGCCGGTTACACCAACGTCGAGGCGCCCGACCGTCCAGCGGGGAAGTGGTGGATTTGCAAGCAGTGCTTCGAGGAGTTCGCCGACGGTCCGAACGGGCGATTGCTCAAACGCCCAGAGTGAGCCGCGAACTCCCCGGTCGTTGGCAGTCCGCCACTCTCGCTTTTGGACCGCTACGACGCCACGTCTAGGTGAGCGCCCCGCCGCTCCGGACAGATGTAGGCTCGGGCGACGGATCGAGAGGAGACGCGATGATCGTGGTCGTTGGGAGAGTTCAGACCGACACCGGCAAGCGTGCGGAGCTTGTCCGGATCGGGCAGGCGGTCGCAGCCGCTTCACGCCTAGAGCCGGGCTGCATCAGCTACCGGGTCTATCAGGACACCGAGACCGAGAACGATTTCGTGTTCGTCGAGGAGTGGGAGAGCGACGAGGCGCTTCGGCGGCATTTCGCCACTTCGCACGTCGCCGAGTTCATGCAGGCGATTCGAGCGACGATCGTTGCGCCACCGGACGTCAAGTTTCACAGCATCGCGAGTTCGATGGACCTCGCTGACGTGACCACAGGCTGATCCCGGGGCTTCCTTTCGATCGATCAGCAGCGGTGGGTCTTCGGCTCTCGCCCCGGAGGAGAGTTGCGGTTGGACGTAGCAGGGCCCACCACGATTGCCTGATTGACGCGTCTACGTCGACGGCTGACTGTCGAACGGGACGGCGAAGTCGCAGTCGGGGCCTGTCGTCATTTACGGCGCCGCTGGCGAGATAGTGATCCTCGAGCCCAGATCTGTTGGACGCACGCGCCAAGCGTGCACGGCCTGCGAGATCAGCTCCCCAAGGTCAAAGTCAAGCCCGCCTCTGGCCGGAGGCGACGATCTGCCGCGCTTGACGCCGGGTCCTCCGAGGCTGGAGGATCAGCACCGAAGCCCCGCAGTCTGACCGCCCCGGCGGCCCGGCGATCTCGAGCGCGTCGTTTCACCTCAATGGACAGCCACAGCCCCGGCGTCACCAACTTCGTCCACATCGGTCTTGTCGTCGAGGACCTCGACGAGACAGTCCGGTTTCTTACGCTGCTTGGCCTTGACTGCGGCGAACCCGGGGTGTTCAGCGGCAAGTGGATCGATCGGATCATTGGTCTTGAGCACGTGACGGTCGAGGTTGTGATGGCTCGCGCCCCCGACGGCAGCGACATGTTCGAGGTGGTCCGCTTCCACTCGCCTTCCGCCGGCGCTCAGGAGCTCGCGCCGGCCGCGAACCGTCCTGGGCTCCGGCACGTCGCCTTCAACGTCGACGACGTGCGTGGCGTAGTCGACCGCGTCCGAGAGGCCGGCTGGGAAACGGTCGGGGAGATCGTCGACTTCGAGCACACCTTCCTCCTCTGCTACGTCCGCGGACCCGAAGGCCTGATCGTCGAACTCGCCGAGCGGCTCGACGGCACGTCGAGCTAACGGCGGCGATGCGTTCTCCCGGCGAGCATCACCTGGAGACGCAGCTGCGGTGGCTTGGTGCGACTGGACGACGGCCGGCGGTAGAGGTGCTGTTGGCACCGGAGGGGGAGCGCGTCCCGTTCTCGCTACCCGGCGACGATGGTGCGTTCGATCATGCTCTGGCGCGCGAGGGCTGGGTTGCGGTCACCGTGGGCGACTCGGCCGTTGCGCTTGTTGACGGCGACTGGTTCAGTCCGGTCTCACTGGGGCGCATGTGGTCGATGGCCCCTGCTGCCGATCCGCGGCTGGTGGTCGTCGCGCGTGACTCCGGCGATGACAATCGCACTGAACAGCCGGTGACCCTAGAGCTTGTGGACAGTTCTGCGGCCGTGATTCGGTCGACCGTGAGCTCGTGGGTGAATGTGGTCGGCGAGCTCGAGGACGGCGAGCTCGAGGACGGCGAGCTCGTCTGTAACTCGGGGCTGCTGTCGTGGGGCGGCACGCTTCGATCCTCACCGTGGGCTGGGAGTCCAATAGCAGTCATCGCCGGTCACTATGTACTGGCCGCAGAGGCGGAGGTGGCTTGCATGTACGACACCCGCGATGGCACCCACGTCCGCTGCGAGTTCCCGGAGGAGGCTTTTCTGCTCTTGTGTGTGTATGACAGTGCGACGGCATCCGTCGTGTTCAAGCAGTGGCGACATCCCTGGGCGCTGGTTGCCGGTGAATCGATCGGCGTGCACCTGCTCGACGTGGGCTTCGCTCAGCATTCGGCTGCCTGGCTTGACCGTGATCGGCTGCTGCTGCTAGGCGATCGAGAGCATGTGATCTTGGACGTGGGCTCGGGCGAGCGCACCATGGCCGATGGGATTCCCCACGGCGCCCACCCGCGGGTTGACGTGACAGGACGTTTTGACGTTGAGCGGCTCAAGGCCGCGCAGCGCCCAAGGTTTCGCCGGCCCGATCCCGCGCGACATCCGCGATCAGCTGCTGGTCGAGCAGGCGCGACTGATGTCCGATGCGGTGTCGGCCGCCGGTTTGCCACCGGACGTGATCGACCGCTCGCTTCCCGCGGTCCGCGTCCGCTCGTGCATCGCGCCGTCGCGGATCCATGTCGGCGCAAGCCGGTTCGGTGGCCGCCCCGACCTGCCGGCCGGCTATCCGTCGCCCGAGTATGGGGGAATGCCGATGGCCTTCTTTGCCCAGCTGCGCTGCGAAGAGCTGAGTGCCGCGCTTGCCGTCGGTGGGCTTCCAGCGGACGGGTTACTCGTTGCGTTTGTGGCCATGGAGCCTTTCGACGGGACGATGGTCACCGAAGAGGCGCACCTCGCGGTCATCCCCGTCGATGGGCTGAAGCGCCGGCCCTGGCCGGCGGGTCTTCCGACCGAGGCGCGCTTTATGCCATCGCTTGCAGCACCGGAGCCGATGCTCTCGCCCCCCAACCGCTTCGAGCTCACCGACGCAATGGTCGACGATCGGGTCGACTCGTTCTTCGGTGCGATACGGCCGCCGGGACCGCTACACCAACTGCTCGGCCATCCTGCGACGGTCCAGCATCCGACCATGCCGGACGGTCACATGCAACTGCTGCGGCTCGACAGCGACTCCCTGAACGGCACGCTGTACGGCGACGGCGGCAGTCTGCAGATCACGATGCCGGCCGACCTTCCGTTCGAGGACGCGCTGGCGCACGCGGAGGTGACCACTGACAGCACGTGACGCGCAAAGCAACCGGGGCGGCCGCCTCCGTGGTGAGCTCGCCGCTACGACGCTAGTAAGAGGCTGCGTGGCGTCGATCTCGTGCGTGCAGGTGCGACGCAGCAGCGGTTCGACATCGGCCAGGTCCTGGAGAAACAGTTCTCGTTCCTCCGGGGTCTTGCCATAGCTGTTAGTCGTGCGGTTCTCGATGCGCCGGAGGAGCACATCGACAGGAGCGCTCAGCATAACCACCGCATCGAAGCGGGAATAGAACTTGCCCTGGTTCGACACTGTCCCTGAAACGAATAACGCCGCCCCGGTGTCGCAGGCCAAAAGATGTTCGATCCGATCCTCGCGCCACACGTAGCCGCCTTCGATATCGGACCACTCAGTCCAGCCCGGGTCGTCAGTATCGACTACCTCGAACCCGAGCCTGTTCAGCTCAACCAGCGCGCTGGACTTACCGGTTCCGGCCATGCCGGTCACGAGCACCCTCCGCATGCCGAGCAGACTAAAGAAATGAGTACCCGCGGATAGCTTGCATCTCAATCGCCCAGCGATTCGCCTGTGGTGGCGTGGCGGATGTAGCCAATGAGCAGCCACAGGAGCGGCCAAGTGAGCAGGATGAATGCGAATCACCCGCTTGAACGCAGCAGTCAGTCGTCCTCGTCGTCTTCGAGTCGATAGTCCCAGTCGACGACATCGAGGTCTCTCGACCTCACGATTGTGAGTTGGTCAAGGTCACGGAAGTGCTCAGGCGGACCGAGACGTTCGATCCCAACGTCGAGCCGCTCTTCCGGAAGGTAGAACGCTGCGGCGGCAAAGCGCCGATCGACGCTCGTCTGCACGCCTTCATGGAGGTCATCGTCGACCATGACTCGGCTCGGTGTCCAGCGCGCATCATCGGCGACCGACGCATCGGCCTCGGCCTTAACCTCCCGCGCCCAGTGGTCCCAGTCCGAGCTCGTGTAGCTCGCATACTCATCGGGGTATCGGATCGCGGCGAGCCGGTCGTGGACGACGCCGGCCGGGCGCAGAGATTCGGGCTCGGACAGGCCGTAGCCAACCAGGTCAGCGGGTGACTCGACAAGACCCGTGATGATCACTGTGGGTGGATCGGGGCTGTGCTGGGCAAACGATGCGCCACCGCGCTCCACACCGCCTTTAACCCAGGACCCGGAAAGCTGGTGAGTCCTGACGTGGGTGATCGCCGGCGCGGACACGAGATACAGAACGGGCAGAAGCGTTCGACATGCGCCCGTTGCCACTCGCCGCTCCAGTCAACGCCTGGCCGCTTTTCCGATTCCACCTCGCGAATAGTGTCGCAGCTACTTTCGGCGCTACCGGTGAGCGATCACTGCGGCACTCAGTCGTACACGATCAACCGGGGAGGAGCTCGCGCGTCTACTTCGTGCGTGGAGGATCGTCGTCCGCCTCGAGGTTCCGCGGTCAGTGATCGTCCTGGAAGGCGAAGTAGGAACCGCGAATGGTTCCGGCCAGCTTTGACTTCTGCTTCGCGAATTTGAACCGCGAGGCGAGCTCCGCGGGGACCTCGATCCCTTCGGAGAGCTTGAACCCGACCGCACGCTTCTTGGGGTCGTCGATGGTGTACATCACGTTGATCGACAGACCGCTCTCGTAGAAGACGTATGCGATGCGGATGTTCTCGACCTGGAAGGCCGTAGCCTCGAGCGGCCGAGAGGAGATGACGATTTCACGTTCTTCCTTGAGGATCCGGTGCACCCAATCGATTGTCTTCTTGGCGTTGCTCGCAGGCTCCACCGTGAAGACGTGGTCGTACTTGTTCTTGAAGTAGCGGGCCTCGTGCGCCCGCAGACCAGCAAGTGCGGCCGCAACCGGCGAGGACTCCAGGCCGACTGTCGAGACATCGTTGAAATCCACGGCATAGGGCATGACGCACTCTCCTGTCATCCTGCTCGGATGTTGTCGGTCTACCGGCCATGAGCCCAGCGATTCCCAACGCGTGGCGACAGGCCGCAGCTTTCAAGAATGTCCCGCACGACGCTTGCGAGTGGCTGCATTGAGTTGATCAGCCTGAGCCCGGTAGGGCAAGACCCTTTCGGCCTGGGCCACCGTTGATGCCTGCAATGCCTGCGAACCGCCCAGTAGTCCGGTTCAGCAGCCTCTCGCGAAGTTCGTCTGGCTCGACGTGGAGAAAGAACGCCCGTGCGAATAGATGACAGATCGCATCCTCTCCCCCCCGCAGCCGCACAAGAAGTCGATCGCCGAGTATCCCCGAGCTCGCAGCTCGTTCGCCACCGTCGATTTGCCGCTGCCCGGGACTCCCGTGATGTACACGAGCACGATCCGAGCGTACTGACGCACCCGCGCGCAGGTGGGGTATGGACACGCTCCTGCACCTGAGCGAACAGCAGTTAGCCGCGACGAACGATCACTGCGTACACGCGACGCACCGCACGACGGATCACGCCGGGTGACCTGACACCAACATCGTCGGGATGAAGTTGGGCGTAGCGCGCCGCCTCAGCCTCAATCTCGTGATTGGTCTCATGAATAAACGCCTCGGCCGCGAGTTCGCCCCGCGGCGGGAATGGAGGAGTTGCGGACACGTAATTCTCTCGCTGATCTGCGTCGATCATATTCCTCCGACCGAAGGCTGTGGGAGGATCTGCAGCACTCTTGGGAGGAACTCCCCAAGTCGAGCAACGCACCAACCGAACGGACCTCGGGCCAGCCCGGGTACGTACGTGTTTCGATGTGGACCGTCAAGCGCGACGATCTGGCGATGCGCGGAGGTTCTGGAGTTCTCGCGGCGGTGCTTGTGGTAGTGGTGGCGGCCTGCGGGACGGCCGCTGTGCCGAAGCAGAAGCACCTCGCCACGGCTACGGGACGCCCGAAGAAGCGTCGTGCGCGGGCATCCCGCCGCAAGGCGTGACCGTCGTCGGCGCTCGGATCGAAGGCAATGCGGCGACGGGCGACGCTCGAGTCGCGGCTAGGTGGCCACGCCGCTGAGCTCCTGGCCAACGTCTCGGGCGCGGATGTCACTGGGGAGACTCACCAGATGCTGTCGGTTTTCGTTGGCGATGAGGTCTACGAACTTGGCGCGGGTGGGCGGTGGATTCACTCGGAAGGAGAGTGGTGGCGCCGCCCGCTGACCCGCTTCATTTCACGCTTCTGTACTTGAGGTGGGTGACGCCGGGCGCCTCGACGGCCCGGACCTGCTCGAGCTGCACCTCCGCGTCCTGGAGGTTGTCGAACAGGCGCGCACCGTCGCCGAGCACCACCGGAACGACGTGGAGCTCAAGTTCGTCCAGCAGTCCCGCTGCCAGGTACTGCTGCGCGACGTTGCCGCCACCCCAAAGCATGACGTCTTTGCCGCCGGCGGCATTCCTTGCCTGTTCGAGCGCGGACTCGATTCCGTCAGTGACGAAGTGGAACGTGGTCCCTCCCTGCATCACCACGGGGTCACGGGGGTGATGGGTGAGAATGAACACGGGGTAGTGGTAGGGAGGGTCGTCGCCCCACCAGCCCGTCCACTGCTCGTCGCCCCAGGCACCACCGCCGACCGGGCCGAACATGTTTCGACCCATCACGCCGGCCCCGATGTTCTCGACCGATTCCTGGAATACCCGTGTGCTCTCGTTCACCTCGCCGCCTTGCTTGCCGTGCGCTTGGCGCCAGGCGGCCAGCGGAACCACCCAATCGTGGAGCCGCTCGCCGCCCTCGCCGAGCGGGTTCTCCTCGCTCTGGTTCGGGCCGGCGACGAAACCGTCCAGCGAGATCGAGATATGACACCTAAGCTTGCTCATCGTGCCTCCCAGAGGCGACCGGTGTGGCCGGGGGTTCATTCTTAACGCCTATGACCCGTCCGCGCCGGAAGATTCATCGCGGCCGCCGTCGGCTCGCGTCCAGCTGACAGCTCCGAGGCGACCTGACCGGCAATCAGAAACTGGCGCGTGTCTGGGGTCTGAGAGTTATTCTCCGCGCAGGCAGGACAGGGATGAAGAAGCGAACGTGCGTGATCGGGTTCGTGGTGGGAGCGCCGCTTGGGATCGCAGCGCCGGCGGCGCCGGCCTACGACTAACGAGCCGTCGCCTGGCACACTCGGGCACGGCTTCGTTCGTCTTGCGATTGACGCCCTCCGCGCTGGCACGCCTGCGCCGCCGCGGAACGCTGGAACTGCGTGTGAAGATCCGCTACATCCGCCCGCATCAGCGGACGCAGACGATCCTCACGCGGAAGGTGACGCTTCGTCGGTGAGCCCAGATGGCGCTGCCGCCGCCAAAAGGCAGCTATAGGGTTCTCACGAGCCCGCCGTCGATTAGGAAGTCGGAGCCGGTGGTGTTTGCGGCGCGTTCACTCGCGAGCAGCACCACGAGGTCGGCAACTTCGCTCGGTGCAGTGAAGCGTCCCGTTGCCGACTGTGCGGCCTGCCCTTGCGCGACAGCCGAGGGATCGCCTCCCTTGGCCTGAGCCACGGTCGCGGCCACGCCGTGGTCGCCGAGCCAGAGCTCGGTCGAAACGGGCCCGGGGCTGACCGCGTTTACGCGCACGCCCTTGGGTCCCAGTTCGAGCGCGAGCGATTTGGAGAAATTCGCCAGCGCTGCCTTGGCCGCGCAATAGTCGATTACAGCTGGGTCGGCAAGGAACGAGTTGACCGAGCTGACGTTGACGATCGTTCCGTGCCCCGCCGCCAGCATGTCCGGTAAGGCGGCGCGCGTCGTGCGCACGGCGGCCATGAACGTAAGGTTGAACTCGGCGAGCCAGTCCCCATCGCTCACGGCGAGGAATCCGTCGAGCCGCGGCGTGACCGCGCCCGCGTTATTAACGAGGATGTTGATCTGTCCCCGCTCGCGGGCGGCGTCGATCAGCTGCTTTGGGCCGTCGGTCGTCGAGAGGTCGACAGCAACTGCATAGACGCGGCCGCCATCGACGAGGTCATCCAGCTCCGGGCTCGTGTGCCGCGATCCAGCGATGACGCGCGCGCCCTCCGCAACTAGCGCCCGCGTGATCGCAAGGCCGATGCCCTTGCTGGCGCCGGTGACGACAGCCAGCTTGTCGTTGAGGCCGAGATCCATCTCCAGATCCATCATCCACGGCCAACGCTGATATCGCAAGGGCCGCGCGCCACCTCGTCGACCGCAGGCGTCGGCGGCTGTCACGTTTACCGCTCGCCGGGTGTCATCGAAGTAGTGACTACGACCACCGGAGGAACAGCAATGCTGGAGAAAGTCTTTTACACGAGCGTGCTCGTCAGCGACCAGGACACGGCGCTCGACTTCTATACGAACGTCCTTGGCCTCGAGAAGCGGGCTGAGAACCCGACGCCCGACGGGCCGCGGTTTTTGACCGTCGGCGTAAAGGGGGACGACTTCCAGCTGGTTCTCTGGCCCGGGACACAGGGCCAGGCCGAGCCGGCGATGGGACGCCCCCCGGCGTCGATCACGATCGAGACCGACGATTGCCGCAAGACAGTCGAGGAGCTGAGGTCGCGAGGCGTCGAGTTCGTGTCGGACGTGCTCGAGTTCCCTTGGGGCTACGTCGCGCAGTTCCAGGACCCCGACGGCAACCGGCTACAGATACGAGAGGGCCGCTAGCGCGTTAACGGAGTGACGGTCTCGGCCGGGTGCTCGAGAATCCCCTCTCCGCGGGGGATCGTCCCCCAGCCGGGCCGGCGGCCGATGAGCGCGAAGAGCGTTGCTTTCAGCCGCCACCACGCGAGCACGGGACGGAACCACAGCGCCTCGACGAGGCCCCAGACTGTCAGTCCTGCGAGGTCTTTGGCGCGGTACCGGCGGAAGCCGATTTCCTCGATCAAGAGCGCGGTCGCGCTCAGCACCGCGCCGGTGACCAACGCAACGAGGAAGAACGCGACCAGGTAGGTCCAGTTGACGGCGTTGTAGATGAGCAGCGTGATCACGATCGCGAACCCCAGGACCTCAACGAGCGGCTCGATTGCTTCGAACAGAACGAGGTAGGGCATGGCAAACGTTCCGGCGGCGCCGAACCGCGACCGCCCGAACATCCGCCAGTGCATCCGGAGGTTGTCTAGGAGCCCGGCGTGCCAGCGAACGCGCTGGTTGCGCAGTCCTCCCATCGTGCCGGGGGCCTCGGTCCAGCACACCGCGTCGGGCGCGAACACCACGTGAGCGTCCTTCATGTTCGGTCTGAGCGTGTGGTGGATGCGCATCGTCATCTCCATGTCCTCCCCGAGCGTGGCCTTGGAGAAGCCACCCAGCGCGACCAGCAGGTCGCGCCGGAACACGCCGAACGCGCCGCTGATGATCAACAGCCCGTTCATCTCAGACCACGCGATCCGCGTGGCATAGAACCCGCGCAAATACTCGAGCACCTGCGTCGCGCCGATGCCCCGCATCGAGACCCCGGGGGTCACCACGCGACCGCCGACGATTCTCGATCCGTTGGCAACACGGATTCCGCCGCCGACCGCCATGCAGGTATCGGGGTGGACCTCGAACGGGACAACCGAGCGCGTGATCGCATCCGGTTCCAACAGGCTGTCCGCGTCGACGATCACGACGAGCTCGCCGAGGGCGATCGAGATGCCGGCATTGATCGCATCGGAACGCCCGCCGTTGTCCTTGTGGACGACACGCAGCCTCGGCTCGTTTCTCGAAATGTGGACGCTTCGGATCGGCGCCGTCGGCAGCGCCGTCCGGCCCCGCAAGGGAAGTGACACGAGGTCGAACGCCTCGTCGAGCCGCGCAAACGTCTCGTCGCGCGACCCGTCGTCGACGACGACGACCTCGAGCGGCTCGTAGTCGCTCGCCAGAAACGCCTTGGCGCTCTGGACGATGAGCGCTTCCTCGTTGTAGGCCGGCGTCACGAGGCTGACGCTCGGTCGACGAGCGAGCGCTCCCGGTCGTCCGCGGGCCGGCCCCTGGCCGCGCGAGTACCACGAGATCTGGCGAACCGACAACGCGAGCAGCGAGACGGTGGCGATGCAGTAGATCAGGAAGAAAACAAGAATTCCGATCGAGATGGTTTTGAGCACGGCGATCATGCGCTCACCTCCGCAACTGTCCGCGCGTACTTGACCGCCCACGCAGACGACGACTCAAGACGCGCACGCACATCTGGTCCGGCACGCGGTCTGCGGGCGAGCGCGACGAGCGCTCCGGCGGCCCTCAACGCGACCTCCCGATCCTCGTCCTCGGTGCGCTCCTCGAGCGCGTCACCGGTGGTCGGATCGTCGAAGAAACCAAGCGCCCTCACTGCGGCCCTCCGCACTTGAACCTCCGGATCGGAGGTAGCGGCGACCAGCGCGGCAGGCGCGTTGCCGCCGCCGGCGATTCCGAGAGCCGACGCTGCGGCGGCCCGCACGCGAGCATCGGAATCTGACGCGAGCACCTCGGCGAGCCGATACACCGCCGCGCCGTGAGTCGCAGCGATCGCGGCTATCCCAAAGCACGACGAGACGCGGACGATCGGGTCCGGTGATTCAACGCCTCGCTCGAACGCCGGCGCGGACTCGCCGCCAATCCTGCCCAACGCCTCACGGACAGTGCTGGTCGGAGCGACGCGGCGCTCGAGGAACGCCCCCGATAGCGCGGGCACGGCCTCGGGCGACCCGATGGTGCCGAGCGCTTGCACCGCCGCCACCCGCACCTCCGGCCGGCGATCGTCGAGGCGATCGAGGAGACCGGCACCGAGCGTCCTGAGCCGATCTTCCCCAGCATCTCGCACGCGAGCGCCCGCCGCCACGGCGAGAACCGTCGCGTGCCGCGGTGCCCGAGCTCGACGATCCCCGCCTCCTCGAGCGCCCCCGTGAGCTGCTCCCTTTGAGACGGTCCCGCCTCCTGCATGATGTCGGTAACCAGCACCGCTGCCACCGGACGTTGTGCCGCATCCATTCGCATGAACGCGGGGCGGAGCTCGTTGGCAAGGCGCGCGCGATCCTCGGTCTCCAGAAACCTCGAGAACAGCGGCTGAAGCTCGCTCCGAGCGCGCTCGCGGCGCCGATCGGCACGGATCGACTCGAAGTGCCGCGATACCCCGATCCCGATCAGGACGAGGATCACCGCGGTCGCTATGGCGAGGACCCACAGCGTCAGCCGGAGCGGAGCGACGATAACCAGGAGCTCCCGCGACAACAGACATCAGAGCACCGCCCGACAGTCTGCCACAGACCCGCCGAAAATCTTGATCGGTATTTGCGGGATCGTCGTCCCGCTAGCTCTTGTCAGCCAGCCGGGCGAGGCGTACTTTCGGTCGTGGGCGCGAGCCGATGACGAAGCAAAGAGCAGACGTCAGGAGCTCGCAAGTCTGCCGCGCAGCTTGTCCTCTCTGAGTGACTTAACCTATGCGCGCTCCAGTGTCACGCTCGCGCCCGCATTTCCTCTCCCGGCAGGTCCGTGCGGTGCTCATACCGCAATCCGATCGACCGCCTGGAAGGTTTGACTTCTTCGCTGCGTCGTTAGGGCCACGCTCAGGGCGTACCCACCACCAACGCAGATATCCGGCGGCCGCCGACCCCATGGGTAATCACATACGCCAGTCGCATTCGTGCGATCTCGCTGCCATCCGCCCGCAACCACGAGAAGTAGGCCCTGTAGAGCGCCGTGGTCGCGTTGAGCATGGTCGTCTCGGAATCGAGCGTCTCGGTACGGTCGTAGCCGGCAGCTCGCAGTCGCGCGATCTGCTGCCCAACGGCGTCAACGACGTCGTCCTCGCCGGTGAGCGCGACGGCGGCCGCGTCGGTCGTGAGCAGGAGCGGCACTCCGAAGTACTCCAGGAGCTGCCGAGCATCGTCGGAGTCGCCGCGACAACACGCGGCGTATGCGCGCAGATAGCTCTCGAACCATGCGCGGACCTCGGCCACGCCATGCGACTCCTCGACCACCGCGCAAGCCTATCCCGTGCTCGCGCGTGGTTGCCAGCGCGGTGCACGACCAGCCGCGCAGGGGTGGTTCTCGTAACGCGGTTGAGGTACGGTCGCCCGTAGATGCCGGAGCGCGTGACCCACCGGCGCCGCGAACTGGGCCGCAGTCAGTCGGACTCCTCGCTGATGCGCCGCCGGTCCAATCCGGTCCTCGCGCTGCAGCGCTCGATCGGCAATCGCGCCGTCACTCAGGTTCTCGCCCGCGACCCGGTCCGGACTGGAACTGTCCAGATCGGCAGCGTGGGTCAGATCAAGGTCAACGGAGGCAACCTCGAGGAATGGGCCGGGACGGCCACGCTGTACACGGTCGAGGTCACCTCAAAAAAAGGCAAGCATTCCGCGAAGCTCCAGAAGCTGGCCAACGCCGCCAGCAGGACGGACGTGAAGGTGACGATCGCGCCGGCAAACAAGGCTGGCGAACAGCTCAACGTGGGGGGCGGGATCCTGCTCGAGATCAGCGCCGCCCGCGTCAAGGGCTATGCAGTCGAGGACGGAGTCGAGACCTGGCGGTTGGCCGACTTCGAGCAGGTGCGCCGCACGAAGATCACCCACACAATCTCGGCCGGATAACGGGCACTACCCCGATATGCGGCGCCTGTCAGCCGCAGCTTCAGGCGCCAGTCGTGGAGGCCGACTTGCGGGCGCGGATGATCGCCGCGGATGCGTGCTCGTGCACGCGGTGCGTGGGCTGGACCCCGACCTGTTCGAACCCAGACGCCTCGAGCTCGCGCCGGAACTCATTCTCGGTGAGCGCGCCGGCGATGCAGCCCGTCATCCCTCGCTCCAGATCGAAAGCCCTCTATATACAGATATCGATTGAAGTGATCGATGTCAATGGATACGATCCGAATCGGTGGCTCACGTCCTGTTCGTCTGCCTGCACAACGCCGGTCGATCCCAGATCAGCCAGGCGCTGTTCGAGCGGGCGGCGGGGGACGAGCACACCGCCGCATCGGCGGGGACCGCTCCGGGCGAGCGGGTCCATCCGGAGGTGATCGAAGTGATGCGCGAGCTGGGGATCGACCTCGCCGACCGCCGCCCCCGGCTGCTAACCCGCGAGCTGGCCCAGGACGCTGACATCGTGGTCACGATGGGGTGCGGCGACGAGTGCCCCTACATCCCCGGCAAGCGCTATATCGACTGGGACCTGCCCGACCCCAAGGGCCGGCCGATCGAGGAGGTTCGCGCCACTCGCGACGACATCGCCCGCCGGGTCCGCGGGCTGATCGACGAACTACGTCAACCGCCGAGCGCGTAGCTGCCGATGTCGTGGTCGAGCGTTCCCTGGGAGTCGTATTGGCCGGTGTGCACAAACGCGACCTTGCCCGCCCGGTTGATGAAGATCGTCGTTGGCAGCCCCTGGACCACGGCAAGCGATCTCAGGTTGGAGGTGGTCGTCTCGTAGCTCGGGTAATGGACGGGATGCTGTGCCAGAAAGCCACGGGCGTCGGTGGCGGAGTCGTCGTTGTTGGCGCCGACAAAGGCCACGCGGCTTCCGTAGCGCGCCGACGCCGAAGCGAACAGCCCGAACTCCGATCGGCACGGCCCGCACCACGATGCCCAGACGTTGATCACGATCGGGTACCCGCGCAGCGCGCGGACTCTCGCCTCCAGATCCGGCTCCGATCCCACCAGCTGGTCGGCCTGCTTCTGCAGCGCCGCAAGCGCCGGTGGAGACTGCGCGAGATTGGATTGGGCGCTCCCGGATGGTGTGTTGGGCGTACGCGCGAGGGCGGCGCGAACGTAGGAGACCAGCGTCTTGGTGCTCGGCCAGCCTGCGGTGGAGACTTCGCGGTAGTAGAGGATCTGGCCCGTTCTCGAGGTGAGGACGAACCACGGCACCCCGAGCACCTGATAGCCGTCCGCGACCCTGCCTGACCGGTCGATCGCCGTTGGATATGACAACGGGCGCGGGAGGCGTGCCAAGAACTCGTTGAGCGTTTGCGCGGACGGCTCGACACTCCCCTCATCGACGGCGGTCAACGGGGGTAAGCCAAGGCGGCGCGCCGCGGTGGCGTAGCCGTTCAGCGCGCTTAGCTGACCGGCGAGCGCGCTCGTCCCCTGATCCCAGGTCGCGAAGAACACGTAGAGGTGCGCCGACTTGCCGGGGCCGATCTGGACGGTTCCCCCACCGGCGCGCGGGAGCGTCGCGGCTTGCGCTGGCGTGATCCCCGCAACGCGCGCGTACGACAAGTCAGACCGGACTGCGGGATGACCCGGCAGCAGCCTCGATGCTTCGCCGGCAAGCAGCTGGCCGAGCTGGCCGATCGACGAGTAGGACATCTGGGTGATGAACACCTTTGCCTTGCGCCCTTGGGGGTCGATCACGAACAGCGCCGGCGTGTGCGTGATCTGTCCTGCCTCGACCGCTGCCTCGACCGCGTACTGCTTCCACACGCGCCGGAGCTGGGGCAGCGAGCCGGTCAGGAAATGCCAGTCGTGGAGCATCCCGTGCAGCTCCGAGTAGGACCACACATTCTCCAGCGAGATCGCGTGAGGATTCGCGTCGACTCCGAGCAGCTGCACCTGGGAGCCGGCCTTGCCGAGCATCGCCTTGGCCTGCAGCATCGCGCTCGTCGTCAGTGGACAGACGGTGGTGCACTCGGAGTCGTTGAAGGCGAGGATCACAACCTTGCCCCGGAACGAGTGCAGCGACACCGGCTCGCCGAACTGATCTGAAAGCGTGAAGTCCGGAGCCGCGCCCGACAGCGGCGTCCCCGGATCCAAAGTTGGGTTGAACGCCAGCGACGCGCGCTGCGTGGAACCGCCATGCCCTCGGTCGGCGAGAGCGACGACCGCCCCCGTCAGCACCAGCCCGAGGAGCACCACGCTCGGCAGGACCCAGCGTCGTCCCACCGGTGGCACGAGCCGACGTGGCTGCCGTTCGGGCGACTGCGCGCGGTCACGGGTCTGCCGGCGGCGCGCTTGCCGGATCACGAGCACGACGACGGCGAGCGCAGCGAGGACGATGGCGATGGTCCCCACCACGCGATCGACCGAGCGCCCCGGGGGAGTGGCCCCACTGCCCCCGCTGCTCGGCGCCGGAGCCGACTGCGACGTCGTTGTCGCCGACGGGAGCTTGACGCCGTCCGCAGCCGCCAGCTTGCGAACTCCCGCCTCCGCTGCGGACAGCAAGCCCTCGCCACCAGTGCCGCTCCGGATGCCCGCCAGCGTCCGGTACGCCGGCGCGCTCGAGTGCCCTGGCCAGTTGAACCCGACTCCGTTCGGCATCACCACCAGCAAGCGCTGCTTGTAGGCCAGCGACAGCTCGAGGCCCAGGAAGCGCGCGTACGCCTGCGGCTTGCGCCACAAAGCCGTGACCGCACCCAGATCAGCCCGGCTGCCGATGATCGCGACCCTGATGGGGAACTTCGAACGCTCCGCCGCCTTGAGGAGCTCGCCCAACTGAGCCTGCTGCGGGACCGAGAGGCCGGCGGTCGAGCCGACGAACAGGTCCTGGTAGACGAGCACGTCGCTGCCGGGGTCTCCGTCGGCCTGCGCTAGCGGCGCCAGCACGCCACCGATGATCACCGCGCTCAGGAAGGCCGCGATCACCGACCTCATCCGCATGGTCACGCGGTCGAGGCTACCGATCGTCTGTGGGACGGCGTCGGTGCCAGATAGTCGAACGCGCATTGAGCCTGTAATAACCGGGTGGTAACGTCGCAAGCGTGGTGGCAGTCTCGACTAAGACGCTCGCCGATCAGATCCGCGAGATCGACAAGCTTGTGTCAGACGGAATGGACAAGCTGATGCAGGCAAAGCTCGGTCTTCGCTCGCTCGAGGAGCGCCTACAGGCACAGCCCGACGAGCATCGGTCACCGTCTGACGGTCAGCACTGACCGTTTAGGCGATCGATTCGGCACACCGGCGGCTCAGATCCGATACCGGAGGATCGCTGCCACCGAAGCTCCGTCGGGGACATCCTCTCGGCGGACGGCGAGCACCGTGGCGCCGGCCAGCCACGAACGGCGGGCGATCTCATCCACCACGCCGTAGCCTGCCGCGGTCGGAGCGTCGGCGATTGTGACGGCGCCGGTGTCCTCGTCGACCGAGCCTGGGACAACCTCGTCGATGTCGATCAGCAGCGTGTCGACCGCCCCGAACGTCGCCGCCCGCGCGACGTCGCCGATGTCGACCAGCCCGCGGCCCTCTGATCTGCGGCGCTCGAACAGCTCGTGCGTTGCCCGCAACTCGCGCGCGTACAGCTCGTCGAGCACGTCGCGCGCGCCGGCAGCCAGCTCGGCGTCCGGCGTCCGCTCCGGATTGCCGCCAATTCCGGTGGGAGCGAGCCGCGGGTACGAATTGACCGATCGGTAGATCGAGTCCAACGGCTCGGCGGCGGCGAGGATCAGCGGCACATCGAGGCCGCTCAGGAACGGACGAAGCGCCTGGTCGACCTTCCGGGCGTACTGCCGTAGGCGGAGCTTGCGGCCCTCATCGCCCTGGATTCGCCGTACCGGCGCCCTGTCGGCAATCGACGAACGACCGGCGGCGCTGGCGGCATCCTGCGGCATGTCGGGCAGCGCGACCTCGGTTGCCTCGACGTCTGGTGAGACCTCGATCAGCCGGACCGAGCCTTGTGCAAGCGCGAGCACGAACGCGACCTGTGGAAACGTGACCGTGCGCAGCAGCGGCTTCACGTAGAAACGATCGGCTGCCTCCACGACGCCGATTAGCCGGTTGGGCAGGCGGAACGTGGTCAAGCCCTCCGGCGTCGCGAACGCCGCGAGGCTCCTGGCCTGGTGGCGCCAGAAGTCCTCGTCGTCGACCAGGTCGGCAACTTCCTCCTCGATCGCCGCGAGCTCTCGCTTCGAGACTCCTGCATCGCGGAGCTGGTCCACGGCTTGGGCGGTGAGGTTGCGCAGCTCGATCCGCTCGCCGACGTTCGCGGAGGTCGGATCGGTTGGTACGTAGACCGAGACGCTCGCGGGATGTCGGTTGACTAGCAACCGGTCCAGTTGGGCTCGCGTCGGTATGTCCGCGTGCAAGATCATGCGGTTCCCCCTCCCACAACCGGAATGAATTCTACGCCCGCCGCGGGGGCGCGGCCGCGTTAGCAGCGTGTGAGTACACGCGGGCGCGGGTGTAACGGCCTGGAGCGAAGGTGTTGTCTCTAGTGTGATCACAAGACTCATCCGGCTCGTTCGCAGGCGGACGTACGGCCGCATGTGGCCGATCCTTCAGACGGCGGTGGCCGCGGTCGCCGCCTGGTATCTGGCGGTGCTGCTCGGCGTCGAGCATCGCCCGGCGTTCGCGTCGATCGCCGCGGTGATCTCGCTCGGCGCTGCCTTCGGGGAGCGTCGGCAGCGCGCCGTGCAACTGATCGCGGGGGTCGTGCTCGGCATCCTCATCGCGGACTTGATCCTGCGGGTGATCGGCGGCGGCCCGCCTCAGATCGGCCTGCTGGTCGTGCTCGCGATGGTCGCGGCGGTCGTCCTCGGGGGCGGTGAGACGCTCGTCGGTGAGGCGGCCGTGTCCGCGATCCTCGTGGCGACGGTGTCGTCGACGCCGCTGGTGCGGCTGCTCGACGTGCTGATCGGTGGCGGCGTTGCGCTGGCCGTGCACACGCTGGTGTTCCCGCCCAATCCCGTGAACGGTGTCAAGCGCGCCACGTCGGCCGTGTTCGGGGAGCTGGGCGTCGTGCTGCGCGATGCGGCTGCGGCGCTGAGCGTGGGCGACGTGCGCCACGGTGAGTCAGCGACACAGGCGGCCGAGAACGTTGAGCTCGCGATCGGCGACCTCAAGCAGGCGGTGCTCGTCGGCAGCGACACCGCACGCTGGGCGCCGCTTCGCCGCCCGACGCGGGCCGAGCTCGATCAGTACGCCCGCATCGTGAGTCATGCCGAGCAGGCGGCTCGCGGCGCGCGCATGCTCGCGCGCAACGTTCAGCTATACGCCCGCGGGGGACGCGCGCCCCAAGCCGAGCTCGCAGACGCAGTCCGCGAGTTGGGCCTGGCGGCCTGGGAGCTGCCCGCCCAATTCGACGAGCCATGGCGCAGCGGCGACGTGCTGAGAATGGCGCTGCAGGCCGCCGGCAGGGCCACCGCCGCCGCCGAACGCCATCCCGACCTTGCCCTCAACGAGATCGCCGGCCAGGTCCGCTCAATCGCGATCGACATCGTCCGCGCGTCCGAGGCCGGCGAGACCACACGCAGCGCGCTGTTCGAGGCTCCCACCGAGGAGCTGCTCGCCTCGCTGCCGTTCCCGGAGCCGGCCCCGTCCTGATCGCGGCAGGCGAGCGTCAGGGCCCGTCCGCCGCCGGCGGCCCGTAGTGCGCGGTGACCCGACGCACGCGGTGATCGGGATCGAGCTCCATCACCTCGATCGCCTCGCGGCCCTCCACGGAGTGGTAGTGCAGCGCGACCGAGCCGATGCCGGGAAGGGCGCCGATCGGCTCGAAGTACAGCTCTGGAAAGGTCTGCAGCGCTCGCCCGAAGTACTCGCGTAGCGCCGGGAGGCCGCGGATGACGCCGCCCGGGGCGCCGGCTCGGGCTGCGAACGGGGACACCGAAACGACGTCCTCCCGGTAGTGCGAAACGATCCGATCGAGGTCACGAGCATTCCAAGCACCGATCCAGTCGCTCGCGAAAGCATCGGTTATGAGTTCGCCGAACGGCGATATCTGGTCAATTGGCTTCATGTGTGCAATCCTCACGCCCAGTGGACTGTCTGTCGATAGCCAATTCAGACGAAGTGGACTGAGATGGCCGGTCCTTCGGAGCAGCTGGTGGCGGGACTCGGCGAATGGCGCGCCAGCCGCGGGCCGCTGTTCGAGCGGCTGGCCGATGCGCTGGTCGGCGCAACCGAGCGATCGGCATTGCCCGCGGACGGTGAGCTGCCGGCCGAGCGCGTACTCGCCGCCGAGCTCGGCGTCAGTCGAGCAACCGTCGTGGCCGCCTACCGCGAGCTACGCGAGCGCGGTCTGGCGGTGACGCGCCACGGCAGCGGGACCGTGATGCGCAACGCCGTGCCGGTCGCCGCGGGAGCCTCGTCTCCGGCGCTCGCCGGCTTACTCGCGCGCAGGGACACGGATGCGCCGCTGATCGACCTGTCGGTCGGCGCGCCCGAGCTCGACGACACTGTCGAGGGCCTGACGGTCTCCGGATCGGAACTGCCACGGTACGCGCGCGGTCATGGGTACGTCCCCGCGGGCTGGCCGCAGCTGCGTGCGCTGGTCGCCGAGGTCCTCTCAGCGCGCGGAGCGCAGACGTCGGCCGAAGAGGTGCTGATCACAAACGGCGCGCAGGAGGCGATCAGCCTTGCGGTGACGATGGCAGCCGCCGACGGCAGGCGGATCGCCGTCGAGTCCCCCGGCTATCCCGGCGCGCTTGATGCGATCGCCCGCGCGGGCGGCCAGGCGCTCGCGGTCGAGCGCGATGGCGGAGGCCTCCGCGTCGACCGGCTCAAGCAGCTGCTCGAACGCCAGCACGTTCACGCCGTGTACGTCTCCCCGTCGTGCAACAACCCCACCGGCGGACGCACCGCCGCGCACCGCCGGGAGCGCCTCGCCGCGCTCGCATCCGAGCACGAGCTGACGGTCGTCGAGGACACGGTGCTGGACGAATTGCGTTTCGACGGCGAGCCGGGCAGCCCCTTGTGGGCACACGTGCCAGACCGCGTGCTGGCGGCGGGGTCGCTGAGCAAGGTCGCCTGGGGTGGGTTGCGCGTCGGCTGGCTGCGGGCGCCGCGCCCGGTGATCCTGCGACTCGCGCGGGTGAAGGGTGCGCTCAACCTCGGCGTCGGGGCGCTTGACCAGCTCGCCGCGCTCCACATCCTGGCCGGCTACGACGAGCTCTGCCGGCGACGTCGCGCGCAGGCCGCCGAGCACATGGAGACGCTCTATGGCGCCCTCAGTCGCGAGCTCCCGGAATGGGACGCACAGCCGGCCGGGGGCGGCTGGTCGCTGTGGATGGCAACGCCAACCGGCAGCGGCGCGGCCTTCGCGCAGGCCGCGCTGCGGCACGGTGTCGCGGTCGTGCCTGGCGGCGCGAGCAGCCCCGACGGGGGCTTCCCCGAGTACGTGCGGGTCTGCTACGGACCGGCGCCGCCGATGCTCGAGGAGGCCGCCCGCAGGCTGGCGGCGGCGTGGGCCGACTTCGCGTCGAATGCGCTACCAGTGAGCACGCCCGCGGGCGGCTGACCGCCGAGCTGCGCGCAGGTCGGCTTACCGCCGCACGTCGCTCTCGCTGCGGCGGGCGATCAGCTTGCCGACCTCCCACAGCGCTAGCAGCAGCACTGCCGACGCCAGCGCGAGCCCGAACTGGCCGACCCTCAGCGGCGCCGTGTCGAGCAGCCGGTTGAACAGGTCCATCTGGGTCACCATCACCGCGAGCGCAATCTCCGCGATCGCGATCCAGTTCATCCTGGCGTTGTCGAACGTCTCGCTCTCGAGCACCGTGCGGGACACGCTCCGGCTCTCGTACGCCGCGACGACCAGCATCAGTGCGAACGCCGTCAGCCCGATCGACGAACCGATCACGACGCTGTGGTAGTGCTGCTTGCCGTAGTAGATCAGCACGTCCAGGCAGATCGCCATGTACAGGCCGACGAGCCCGGAGGTGAGCTTCACGCCGGTGGTCATGATCGACTGGTCGCTCGGCCTGGGGCGCAGGCGCATCAGACCGGGAGTGGCCTGGTCGAGGCCAAGCGCCACGCCGAACGGCGCACTGATGAAGAAGTGGATCCACAAGACCTGAGGGGGTGTGAACGGCTGCCCGGCGGCGATGTTCAGCAGGGTCGCGCCGAGGAACGTAAGCACGAACGCAACGAGCGAAATCAGCACGAAGCGGACGTACTTGGTGAGGTTGTCGTAGAGCTTGCGGCCCTGCTCAACCGCATGCACGATCGTCGCGAAGTCGTCGTCGGTGAGGATCATCCGCCCGGCGTTCTTGGCGACCTCGGTGCCGCTGCCCATCGCGATGCCGATGTGCGCGGCCTTGATCGATGGAGCGTCGTTGACCCCGTCGCCGGTCATCGCCACCACGTGGCCCTTCTGCTTGAGCGTGTCGACGAGCAGCACCTTGTGCTCTGGGGCGACGCGGCCGACGACGCCGATCTCGTCGATTCGCTCCAGCCGCTGCGCTTCGTCGAGCGCGGCGAACTCGGCGCCGAGGATCGCGTCACCCTCGATGCCCAACTGCTTGGCGATCGCGGCGCCGGTGACGACGTCGTCTCCGGTGACCATCCGCACGCGGATGTGTGCCTTCTGCGCGTCATGGACCGCCTGCTTGGATGCCGCGCGAGGCGGATCGACCATCGCCACGAGGCTGGTCATCTCCAACCCCTCCACGTAGCCCAGCAGATCGCCGCCGGGATCGAAGGAATCGGCGCTGATGTCGCGGTACGCCGCGGCCATCACGCGCAGTCCGTCTTCTCCCATCCTTCGGACGTTTGTCTCTGCGCGCGACCGCAGATCCTCGTCCCAGGGGATGCTCTGCCCGGCCGACAGGGCGGTCACGGCGTGGCTCATCACTGCCGGCGCGGCTCCCTTGACGTAGCAGCGAACGCTGTCGTCCGGCATTCGCGTGAACGTCGCCATCAGCTTGTAGGTCGGATCGAACGGCAGCGTCGCAAGCCGCGCATGGCGCTCGCGGGTGGCCTCGATGTCGAGGCCCGCCTTGTATGCGAGCACGAGCAGCGCACCCTCCGTCGGGTCGCCGACGAGCTTGCCGTCGACGAGCTTCGCGTCGTTTGCGATGACGTAGGGGAGGATCGCGTCCTCGATCGTGTCCGACGACCCGGCGGCGTGCTGGACCTTGCCCTCCAGCTCATAGCCCGAGCCGGAGATCGTGTAGCGGTCGGTCGGATCGAGCACCTCCACGGCGGTCATCTGGTTCATGGTCAGGGTGCCGGTCTTATCGGAGTTGATCGCCGAGGTCGAGCCGAGCGTCTCGACCGACGCCAGGTCCTTGAGCACCGCTCCGCGCCGGGCGAGCTCGGCGGCGCCCAGCGACATGACCACCTGCAGCACCGTGGGCATCGCCTCTGGGATCGCGGCGATCGCCAGGGCCACCGCGCTCGTGAAGATGACCGTCGACGACTGGTCGCGCTGAGCCCCCAGCACGAACATCACCACCATCGTGATGCCGGCAGCCGCGACGATCCAGAGCGTGAGCGTGTTCAGCTGCCTGGTCAGCGGTGTCTGCTCGCGCGCAGTGGTCGCGAGCATCCCGGCGATCCGGCCCACCTGGGTGTCGCTCCCGGTTGCGGTCACGACCATCACGCCGCTGCCGTGCGTGACCGGCGTGTGCATGAACGCCATGTCGGACTGCTCTCCGGGCGCCAGGTCGGTGCCAGTCGGAGCGTCGATCCCCTTCGACGCCGGCACGCTCTCGCCGGTCAGCGCGGACTCGTCGATCTGAAGCGCGCTGGCCTCGATCAGCCGGCCGTCGGCCGGCACCTCGTCTCCGGCAGCGAGCAGCACGATGTCGCCGACGACCACTTCCTCGGCCGGGATGTTCGCCTCGGACCCGTCGCGGCGGACGCGCGCGGTCGCCTTCACCATCGCCTGTAGCGCGTTCATCGCGCTCTCGGCCTTGCCCTCCTGCCGCAGGCCCACGACGGCGTTGATCACGGTGATCAGGATCAGCAGGACGCCGGTGCTCCACTCCTTGATCGCCAGCGACACGATCGCCGCACCGACCAGGATGATCTGCATGTAGCTCTGGTACTGGCTGACGAATCGCTTCCAGCCGGGCACCGACTGCTCGACCGGGAGGGCGTTGGGGCCGTTGCGCTCGAGCAGGTCGGCCGCCTGCCGGCTGGAGAGCCCGATTGCCGGATCGACGCCGAGCCTCGCCGTCACCTCCTCGGGCGTGGCGCTGTACCAGCCGTCCGTCGCTGCCTGCTGCTGAGCTGTCGTGCTCGTCTCGGTGGCCACGCTCACGCCACCGGATCGGCCTGCGGCTCGGGGTCGTCCTCGGGAGCGCTCCCGCCCCGCTGCCCCGCGCTCCCGTCGGACTGCCCCGAGCCCCCGTCGAGCTGCCCCGCGCTCCCTTGTTGCCCCGCGCTCCCGTCTTGCTGCGCGTCGTCCTCGCGCTGCCGCTCTGCAAAGGGATCAGGCGCGGCGCCCTTGGGCGCCTGTGCCTCGAGTTCGTGCTTGACCTCCTGCAACGCGTCCCGCTGCTCCTTGGACACCCGCGGGAAGCGCGGATCGATCTCCATCAGCGTCTGCACGAGCACAGCCCCGGCTCCAATACGTGCGAACCACTTGCGATCGGCCGGAATCACGTGCCACGGGGCCCATTCGGTGCTGGTGTGCGACAGCATCTCCGAGAACGCCTGCTGGTAGGCGTCCCAGTGTTGGCGCTCCCTGACGTCCGCCGCCGAGAACTTCCAGTTGTGGTCCGGCAGGTCGATCCGCCTCAAGAAGCGCGTGCGCTGCTCCTCCTTCGACAGGTTCAAGAACAGCTTCACGACGCGGATGCCGTTCTCGGTCAGATAGCGCTCCCAATCGTTGATCTCCCGATAGCGCCGCTTCCACAGCTCCCGCTTCGGTGATTTCGGCAGCTTCTGGCGAGCGAGGATCTCCGGATGCACCCGCACCACGAGCACCTCCTCGTAGTGCGAGCGGTTGAAGATCCCGATCTGCCCGCGGGCTGGCAGCTTGCGCGCGTACCGCCACAGGAAGTCGTGGTCTAGCTCCTCGGGCGAGGGGACCTTGAAGCTGTGCACGGCGACGCCCTGCGGGTTGACGCCGCTCATCACGTGACGGATGGTCCCGTCCTTGCCCGCCGCGTCGAGCGCCTGCAGCACCACCAGCACGCCCCATGTGTCCTGTGCCGCCAGACGCTCCTGATATTCGGACAGCAGGCTCACGCCCTCTTCGAGCAGCGCGACGCCGTCCTTCTTCTTTCTGATACCCGCCTTGAAGCCCGGGTCGAAGTCTCTGGAGAGCTTGACCTTCGACCCGGGCTCGACGCGGAACGGAGCGATGAACTCCTCGAGCCGCTTTCGACGCCTGCTTGTCAGAGGGGCCACTGGCGTCCGGCGGGTGTCATGGGTTGACGGGTGTTCCTTCTAGGCGGTCGCCGGCGCCGGGGGCTGCAGGGCGTCCTGCAGCTTCTTGGTGTCCTCGTCGGACAGCGACGTCTTGATCACCGTTCCGCCGTACTGCTGCAGCGCGGCAATCGCCTTGTCGGGCGTCGCCTGCTCGACGATCAGGAACAGGGCCGAGGTTCCGGGCTGCAGGTGGTCGCGCACCTGCTGCTGGAACGCCTTATCGATCCCCTTCTCGCCGAAGTGCCCGAACAACGCGCCCATGCCGGCGCCTAGGGCGAGCCCGAAGAACGGGATGAAGAACAACAGCCCGAACAGGAAGCCCCAGAAGCCACCCCAGACAGCGCCGCCGCCGGCGGACGCGCCGCCGTGGGAGGTGTGGACGTGATACTTGCCATCCAGGTCGCGAGAGATCGCCGCGACCTGGTCTGCCTGGATGATCAGCTCGGACTCGAGTTGGTGCACGGTGTCCTGCGCCTGCTCGGCCGTGGCCTCATCCGCATAGCCAATCGCAACAAGGGTTGCCATAGACAAGCCTCCTTGGGTTGTGTCGTGTCGGCGACCCGCCGGACGTGCGCCGCGGGCCGGCGCGGATTCCGCGCACGGGCAAGCATCTGCCAAGCCAGGAGGTCGTTCATCACCCCAATGGGGTGAGCCCGTCATCCGCAACGGATGATGGCGCCGCTACGACCGTCGGATAGACCGTCGCGTTCAGCGATGGCGAGCGATGACGGGAGCGACGACAGTCCTGCCGGCCTGGTGCCGGTGCTGCACTGGCTGCCGCGCTACAAGCGCCGCTGGCTGCGCGGTGACCTGACGGCAGGAGTCGCCGTGACGGCGCTGGTGGTGCCGAAGAACCTCGGATATGCCGGAATCGCCGGGGTCCCGCTTCAGAACGGCCTGTACGCCGCGGCAGCCGGCGCGATCATCTACGCGCTGTTCTGCACGTCAAGGCAGATCTCCACGGGGCCGTCGTCATCGCTGGCGGCGGTCGCCGGTGGGGCAGTGCTCGCGACCGGGCTCGATCAGGAGCCCGCGGCGCAACTCGTCGCCGCGATCACGCTCGCAAGCGGACTGCTGTTCCTGGCGCTGGCCGTCTTCCGGATGGGGTGGATCGCGCGGTTTCTGTCCAAGGCGGTGGTGACTGGATTTCTCGCGGGAGCCGCGGTCGACGTGGTCATCGGCGAGCTGCCCAAGCTCACCGGCACGTCGTCTGAGGGCGTCAACGCCTGGCGCGAGCTCGGAACGTGGATCTCGTCGCTTGGCGACGTGCACTGGGCGACGGTGCTCGTCGCTGTGACCTCCCTGGGCGTGATCCTTGGGCTGCGGTTCCTGGCGCCGTCGGTTCCCGGCGCGCTCGTGCTGGTTGTCGTCGGACTGATTGCGTCCGCGGTGTTCGACCTGGGCGCCCACGGGGTCGCGCTCGTCGGCCACGTGCCGCGCGGGCTCCCAGCCCCGAAGCTTCCAGACCTCACGCTGGTGAAGGACCACTACGCGACGATCGTGACCGCGGCCGCTGCATTGCTGCTGATCGGCTTCTCGCAGACGGCGGGCGACGCCAGATCGTTCGCAACTCGCCACCGGTACCGCATCGACGTCAACCAGGAGTCGGTGGCCCAGGGCATGGCGAACGTGGGGGCAGGGGTGTTTCAGGGCATGCCCGTATCGACGAGCCTGTCGGCCAGCTCGCTCAACGAGTCCGCCGGCGCCAACACCCCGGTCGCCTCACTGACGACAGGCGCGCTGGTCCTCGCCACCCTGATCGCGCTAGCACCGGTGTTCTCGCACCTGCCCAAGGCAGTGCTCGGCGCGGTGATCATCGACGCGGTCGTGTTCGGCATGATCGATCTCGGCGAACTGCGCCGGCTCTACCGCGTCACCCGCTTTGACTTCTGGGTCGCGATCGCGGCGATCGTGGGTGTGCTGTCCGCTGGTGTCCTGGCCGGCGTCGTGATCGGGGTTGCGCTCTCGCTCTTGTGGCTGATCTACGTGGCGACGACGCCGCCGATGCCGCTGCTCGGGCGTGAGGCCGGAACCCAGGTGTTTCGCGAGCTCGGCGAGAATCCCGACGACGAGACGTTCCCGGGGGTGTCGGTGCTACGTCTCGACGGCGGTCTGTTCTTCGCAACCGCGGAGGCGCTGGAAGAACGAATTCGCGAGCTCACCGAGTCCACCCCGTCGCCACACGCGATCGTCCTCGATCTAGAGGGAGTCGACTTCATCGACTCCCAGGGCGCGTCGAAGCTCAAGGATCTCCACGAGCTCACCCGGTCCGACGGTGTGACGCTGCGGCTTGCACGCGTCAAGCCCCGCGTGATGAAGGTGCTGCGCGCGGACGGGCTCGTCGACCTGATCGGCGCGGACAACATTCACGGCAACGTCGACCGTGCGATCTCGGCGCAATTGAGCTCGGAGCGAGGCACTCCGGAAAGGTTCGGCCACCCCGCTGCGTCGTAGCTGACAACGGAGCAATTTGACCGATGACATATGAGCGCCGGCGCGGTCTCAAAGACCGGACGACGCGATTACCGACAAGGCGCAGGAGAACGAGCAATGGGCACCATCCACGAGACACCGATACGAGAACTGGCCCACCGACGCGAGGACGGCATCGACGTGACGCTGCTGTGGAACAGCAGGACCAACAGCGTGTTCCTGCGAGTCGTCGACGAGCGCCTCGGCGAGGCGCTCGAGTTCGGAGTCGTCGGCGGAGACGCGCTCTACGCATTCCGCCATCCGTACGCATACGCCAGCCTTGACCGCAGCGACACCGCGATCGCCGCGTAAGTAGGCGTCCCGCTCGTCAGGCGTAGTACTTCTGCAGCCCGTCGAGCTGGCCGCCGTGGATCGGCTCGTTGGCGATCGCGGCGAAGTACGCCGCGTCTGGGACCAGCGAGTCGATCGGCGGGATCTCCGCGTCGGCAATCTGGACGAGCAGCTCTTCGTTCCCGACCGCCTCGGGGTCGTCCCACGGCTTGTCGGGCCGCAGGGTGACGCGAGGAGCTTGCGCCGCGTCGCGCTCGAGCGCCATGTTGCGCGCGGCATGAGGGCTGTTGCGTGCGGCCTCGAGCGAGTCGAGCACCTGCTGCCAGTGCATGTCGGCGTCGGGGATCCGCTCGTCAATCAGGGTGATCGTGCGTGCGAGGTCGGGCGCCACCTGGATCGGCTCGGGGTTGACCGCGTTGGCCGCCTGCATCAGCGCATCGGTTCCGTACATCGGATAGCCGTTGATCGCCACCAGCTGGATATCGGACTCGGTCGCTCCGATCAGCGTCCTGTACGCATCCTTGCCGGTGTCTGGCAGCACGAGGAAATCGGCGCGCAGGCCGGTCTTGAGGCGGCCCAGCTGCTGGTCCCAGCCGAGCGCGTCGGCGGCGTTGCACGTCGCCATCGCACAGATCGCCTGGGGAGGAAACTGCTTGGTCAGGTGGTGCGCGTGGATGTGCAGGTCAGCGACCTTGAGCTCGCCAAGCAGGCTCTTGGATCCGGACGGCGACCAGTCGGCGCCCAGGCAGATCCGCATGCCGTTCTTCTGGGCCGCGGCGACGTCGGTGGTGTGGCCGTACAACCAGAGGTTTGAGAACGGCGACCACACCAGCGAGCCGGGGTTGGCGGACGTGCTCCACTGGTGAAACTGCGTGTTGCCCAGGGCGGTCGAGTGGATCCCGATCCACTTGTGCTGCAAAAGCCCGTGGCTCTGGATGCCCGCGTAGTCGGTGGTCAGCAGTTTCGGATCGGTGCCCTCGCACAGGTGGTACAGGAACGCATTCCCCTTGGCCAGGTCCTTGTTCGCGGAATCGAACTGGTCGGGCTCGGTGAACGCTCGCACCGACTGATTGACCGTCTTCTTGCCGGTCTGGAACGTCTCGAACTCGACGTTGCGGACCATGAAGCCCTCGAACGGATGGCTAAGCTTCGCCGACCCCTGGATCGCGGTCACTCCCCCGATCACCGCCTTGGTCTCGACGTACTTGAGCACGGCCTTGGCGTCGGCGTGACACAGGGCATTGGCGGGCAGGCTGATGTCGGGCTTGTAGTTGGCGTCCCGGGGCCACTGGTCGCGGTTGATCCATGGCGTGTCGCGATCGGGCGGCACCCAGAGCGAGAGGCAGTTGTAGGCCATGTGGTTGTGCAGATCGATCAGCCCGGGGAACACCAGTCCGCCGGTGTCCACCTCGGCCGCCCTGTCGAATCCCGCGGGCGGGGCCGCGGTGCGCGCAGCCACCCCCTGGATCACGCCGTTGACGTCGATGTACAGAGCCCCGTCTTCGATGACCGTGCCGTTGTCGAACGTGACCAGATGCCCCCGGACGAGAAGCGGCTCGGGCAGCAGCGGGGCTGCCGGGTGCGCCATGCGGCGATCCTAAGACGGCCGTTCGTCGGAACGCAACTCAGGCGCCGCACGGCTGCGCAATTCCTCACCGAGCCTCGCCAAAGCGTCCGGGACTGGGGCGGGCATGTCGTGCGCCCGGCGTCGTTGGGAGAATGTCGCCGCGATGCAACCTGGTCTGGTCAGTCCGGTGTTCGTCGGGCGGGGAGAGGAGCTCGACGGCTTGATGGAGGCCCTGGAGTCGGCCGGTGTGGGTGAGCCGGCCGTGGTCGTGGTGGGGGGCGAGGCGGGCGTGGGCAAGACCCGGCTGGTCGAGGAGGCGGCGATGCGCGCGCTGGACTCGGGCGCGCGGGTGCTGACCGGAAGCTGCATCGAGCTGGGCGGGCGCGGCCTGCCGCTGAGTCCGGTGGCGGATGCCCTGCGCTCGCTGATCCGGACGATGGACCCCGACGAGCTCGACGAACTCATCGGTCCGGCACGGCCGGAGCTCGCGCGGCTGCTGCCCGAGCTCGGCAGCGGGGACGCTGCGAGCCTGCCGCCGCCCGCAGAGGAGGGCAGCACGAGACTTCTGGAAATGGTGTTCGGCCTGATCGGTCGTCTGGCCGCCGACCAGCCGCTGATGGTCGTCATCGAAGACCTGCACTGGGCCGATCAGTCCACGCTCGATCTGGTGTCCCTCCTGGTGCGCGCGCTTCGAGGCGTCCCGGTGCTGCTCGTGCTCACGTTCCGCTCTGATGAGATGCATCGCGCACATCCGCTGTGGCCGCTGATCAGCGGGTGGGAGCGAGTTCGCTCGGTTCGGCGCATGGAGCTGCCGCGCTTCAACCAGGACGAGGCCGCCGGTCAGCTCGAGGCCATCCTCGGGTCGCCGCCGCCCAAGTCGACGTTCGACACCGTCTATGACCGGTCGGAGGGCAACCCGTTCCTGATCGAGGAGATCCTCGGCGCGCTCCAGGCGGGCGCGGCCGCCAACGACCTGCCGATGACGCTGCGAGACGTGCTGCTCGCGCGCGCCGAGCGGCTGTCGGCTCCAACGCTGTCGGTCCTGCGGGTCGCCGCGGCAGCAGGCAGGTCGGTCCCCGACATGTTGCTGGCGGTCGTCTCCGGCGGCGACGAGGCCAGCCTCGACCTGGCGCTGCGTGAGGCGGTCGAGCACCATCTGCTCGTCGTCGATGAGACCGACCGCGGGTACCGATTCCGCCACGCTCTGACCCGCGATGCGATCTACAGCGACATGCTCCCGCGCGAACGCGTGCGGATCCACGCGGCATATGCCCAGGCGCTGTCCGCGGATCCGGCACTGGCCGGGCCGGACGCGTCTCTGGCCGCGCAGCTCGCTCTGCATTGGTCGGCCGCACATGACCTCCCGCGCGCCGTGGGTGCGTGTGTCGAGGCCGCGCGTCAGGAGGCCGCCTACGCACCGTCAGAGGCGCTGCGACATCTGGAGCAGGCACTGGAGCTGTGGCCGAGCGTGCAAGACGCCGAGCAGCGCGCCGGGATGGACATCGTCGAGGTGCTCCGCTTGGCCGCCGCAAGCGCATATGCGGCGGGTGACCTCGAGCGGTCGCTGGCGCTCTATGACGAGGCGCTTGACGAGCTCCGGTCGGGAGATGAAGAGCGCATCGCGCTGATCCTGGCGGCCAAGTCCGCGGCCTTGGACGATCTCGGCCGCGACGCCGATGCGACCGCCGTCGCGGAGCGCGCCGTCTCGCTGCTGGCTTCAGAGCCGCCGACGGTGGCGCGGGCCGTGGTACTCGTGTCGCTTGCCGGCAGGCGGATCATGGACGTGGACATGCGCGGATGCCGCGATGCCGCCGCAGAGGCCGTGGCAGCGGCGCGAGCCGTCGGGGCGCCCGAACAGGAGGCGGCGGCGATGATCATTCTCGGCAGCTCAAGCGCTTACCTGGGCGACATCGAGGACGGAGAGGCGGAGCTGCGTCGCGGGCTCGAGCTGGCCGAGTCGCTCGGCGACTATGCACTCGCGCTGCGCGGGTACCTGAACCTCTCGGACATCCTGCAGATGGAAGGCGACCATCAGCAGGCGGCCGACGTCGCCACGGCCGGCCTGGCGTTGGCGCGCCGAGTCGGCCTCACCCGTCACGTGTACGGCGGATACCTCATCGCCAACCTGTCCGAGGCCTTGATTCATCTTGGCCGCTGGTCGGAAGCCGAGGCGGTCATCAACGACGGCATCCGGTCCGACATCGCCGGCGTCCTGGGCATCGCATTGATCATCCATCGCGCCAGAATCGCGGCGCTTTCGGGGCGTTTCGAGGACGCCGAGCGCGATTTGCACGGGCGAGGGCCCGGGCCTGTCCAGTTCGCGCTGCCCACCGAGTTCGTGCACGCTCTGGCGGAACTCGGCACTGGCCGGTTCGGCGAGGCGCGAGCACGCATCGAGCGAGCATTCGCGGATGGCCCCGAGGAGTCGCTCGAGCGCTACGAATGGCCGCTGGTCTGGCTGGGCTTGCGGGTCGAGGCCGAGTCCGGCGAGCCACGGGCCGAACGGGTGAGCGCGCTTCGCGCCCACGGCGAGGCGCTACCGGCCCGCTCAGCCCAGACCAGGGCATACCGGGCGTTCGCCGCGGTCGAGGCGGCGCGTGCGAGCGGCGCGGACGCCCGTTGGGTTGACGCGGTCGGCCCGGCGCGAGACAGCCGCGATCCATACCTGCTGGCCTACGCGCTCGTGCACGCGGCTTCCGATGCCGTGCTTGCCGGCGACCGGGACGGCGCCCAGGAGCCGTTGACCGAGGCGACCCGGATCGCGGCCGAGATCGGCGCGGGGTCGCTGCTCACAGAGGCTCAAGCGCTGGCCCGGCGCGCCCGTCTGCGCGTTGCGGATGTCGGTCCCGCCGCGGCGAGCGCAGAGCCCGGTCTGGACTCGTTCGGCCTCACCGAGCGCGAGCGTGAGGTGCTCGAGCTCGTGGCCGCCGGGCGGTCCATTCCGCAGATCGCCGCCGAGCTGTTCATCAGCCCCAAGACGGCGAGCGTCCACGTCTCGAACATCATCAGCAAGCTCAACGTGACGAGCCGTGGCGAGGCGGCGGCGGTCGCGCACCGGCTGGGCGCCGCCGAGCCGGCCCCTTAAGGACTCCCCAGGGCCGCGACGCGAAATCTGAGGCACCCACACTCGGTATTTAGGGCTCCCGCCCGATGCGCGGGAGGGGTCCTTAGGCGCATGCTGCACCTATGACACTCATCGCTCAAACAAACGGCCCCATTACCCAAACCGCCACACAGACTCCGGTCCCGCCGTTCGGATACGGAACGGGCTTGCTGATCCGTTAGCTACGGCTCGTGGCCGGGCTCGATCGCAGGCGCGCGGCGGAACGTGAGCGTGTCGTGGTCGTTCGACAGCTCGACGATGGTCGGCTCGAGCACGAACCCGACGTGGTCACCGAACCCGACGTGGCCGAGCACACGGCCCGCAAACCAGCTGTCGACGTCCGACAGCACCGGCGTCTCGTCCGGGCCGGTCTCCCACCGGCATCGGGCGAACTTGTCGACCTCGTCGCCGGTCTCAGCGCCGAACAGGACGGCTAGCCCCTCGGCATCTTCGGGCACCGGATGGACCACCAGGGTGGCCGCCTGGGCCGCGAGCCGGTAGGTGCGGTTCTTGACCGACAGGCACACGAGAAAGCGGGCCGGGCGGATCGAGACCTGCGTGGCAAATCCGATCAGGCAGCCGTCGCGGTCGTTTCCGTGGGCGGCTGTGACTATCAACATCGAGTAGTCAAGCCGTCCGGCCAACCTTGCGAAATCCTGGTCAATCGAGCCCATACGTAGCCTCCTACCCGCAAGGGGCTCCTACACTCGAACTGGATGGCTGGTCGATTTCTCACATGGTCGGTTGGTCGCGCCGCCCGCGGGGTGCCCGGGCTTCGGCGGCTCCCCGTGCTGAAGCTGCTTGCCGCCGCCGAGATCGCGATGCTGGCGCGAGATCATGTCCTTCTCCTGGACCGTGGCGAGCGTCGCCGGCTGTTCGAGCTGGTCCGCGTAGGCCGCGGCCGTCGGCGCAATCTTTCAGAATCCGAGCGCGACGAGCTGGCCGGGTTGGTGGCGAAGATGGAGCCGCGGCTGCTGGCGGGGCACGCCGTCGACAAACTCTCACCGGTGCCGATCCCGCGGCGTCTCGTCTACGGACCGCGCCGATCGCGGTGACAATCACTGACCGATGAGCGGGCCGGGCTCGATCGCTGATGCCGAGCAGCCGTTCGTCGATGCGGTGAGCGCGGCCGCGACGGCGGCCATCACAGAGGTAGAGGGCGACGCGCTCGTGATCGACGCATTCCAGCTCGGGTGGCTGATGGGCGACGTCATCAACGGGCGCAGCGGGCCGCCCTTCCCGGTCGACGTGGAGATGCCCGAGAGCGCCGGCTTCAAGTACCAGGCGCGCCGGCTGACCGCGCTCGTGGGCAGCCTCAAGCTCGATCGCATCGATCCCCGCAGCGTCGCCTCGCAGCTCGCGGAGGGCACCGAGGCCAAGGATGTTGCGGTCGCGTGGCGACCCGATCTCGCCGCCGCGCTGCGCGGCGCCGACAGCCGCTACGCCAAGGCATACGGGCTCGGCGAACAGCTCAACCGGCTGCGAAACGAGGCCTACTCGACGGCGCTGTTCGCGCAGCCGTGGGTCGCCGCGATGCTGGTCGCGCTCGACGGCCTCAGTACGGCGCTGCCGCCCCACGCCGCACGCTCGGTCGCAAACTCGATCCGGAGATGGGGCGTGGTCGAGACAGCGCCGCCCAACTCCGGGACCCTCCTGCCGGCGCAGTGCGACCTGTGGCGCACGCTGCTGGCAGGGGAGAAGAAGGGCACCGAGATGCTCGAGCCCCAGAACTACCTCGATGCTGCGGAGCGCCTCGGTCAGAAGCTTCGTCGGATGGGCCTCAGCGTGCTGAAGAGGTTCCCGGTTCTGGTCGGGTCGATCGTCCTGTTGTTCGTGGGCGGCATCGTGCTGTTGATCGTCGGATCGAGCGCCGGCACCACCGCCGTCGCTGGGATATCCGCGGTGCTCGCTGCGTTCGGCCTGACCTGGAAGGGCGTTGGCGGCGCGCTGGGCAAGCTGGCCGGCAAGGTCGAGGCTCCACTGTGGGGCGGCGAGCTCGACGGTGCCATCACCGATGCGATCACGCTCGCACACCCAGGCGCCGGCAGCAGTCCGGCCGCGCCTGGACCGGGAACACGCGATTATGCGGGCCGCGCGACTCGAGCGCTCCACGCGGCCGGAAAGCGTGCCGGGTGACGAGCCGCGAACTCACTACAGACCTCGAGATGCTCGACCGGCTCGCCCGGCCGGCGGGTAAGGACGTGGTCGACATCGGCTGCGGCGGCGGCGCCCTGGTGCGCGAGTTGACGGCGCGCGGCGCGCGCGTGATCGGCGTTGAGATTTCGGAGGATCAGCTGGCGGCCGCGGTGGCCAATGACGACGGACGCGGCGCTCGTTACGTTGTTGGCGGGGCTCAACGCCTGCCGCTCGATGACGCCAGCGCGGATGTCGCGATCTTCATGCGAACGCTTCACCACGTGCCCTCGGCCGATTTGACCGTCGCTCTTCGCGAGGCGGGCCGCGTCGTCAGGGCCGACGGACTGGTGTACGTCGCCGAGCCGCTGGCGGAGGGCGACTTCTATGAGCTCGTGAGCATCGTGGAGGACGAGCTCGAAGTGCGCCACGCGGCGCAGCGGGCGGTCGCCCAGGCGTCGGTGGCGGGGCTCGGGCGGGCGACCACGGTCGACTACAACGTGCGCGTGTGCATCCGCGATCTGGCGATGCTGCGCCAGCGCTTCGTCAGCGTCGACCCGGAGCGAGCCGCGGTGTTCGATGCGCGCACGGCAGAGCTTGCGGACGCGTTTGCACGCCTCGGCGAGCCCGGCACGCGTCCCGGCGAGCGCTGCTTCGTCCAGCCGATGCGCGCCGACGTGCTGCGGCAAGCGCGTGGATGAGAGCATGTGCGCGTGAGCGAAGCGGTTGCGGTTGTCACCGGCGCCGGGTCCGGAATCGGCCGGGCGGTCACGGTGGGGCTGCTGGACGCGGGATATCGCGTTGCGCTCGCCGGGCGTCGTGAGCAGGCGCTGCGCGAGACGCTCGCCGGCGCCGCGGAGGATCGCGCGATCGTCGTCCCGACCGATGTCACCGACCCCGCGGCCGTGCGCGCGCTGTTCGAGCGTGTGGCCTCCGAGTGGGGACGCGTCGACCTGCTGTTCAACAACGCTGGAGTGTTCGGTGCGCCCGCGGCGTTCGAAGACGTGGAGTTCGAGCAGTGGCAGACTTCGGTCGACACGAACCTCACGGGCAGCTTTCTGTGTGCCCAGGAGGCATTCCGGGTGATGAAGTCCCAGAGCCCGCAGGGCGGGCGAATCATCAACAACGGCTCGATCTCGGCCCACGTGCCGCGTCCCCACGCGGTCGGCTACACGGCCACCAAGCACGCGATCACCGGCCTCACGAAGTCGATCTCGCTGGAGGGGCGCGCTTACCGGATCGCCTGCGGGCAGGTCGACATCGGCAACGCCGTGACCGATCTGAGCGCCGGGATCGGCCGGGGCGCGCTCCAGCCCGACGGCTCGGTCCGCGTCGAGCCGATGATGGACGTCCGCCACGCGGCCGATGCCGTCGTCTACATGGCGGGACTGCCGCTGGACGCAAACGTCCAGTTCCTGACGGTGATGGCGACCAGCATGCCGTACATCGGCCGGGGATAGGCTGGGACCGTGGCATACGACGAGGACCTCGCCAACCGGATCCGCGAGCTGCTGGCGGACGAGGCGGGGGTGGTCGAGAAGAAGATGTTCGGGGGCCTGGCGTTCCTGATCGGCGGGAACATGTCGGTCAGCGCGAGCGGCCAGGGAGGCCTCCTGCTGCGGTGCGATCCCGAGCAGACCGATGCGCTCGTGGCCAAGCCACATGCCAGCCGTTTCGAGATGCGGGGGCGCGCGATGGACGGGTGGCTGCGGGTCGATCCCGAAGGCGTCGGCACCAAGCGCGAGCTCAAGCGCTGGGTCGACGTCGGGGTGAAGTACGCCCGGTCGCTGCCGCCGAAGTGACAGCGCCGGCGGTGGCCGCTCAGCCCCCGAGCAACCCGACCACCGTGGCGCCGACGATCGACGCTCCGCGCGGATCGCCGAGGACACCCGGCTCCATCCGGTTCATCACGTACGCGACGGTGAGCCGGGCGTCGAGGTCGTTGACCACCAGCGAGCCGCCGTAGCCGCCCCAGGCGCAGGTGCGCGGGCCCATCGGCATGGTTTCGCTGCTCAGGCCGAAGCCGAGGCCGAAGCGCAGTGGGACCCCGAGCACCAGGTCCTGGCCGTTGGACTGCTCGCGGAACAGGGCCTCGACACTCTGTTCGGAGAGCAGCCGCGTCCCGCGAGCCTCGCCGCCGCAGGCGACGACGGACTGCACGGTGGCGACCGAGCGAGCGTTGCCCTGACCGTTTGCGGCCGGGATCTCGGCACGCCGCCACCACTCCTGCGCCGTCACGTCTCCCGTGATGGGCGGGTTTGAGAGCGTCTTGATGCCGAGCTTGGGCACTCCCAGCTCGCCGAGGTCGGCCGGAGGCGGGGAGATCAGCGACACCACGCGGCGATCCGCCTCCGACTCGGCCGGGAGCCCGATGTGGAAGTCCGCTCCGAGCGGCTCGGCTACCGTCTGCCTGAAGAACGCCCCGGGGGAGAGGCCGGTGATGCGATGGATCACCTCTCCGACGAGGTAGCCGTGTGTAACCGCGTGATAGCCGGACTGCGACCCGGGCTCCCACCAGGGGGCCTGCGCCGCCAGCAGCGAGGTGCAGCGCTCCCAATCGCCGAGCTCCTCGAGCTCGAGCGGTTCCTCCCAGCCGCTCAGCCCGGAGGTGTGCCCGAGCAGATGGCGGACCAGCACCCCGTCCTTGCCGGCCTGCGCGAACTCGGGCCAGTAGCGCGCAACCGGGGCGTCGAAGTCGAGCTCGCCGCGATCAGCCAGGATCAACGCGCACAGCGCCACCATCGTCTTGGTGGTCGAGAACACGTTGACGAGCGTGTCCTGATGCCAGGGCGTCGTCCTGGCGGAATCGGCGTAACCGCCCCAGATGTCGACGACGATCTCGCCGTTGAGGGCGACCGCCACCGAGGCGCCTACGTCGAGACCCTGGTCGAGATTCTGCGAGAGGGCCTGCGCCACTCCCTCGAAGCGGTCTTCGAATGTGCCCTGGATGACAGCCATGGGCGCACACCCTATCCGGGCGCGGCAGAAAGGGCCGGAAGCGTCCGGCGCGCCGGCGGGCGCATGATCCAGGTGCGCAGCTGCTCGTAAACGGCCGGATGGTTCAGGAGGTCGAAATGGGTCAGCCCCGACAGCTCGCAGCCGTTGTCGACCTCGAACGGAATCCGTCGGCCCCTGCCCCTGCCGCGACCGGACGCGCTGGGGATCCTCACGAGCAGATCGCCGACGAACGTGCCGACGGGACCCTCGTTGATCGTCGCGGCGATGAAGTAGTAGTTGGCGTCGGGCAGGAACGGGACCTCCTGGCAGCGGTCGCGCAGGTACTCGTCGGGATCGCAATCGCACCAATCGTCGTCGACGCAGGATCCGAAGCGCAGATCCTTGATGCCGACGCTGCGTGCGTTCAGGAACTTGCCGAACGCGCGCGTCTCCGGCAGCTTCACGAACGCCCAGCTGAGCGCGTTGGCGCCCTTCTCGAGGTCGGCCCCGAGATGCGGCGTGCCCAGGCAGAAGACGTGGCGGACAGAGTCGGTCCAGCGGCGGCGGTCAAGCTCGGCGTAGTGGCACGCGCTTCGCGCCACCAGACCGCCCATCGAGTGGCCGACCAGGACCAATTCCTCGACGCCGCAGGGCCACGCCGTCACCAGATCGTCGAGCATCTCGGCCAGGCGCCGGCCGTTACGAGAGATCCGCAGGCCGGTGTTGTAGCGGACGTGGACCGGCGTGAAGCTGAGCTCGTCCTGCAGGCGCTCGCCGTAGGTTCGGCGCCGCGCGCGCTCGCCGCGCAGCGGAAAGTGCCGCCAGGACTCGTCGGTCTCGCACAGCCCGTGGATGAACACGGCGATCCGCGAGGTGGCGTCGGGGAAGCTGGCTATGAGCCCCTGGGTCGTTAGCGCCACCGGGCTGCCACCGCGGCGGACCTCCATGCCGAGCGCGAGCCGGTTGCCGCGTTCTTCGATGTGGTTGCCGTACAGACCGTGAATCGCACCGAGCGCGAGCGACCCTGCAGGCGTCGCGGCGAGCGCGGGTCCGTCGTCGTGCGCGCGTTTGGCGAGTACGGCAGCGCCTCCGCGTGCCGCTGCCCACAGGCCGGTGCGCACGCCCGTGTAGACCGCGCGCGAGACTCCGTCGTGGATCATGCGCGCGGGAGCGGCCGACGGCCCCATGATCTCGAACGGGCGGCTCGCGATGCCCTCGTGCATCTCCTTGATCAGACCGCCCCCGGCGGCCAGCGCCTCTCCCGCTAGCTCGCCGATCGCCTCGATGTCTGTTGCGCGCAAGGGACCTCCCACCGTTGTTCAAGCGGGTGCCACGATGTATACCCGCATCGTGTCCAACGCAACAAATTCTACGGTTTGTTGCATCGGGGTGCGGGTCCCGTGAGCCGGCCCGGCCCGGAGGGTGCGCTTGAGCTGGCGCGAGAGAAGTTCCTGTCGCCCGAACGAGTCGACATGAGCACGCTCGCCGACGAGCTCGGCGTCAACCGCGTGACCCTGTATCGGTGGTTCGGCTCTCGTGACGGGCTGCTGGTCGAGGTCGTCTGGTCGCTCGCAGAGGAGATGCTGGGTCATGCCGAGCGCGCGACGCGGGGCCACGGCAGCGACCGGATCGTTCGTGTGGTCGGCAGGTTCCTCGATGCCGTGATCGGCAATCCGGGCTGGCGCCGCTGGCTCGAGGAGGAGGGCGAGCACGCGATGCGTCTGCTGACGCGCCGCGAGACAGACTTCCAGCCGCGCCTAATCGCGGCGATCGAGGCGCTGCTGCGCGCCGAAGCAGCGACCGGTGCGCTCGACGTCCCGGTCGACCTGCACGAGCTCGCGTATGTAATCGTGCGCCTAATCGAGTCCTACACGTATCTCGACCTGATCACCGGCGAGCGCGCGGACGCGCGGCGCGCCGAACCGATCCTGCGGATGCTGCTGCGATGAGGCGCGCGCTCGTCTGTCTCGGCGCGGCCGCGGTGGCGCTTGTCTGCGCTGGTGTCGCGGCTGCCCGGACCGTCGTGATCGGTCACTCGGTCAGAGGTCGTGCGATCACGGCGATCGTCCGCGGTCCCGACGACGCCAAGCGCAAGATCCTGGTGGTCGGCTGCATCCACGGCAACGAGTGCGCCGGCCTGCGGATCACCTCCGCGCTCGCCAGGTCCGAGCCGGTCGACGGCGTGCAGGTGTGGATCGTGCCGGAGTTCAATCCGGATGGGACCGCCGCCGACACCCGGCAGAACGCCCACGGCGTCGACCTGAACCGCAACTTCCCGTATCAGTGGCAGAAGGTCACCAACCCGGTGTATTACTCGGGCCCGCGACCGCTCTCCGAGCCCGAGACGCAGGCGGCCGTGAAGCTGATCCGGCGGATCAAGCCCGCGGTGACGATCTGGTACCACCAGCACGAGGACCTCGTCGACATGGCCGGCGGCGACCGGGGCGTGGCGCGTCGTTACGCACGCTTGGCGCACCTCCGCGCGACATGCCTGCCATTCCTTCCCGGTACCGCGTCAGGGTGGTCCAACCACGAGTTCTCGGGCACCACGTCGTTCGTGGTGGAGCTGCCGGCCGGGCCGGTCGGGTCCGCTGCTCTGGCGGCGCACCTGCAAGCGGTCCGCGCGATGGAGCTGGGGCAGCGGGTCGGCTCGCGGACGAGCTGCGCGGGGTAGCGGCACCGACAACGTCCCATTCGAAGGTGTCCCTCAGTCGGTTTGGGATGTTGGCCGCGGTGAGCGCGGTCAACGTCCCCAGGCGGGTCTGCCTGTGCAGGTCGACCGGGACGTTAGCCGCGGGGAAACCGTCCCACCCGGCGCGCGTCCCCCGGCCCGCGGGATGTTCCCGTTCTGGGGGAGCGGTTTCGTCCCGCGGCGGGTCCCGGCCGGTATCGAGCGGGACGTTTCCACGATCTCGCCCGCGGCGCGTCCGAAGAAAGCGCTTGACATGTGACCAAATGGTCACCTATACTCGCAACCATGGATGCGGTTTTCAGAGCCCTCGCCGACCCGACGCGCCGGAGCCTGCTCGATGAGCTGTTCAAGGAGGACGGACAGACGCTGAGCGCGCTCGAGGCGCGTCTGCCGATGACGCGCTTCGGCGTGATGAAGCACCTCAAGGTGCTCGAGGAGGCGGGACTCGTGGTCGCGCGGCGCCGGGGCCGCGAGAAGTTGCACTACCTCAACCCTGTCCCGATCAGGCTCGTTCACGACCGGTGGGTGAGCAAGTACGCCGAGCCGTGGGCCGCAGGCCTGAGCGAGCTCAAGCACGACCTAGAGGAGAAGACGATGGAGAAGGTATTCGAGATCTACATCAAGACGACCCCGGAGCTGCTGTGGCAAGCGATCACAGATCCGGAGATGCGAGCCAAGTACTCGTTCGGCATCGGCGTCAATTCCGAGTGGACGAACGGCTCGACATACGAGGGCATCACACCGGCGTCGCCGACGCCGATCGTGGCCGGCGAGAACCTGGAAGTCCACCCGCCGCGGCGCCTGGTGCAGAGCTTCAACGCGCTCTGGAGCGAGGACGTAAAGCGGGAGGGCACCTCGCGCGTCACCTGGGAGATCGAACAGGTGCAGGACTCTTGCCGCCTGACCGTGATCCACGATCAGCTGCGCGACGGGGCCCACGACGAGATCTACGGCGGCTGGCCGCAGATCCTGTCGGGCCTCAAGACGCTGCTGGAGACCGGCGAGCCGCTGACGACTCCGGGCTCGCTGATGTACCAGCAAGCCCCGCTGACCGCCGCTCCCTGACCGCGGTGACTGCGACGACGTCGAGCGGTGCGGCCGCGAGCACCGCTCGACGTCTGGGGCAGAGGACTAGTCCTGGGGCTGGGGCACGATCCGGATGTAGGGCTTGGGCTCCTCCCAGTCGCCGAAGATCTCCTTGGCCTGGTCGTTGGAGACCGAGCCGGAGATGATCACCTTGTCGCCCTGCTGCCACTGCGCGGGCGTCGCGACCTTGTGCTTGGCCGTCAGCTGCAGCGAGTCGATCACGCGCAGCACTTCGTCAAAGTTGCGGCCCGTAGTCATCGGGTAGGCGAGCAGCAGCTTGATCTTCTTGTCGGGTCCGACCACGAATACGTTGCGGACCGTCTGGTTGTCGGCTGGCGTGCGCGAGAGCGGGTCGCCACTCGTGTCGCCCGGAAGCATCTCGTAGAGCTTGGAGACGTTGAAGTCGGCATCGCTGATGATCGGGTAGTTGGGCGCGGTGCCCTGCGTCTCCTCGATGTCCTTGGCCCAGTCGGCGTGGCGGTCGACCGGGTCGACGGACAGACCGATGATCTTGACGCCGCGACGGTCGAATTCCGGCTTGATGCTCGCCATGTAGCCGAGCTCGGTCGTGCAGACCGGCGTGAAGTCCTTGGGGTGCGAGAACAGGACCGCCCACGAGTCGCCGATCCAGTCGTGGAAGTTGATCTTGCCCTCGGTGGTCTCGGCCTCAAAGTCCGGGGCCGTGTCCCCGATTCGAATACTCATAACTCCTGACCTCCTTTGAGGGGATTTAGCAAACATGATCTAAGCACGCGAGCCGTCGCGAGTCGGGGAAATCTCCCGGAGGCGGCGCCGGCAAGTCCTGGGCGCGGAGCCGGCAGCGAGTCGGAGGTCTTCGGAGCCCGCCGACGCAACCCGGGTCAGGGTCCGGCGGGATCGCGCGCGGACGGCTCCGCGGGCTAATCCACAAGACCCGTCCAGACGGGTCTGAGGAGGCCGGGAACCGACGACCTCAATCGCACAAAAAATTCCCGATTAACCCCTTGCAAAAGGGTGACTGGTGAAGTACCCTGCGCTACGCAGCGAGAAGATCGGACACTTAATGCCATTGACCACTGCCCACACCAACCTCCAGATCGTTGCGGCGCCTGCCGCAACGATCTCGACGCGCGGCCAGGGCTTCGAGTGGGAGCTGCTGTCCGGAAGCGTCATTGCCCTCGCCGCGAGGTGCGCCCAATAGCCGTAGTTTGGGCACATAAGCCGAGCCGCGAGGGCGACCCAGACGGGTCGCCCTTTTTTGTTGTCCAGCCGCGATCGACGCGGATAAAACTGAAGATGTAGCTCTGATGAGCCCTCGAAGTGCACCTGCCGATGGTGACACTGGCGACACCCGTTTACACGGGTGACACAGTGACACACCGTTAACAGTCACACGCGCGCAGCGCGAAACCGGGGCGCATCCGTCAGGCAGCCGCCACGCTCAGGCGAGCGCGCGTACGCCCCTGTCCCAGAGGCGCGTGCCCGCGTGCGCGCACAGCACCACCAACAACCAAACCCAGCAGGAGGAACAGCAAATGGCAGCCAACCCGGCGGTGTCGACCGGGCAGCTGGAGTCGGCCTCTAGGCGAGGCCTCCGGCTGCGGTCATGGCCGCAGGTAAAGCGCCGGCAGCGCCCCCTCAGGGGCGGCGAGATCGAGCTGCTCGAACAGCTCGGCGAATTACCGCGCCGCCCCAGCGAGCCCGGCTTGCCCGTGGATCGCACTTTGGCGCGTTGGCGCTGGATGTAATCGAGATGCCGCATGAGCACGGCAACTCCGGCTGGACCGGAGGGCCCGTCCAGACAGATCGAACGCGATCGGGCGGGTCCTCCGGGACAGCCAGGGCCATCTACGCCACGAGACGGACGATCGCGGAGATGCCCACCACCACGATCACCGCGCGCAGCGCACCCTCGGGCAGGCGTTTGCCATATCGGGCTCCAAGAAACCCGCCGATGATCGATCCGAACGCGATCAGCAGCGCTGCGCCCCAGGCGACGTGCGCGGCGATCACGAACACGATGCCGGCGACCAGATTGACCAGGCCGGCGAGCACGACCTTCAGCGCGTTGATCCGCTGCAGGTCGTCGTTGAGTGACAGCCCGAGGATCGCGAGCAGCATGATGCCTTGCGCCGCGCCGAAGTAGCCGCCGTAGATGCCGGCCACGAACACGGCGGCTGTCGCGGCCGGCCCGGCCAGCTCGCGCTTCTGCACGCCCCGAGCGGCGAGCGCCGCCGACAGCCGCGGCTGCAGGACGATCAGCACGAGCGCGATCGCGATGAACCCCGGGACGATCGCCTTGAACGCCGACGCGGGCAGGATCAACAGCAGGATCGCGCCGGTGATCCCGCCGGTAAGCGACGCCGTCGACAGCCTCAGCAGCCGCGCGCGCTGCCCTCGAAGCTCCTCGCGATAACCGAACGCTCCCGACGCCGATCCCGGCACGAGCCCGACGGTGTTCGAGACGTTGGCGACGACCGGCGAGTAGCCCAACTGCAGCAGCACCGGGAACGTAAACAGCGTCCCGCTGCCTACGACGGTGTTGATCGTGCCAGCGACGATCCCCGCAGCGAAGATGCCCAGTGCGTGAAGCGGGGTCAGGGGGTGAATCAAACCAGACGGACAACACGGGCGCGGTGTGCGCGCGTATACAGTCACGTCCTCTGGGAACGTCCCCCATCACATGGAGGCTGCGGTGAAGCTCAGCGCGCGCAACAAGCTCGACGGCACCGTCACGTCGATCACCAAAGGGGAGGCGATCGCCAACGTCGCGATCGACGTTGGCGGTCAGCGCCTCGTCGCCTCGATCACGGTCGAGGCTGTGGATGAGCTAGGACTCGCGGAAGGGACCGCGGTTACCGCCGTCGTCAAGGCCTCGGACGTGATTCTCGCCACGGGCGACTGAGATCGGGCCCGTGGCCCGCGGGGGCGTCGCCGGGTGGCTCGAGATCGGGGCTTGAGGGCTCGGCCTCGAAGTCGGACCGCTTGGGGCCGGCGCGGTCGCTGGGGGCGCAGCGGGCGGCGCCGCGACAGGCTGAGCCTTTGCGGCGGCGCTGGCCGGGACCCCCACCGGCTGGACGCGGGCACCGGATGCGGCGCGCTTGTCGTCCTCGGACGGGAACCGCTCGGTGGCTTCCTCTGACAGCGAGAACAGAGCGGTCGCCACGTTGCGCACATCGTCGATCAGCCGCGACCGTTCGCGCCACACGGCGTCGGTCTCGGTGTCGAGCTCCCGAAGCTTGGACTTGGCCTCGTCCTTCATCGAGATCGCGTTGGCGGCTGCGTCGGCGAGGCACTTTTCCGCTTCCTCGCGCGCCTTGCGCGTGGTCTCGGCGGCCTGCTGGTGAGCCGTCTGCAGGATCGCCGCCGCCTGCTCACCGATCCGCTTGATCTCCGTGGACACGGCATCGTCGGAATTGCGGTGCGCCCGGAGCTCGTCGATCTCCTGCTCGAGCTCGTTCAGGTACGCGTCGACGGCGTCGCGGTCATAGCCGCTGCGGACCACGGGGAACGTCGAGGCGTCGTCGTCCCAATGGGCATCGACGTCGTCGGTGACGGCGTAGTGAGCCTCGGTTGCCACGTCCCACGGCGCGCCGGGCGTCTGGGTCCGGTCGACCGTTGGGGTGAACGTACGGGCGATGCGGTCGCCGAGGTCGGCGAGCCGCGAGCTGGTTTGTTTGCGCTTGGTGGGCCGATCGACGGTGGCGCCGGGCCTATCGAGCTCGCTCATGGAAATTCCTCCGCGCGTGTTGGACACACGGGGCTGTTCGGCGGCTGCACCACGATCCCTGTCGGCCCGGCCGGGCGTGCCAGGGATCATGCAAGACCGCCCGACCACTCAGGCACCGACCGAGCCGCTACCCGAGCACGGCAAGACCGGCCTGCGCCACCTCCACGTCCTGGGTGTAGTGGCCGCCGCTGACTCCGATCGCGCCGACGATGGCGTCGTCGACCTTGAGCGGAAAGCCTCCTCCGAAGATCACCAGGCGGTCGATGCCGCCGACCGCCCCGGCCGCGAGCGGAGGATCGTCCTTGATGAAGTCATGCCAGGCGTCGGTCCCCATCCCGAAACCGACTGCCGTGAACGCCTTGTCCTGAGCGATCTGCACGCTCAACAGCGCGGCGCCGTCCATCCGGCTGAACGCCTTGAGCACGCCCGATTCGTCGCACACGGCGATCACCATCGGGACGCCGATCTCGGCCGCCCTCTTCTCGGCCGCGTCGATTATCCGGTGCGCGAGCTCGGTGCTCGCGCTGCACTTCTGGATGACGTCGCTCATCTCGACAGCTCCTCGCTACGGGGTTGTGGTGTTCGTCCGTCCAGTCGCGAACCGCTCCTCCAGCTCGCGGATCTCCGGCATACCAACGAAGTCCAGGAAGTCGTTGAACGGCAGCATCTCGCCCAGCAGCTCGATCGGCGTGCCGTCGGCCTTGATCTGCGCGAGGGCCGCACGGATCGCCGCGGTCGCGGTCAGCAGTGTGCTGATCGGAAAGATCACGATGCTGAATCCGAACTGGCGCAGCTGCTCGTGGCTGACCGGCGGTGTCTTGCCGCCCTCCGCATAGTTGAACAGCAGCGGCACGTCCTCGAAGCTTGAAGCGATCGTCTCGATCTCCTCCACCGACTGCGGCGCCTCGATGAACAGGACATCGGCTCCCGCCTGGCGGTAGGAGCCGGCACGCTCGATCGCGGCCTCGAGGCCCTCGGGGGCCCGGGCGTCGGTGCGGGCGATGATCAACAAGCCGGGCGAGTGGCGCGCGGCAACCGCGGCCTCCACCTTGGCGACCATCTCGTCGGCTCCGATCAGCTGCTTGCCCTCCATGTGCCCGCACTTCTTCGGGATCACCTGATCCTCGATGTGCACCGCCGCGATCCCCGCCGCCTCGTACTCCTGGACCGTGCGGATCACGTTGATGGGGTTGCCGTAGCCGGTGTCGGCGTCGGCGATCACCGGAATCTCGACCGCCTGCGCGATCCGGCGGGCGTTGTCAGCCATCTCGGTGAGCGTCAGCAGGCCCACGTCGGGTCGGCCGAGCCGCGAGGCTGCCGTGCCGAAGCCCGTCATGTAAACCGTGTCAAACCCGGCCTCCTCGACCAGCCTCGCGCCGAGCGCGTCATAACAGCCGGGTGCGAGGACCATCTCGCCGCCGTCGAGCAACTCGCGCAGTGAAGACCGCTCACCGCTTCCCGAGCCAAGCAACCGAGCCATGGAGGCCGGAGGTTAGTGTTTCTCGCCGTGAGTTCCGTCCCACCGAGAGGTGTCACTGGCGGATGGCGGGCGAGGACGCAGGAGGCGAAGCGCAGCAGCGCTGCGCGAGCCGACGAGGACGAAGCACGACGCCGCCAGGGGCAGCTCGAATGGGATGGAACTTATGGTGGGAAGCACTATTGCGCTCGTGCGAACACGGTCAGCGAGCGCCACGGCAGCGCAACCAGCGTGGTGACGCACAGGGCCGCGGTGAGCGTCATCGGAAGCCCATCGCCCGCCGCCTTGGCGATCGCTCCGCCGCCGACTCCCCCGACGATCTGCCCCGCTGCCCATCCGAGGTTCATCAGACCCGCGGCGAGCCCCTGATCGAGGCCGAACGTGTCGGCAGCGTCAGACAGCAGAGCCATCGCCGGAGCCCAGAACGCGCCGAGCGACGAGGCGATTGCGATCACGACCACCCCCATCGCCACAACGCCGGTGGGCAGCGTGAAGCACAACAGCACGGCGGTCGTGGCGACCAGCCCGAACCGCAGCGGCAGTAGACGACCCCGGCGGTCCGACAGGCTGCCGACCGCCGGACTGATCACGGCTTCCAGCCCGGCCGCCAAGAGGTAGACGCCTCCGATCGCAGCTGCCGTCGCGCCGAAGTCGTGGAGCCGTAACGGCCCGAGGACGTTCAGGCACCCAGACGCGATCGAGGGCAGTGCTACCAGCCACATGCCCACGACCACGCCGCGATTGCGGACCGCGCCGCGCAGATCGCCGAGGCCCTGCTGGGTCACCGACTCGGGTGAAGGCTGCCGAGCAGCCTCGAAGATCAACCCCAGCGTGAGCACGACCACCGTGCTGAACGCTGCCGGCCGGCCGATCGCCGCGGCCAGGGTGCCGATCACCGGTCCGAACAGGGCGCCGACGATCGCGGCGCCGAGCGCACCGCCGATCAATGCCCCTCGCCGGCTCACGGGCGCCTCGGCGACGATCCAGGCGAGCCCTCCGGCCCAGGAGCAGGCGCCGCCGAGTCCTTCGGCGAAGCGGGCGACGTCGAGCAGGGCGGCGTTGTTGACGAAGCCGAACGCCAGCGTCGATACCGCGAGCAGCGCGAGCCCGACGAACACGGTCTTCTTCGGGCCGACCCGAGCACTGAGCACGCCGCCCGGCAGCGCGCCGATCAGAGTCCCCGCCGCGTAGCTCGCCGTCAGCGCGCCGGCGGAAAGCTTGGAAAGGTGCAGCTCCTTCGCCAGCCCGGGCAGCAGCGGCGCGATCGCCGCGTAGAACATCGTGTCGACGAACACGACGGCCCCCACCACGAGCACCAGACGGCGCTCGACGCGATTCGCCGTCGCGGTCACGTCAGGGTCGCCGGCCCAGCCAGTCGGTCGTGCGCTCCCACAGCTCGTCGGCGAGCTGCGGCGTCGCGGCCGGCCCGGGCTCCTTGCGTTGTGCGTCCTCGTAGTAACCGCCGCTCTCCTGCGCGACGTCCGGCGAGGTGGCGCAATACAGCGAAGTCCGCGCTCCGTCCTCGGTGGAGCGCATCCGCAGCTTCATCAACGGCCGGATCGGCCACGGCACCGAACGCCAGATATCCGACGCGATCACGCCCGGATGCAGCGAGTACGTCGTGACGCCGTCACCGTCCAGGCGCCGCGCGAGCTCTTGGGCGTGCAGCACGTTGGCGAGCTTGGAGACGGAGTACTCGTGAAAGCCCGTCCGGGTCTTGGTCGGCTCGCGAACCGCCGCGAAGTCGATCCCCTCCACCCGGTAGTGCGCCTCGCTCGCGACGTTGACCACGCGCGACGGCGCGCTCTCCTTCAGGCGATCGAGCAGCAGGCTGGTGAACAGGTATGGGCCGACGTAGTTGACCCCGAACGCCAGCTCAAAGCCACTGTCGGTGGTTCCGCGCCGGCCCGCCATTCCGGCGTTGTTGATCAGCACGTGCAGCGGCTCGCCCCGCTGCAGAAACGCCTCCGCGCACGCTCGGACCGAGTCCAGATTGCCGAGGTCGAGCGCCAGGAACTCGAGCCGGTCGTTGCCCGTCTGCGACGCGATCTCGTCCATCACCGGCCGCGTGTTGGCTTCGGAGCGGCCCGCGAAGAACACCCGCGCGCCGCGCGCGGCGAGCGAGGTCGCCGTGGCACGGCCGATGCCCGTGTTGGCTCCCGTGATCAGGAACGTCTTGGAGTCGAGGTCGCCCACGGATCGGAGCATACGTCGCTCCGATCCTGGGAAGAAGGGAGGACAGTGCCATCCGCAGGCAATCCGCAGCCGACACCGACGCCGCCCACGCCTCCGGGGCCCGCGCCGCCGGATCCGCAGCCCCCGACGCCCACGCCGGGTCCCTCGCCGCTGCCGCCGGACCCGAACCCGCCGTCGATCTGACCACGGCCGGCCGCAATCCGGCTTGCAAGGCGTCCGTCGACTGGCAACCGGTTGTAGGAATCCGGAGGTCGAGTCGATAGACGGGTAATGCCATACGTCTCAGCGCGCCTCGGCGCCCGCTCACTAGTCGCCGCGGCCGCAATTGCCTGCTGCGCTCTTGCACCGGGGCGTGCCCTCGCCACGGTCACCCTCTCCAACTGGGACTCCGCCCAGCAGCGCCAGGTCGTCAAGGCCGGCCTGATGTCGAACCTCGGCAGTTCGTTTCAGGGAGGCAGCACTCTTAGCGCGTCCCAGGCGAACTCGGCGATATCGGCGCTCAGTGTGCGCCTCGCGCGCCAGACCGGGCAGCCGCAGGCGCGCGCCGCGGCCGCCACGCGCAGCCCGGTGTCGGTGGTGACCTTCGACAAGATGCTCGTGCAGCAGCTTGGCCTCAGCGATGTTGCGTCGCACGTGCAGGCCACCGCGGCTGGTGCCGGGCTTGCGCCCCCGTCGTACTTCGGCACCGAGGTCGTCGCCCGGTTCCTCGGCCTGCGTTACAACCACCCGGCGGGGACCGACCAGCTCGAGCTCTTCCCCAGCGACGCGATCACGCGTGCCGAGGCCGCCTGGTCGCTGGCCCAGATCGCCGCGTTCGGTGACTGGAACGTCTCCTACGCGCGCGACACACTGATGGGCTTCGAGCTCCCGTCGATGAGCTCCAGCCAGCGCCAGGCGCTGACGATCGCGGTCTCGAGGATCGGCTACCCGTACGTGTGGGGCGGCACGACCGACGACACATCCGACGGGCTCGCCCACGGAGGCTTTGACTGCTCGGGCTTCGTGTGGCGCGTGTTCAAGGTCTCCGGCCTGCCATGGGGCCGCTCGATCCGCGGGCGCACGGCCGCCCAGCAGGCGGGCGAGATCCCTCGCAGCCAGCGGCTGCGCGCCAGCCAGCTTCGCCCCGGCGACCTGCTGTTCTTCGGTAGCGCGAAGTTCAACAGCACCGCCACCGAGGCCAACGTGATCCACGAGGGGATCTACCTCGGCGATAACTGGGTGATCCACTCCTCAGACCAGGGCGTGTACGTCCTGCCGCTGCAGGGCAGCTGGCTAGGCGATCAGTTCGCCTGGGGCCGGCGCGTGATCAGCTGACGGACGCTGCGGTCAGGGCACAAGCACGGCGCGACCGAGGATCTCCCCGGCGCGCAGGCTGTCGAGCACATCGTTGACGGCATCGAGCGGGTGCTTCTGAACGCGCAACGTGAGGCGCCCCGCCGCGTGCAGCTGGATCAGCTCGTACAGGTCGTTCCAGCTGCCCACCAGGTTGGCGATGACTGTTTGCTCTTGGCCGACGAGGGCGTTTGAGGGGGCCGAGACGGTGCCGCCGTATCCGACCACCGAATAGGTCCCGCCGCGGGCGAGCATCGCCAGCGAGTCGCGGTGGGTGTCGTCGGTTCCGACGAAGTCGATCACCAGGTCCGCGCCGTGGCCGTCGGTCAGCTCGCGCACGCCCCCGACGACTGTGTCTCCGCCCGCCCCCGCCCAGAGGCCCTCGTCAGCGCCGAGCTCGTGGGCGAGCGAGAGGCGCTCGGGCTGCGTGTCGATCGCCACCACCCTTCCCGAGCCGAGCTCGCGCGCGAGCTGTACGGCGATGTGCCCGACACCGCCGATACCCATGATGACTGTGGTCGACCCGGGCGGCATCAGATGCGCGACCTTGGCGACAGCGTGGTAGGCGGTCAGGCCGGCGTCGGCGTGCGGCGCCACATCGTCCGGCGCCAGCCCCTCCGGAAGCTTGATCACCGAGCGCTCGCGCACGAGCACGTACTCCGAGAATCCGCCATCGAGCGACAGCCCGGTGAACTCGTGGTGCGCACAGTGCATGTCGTTGCCGCGCCGGCACTGCACGCACAGGCCGCAGCTGAACGGCGGATACAGGATCACCGCGTCGCCCGGCGCGACCGTGGTTACCAGGTCACCGACCTGCTCCACCCACCCCGCGTTCTCGTGTCCGAGCACGAGCGGGAGCGACACTCCGGCCGGCTCCATCAGCCCCTCGATCGCATGCACGTCGGTGGCGCATACGCCGGCGCCGCCGATCCTCACCAGCACCTCATCGGGCCGGCTCACCTCGGGGGTCGGATACTCGACCAGCTCCAGCGGCCGGTGGTACTCGCGCATCAGGGCAGCCCTCATCGCGCGATCATTTCAGGTCGGCGTGATCGACGATCGACAGCTCGCGTTCGTTATGTCCGGTGACAGCGGCCATGCCACTGTGATCGGTCGTCACTAACCTGGACGGTGAGATGACAGGGGACGTGCAGGCGATCCGGCTCGAGGGGCTGGTTAAGTCGTGGCGGGGGCCATCCGGTCCCGTCCGCGCCGTGCGCGGCATCGACGTGACGATCTCGCGCGGCGAGACGGTTGCCCTGCTCGGGCCAAACGGCGCCGGCAAGTCGACCACCATCGACATGATCCTGGGGCTCGCCCGTCCCGACGCGGGTCACGTGTCGGTGTTCGGCCTAGCTCCGTCGGAGGCGGTCAAGGCGGGGCTGGTTGGCGGAATGCTGCAAACCGGCGCGCTGATCCGCGGGCTGTCGGTCCACGAGCTGGTGTCGATGGTCGCGTCGCTTTACCCGGACCCGCTCGACATCGGCGAGGTGCTCGAGCTCGCCGGGCTCGAAGACGCCGCCGAACAGCGCACCGAGAAGCTCTCGGGCGGCCAGACGCAACGCGCCCGCTTCGCGGTCGCCGTCGTCAGCAATCCCGATCTTCTGATCCTCGACGAGCCGACGGTTGCGATGGACGTCGAAGGCCGTCGTGCGTTCTGGGTCGCGATGCGCGGATTCGCCTCGCGCGGGAAGACCGTGATGTTCGCGACCCACTACCTCGACGAGGCCGACACCAACGCCGACCGCGCGGTGCTGATGGCTCACGGCCGGGTCGTCGCCGACGGCCCAACCACCGAGATCAAGGGCCGCGTCGGCACCCGCACGATCCGCGCGACGCTTCCCGATGTGGCGATCGACGAGCTGGCGGCGATCGCGGGCGTGAATTCGGCCGAGCGTCACGGCGACGCGGTGATCCTGGTGTGCGCGGATTCCGATCAGGCGATCCGCGAGGTACTGACCCGATATCCCGCCGCCCGCGACATCGAGATCACGGGAGCCGGACTGGAGGACGCGTTCGTGCGCCTCACCGGCGAGCCCGATGACGAGCTTTCGGCGGTGGGCGCGGAGGCATCGAGCGCGCGATGACGTCTGCGACGTACACGCGCTATGAGCTGTTGCGCACGGTCCGCGAGCGCCGTCTGATGTTCTTCGGCTTCGGGTTTCCGCTGGTCCTGTACTTCATCATCGCGGTCCCCAACCGGCATATGCGGGACTTCGCGGGCAGCGGCGTTACCGCGCCGCTGTACTACATGGTCTCGCTGGCGTCGTTCGGGACGATGATGTCGATGGTGTCGCTCGGCGGCCGCATCGCCGGCGAGCGCGAGGCCGGCTGGACTCGCCAGCTCCGGATCACCCCGCTGTCGCCACGCGCGTACCTGCGCGCGAAGGTGATGACCGGCTACACCATGGCGGCGGTCAGCCTCGGCCTGCTGTACGCGGCGGGTATCGCGCTCGGGGTGAGCCTCTCGGCGGGAGAATGGGTCCGGACAACTCTGCTGATCGCGGTGGCGCTGCTGCCGTTCGCGGCGCTCGGCATCGGGCTCGGTCACCTGCTGACCGTCGACTCCGTCGGCCCGGCGATCGGCGGGACCGTGTCGCTGCTCGCGCTGGTGAGCGGCACCTGGTTTCCGATCACCAGCGGCTTTTTGCACGACTTCGGACAGCTCCTGCCGTCCTACTGGCTGGTCCAGGCCGGCCGCGTCTCGATCGACGGACATCCGTGGGGAGTGATGGGCTGGGCCGTGGTGCTCGGATGGACCGTCGTGCTGGTGGCATTCGCGGGCTGGGCGTACATGCGCGACACCGGCCGGGTCTGACACTCTCCAGGGGTGGCCTACTCAGCCGACGAAGCGCGCGGCCAGCTGCTGGACGATCTCGCGGTGGCGATCGATCAGCTCGCTTTCGCGCTGGCGTGCGTCGGCGCGGCGTACGACGAGCTTGACGAGCGCGCCGCCGACGTGCTCGAGGAGGAGATCTTCAAGCCGCTCCAGGCCGCGTACGGACGTGCTAAGCGCACGCATTCGGAGTTCGCCAAGCGCTACCGGCAGCCGGAGCGCAGCTTTGAGGATCGTTCCCCGGGCACCCACTCGGGCGACCCGCGCGTCTATCTAGACCGCGCCGTCGACGCGATGGAGCAAGCCGACCATGCGATCGCGGAGCTGCAGGACTCGATGATGCCCGTTGAGGTGGGGGACACGGAGCTACGGGCGGGTCTGTCTGAGACCCGCTCGCTGATCGCCGAGCTGCCGGCTCGCGGCCGCCGGCTGGTACGCGCGCGCGGTCGGTAGAACCTGCCGCGCTCCGGGTAGGCGACTCGCATGCACCCTGATTGCGCAGCGATCGCAGGCAGCGTCATGGAGGTCCCACAGCCGACCGAGCCCGTAACCCCGGTCGTCCCGGACTCGCCGATCACCCCGATCGACCCGGATCCTGGTACGCCGGCCGACCCCGAAGAGCCGGCCACGGTTCCGGGACCCGACGAGCCCGCAACACCGGCGGTGCCCGAGCCCCAGCCCGGCGAGAGCTAGATCGTCGCGGTGGCCGCGGCGATCACCGCGGCGACGCGATCGGGGTGCTGCTGGGGCAGCAGGTGCGCGGCGCGCTCGATCACCACGAGCTCAGCGTCGCGGATCTGGGTGGCGAGCAGCCGCGCGGCGGAGAGCGGAACCACCCGGTCCTCGCTGCCGGCGACGATCGTCGTCGGAGCGCTGATCTCGCCCAATCGCCCTTCGAGCGCGGGCAGCGCAGACACCAGCGCTTGCTGGTCTGAGGCGAACGCTCGCCAGGTCGCGGGCGCCAGCAGCGACCGTCCGACGCCCCGCAGGTAACGCTCGTCGAGCCACATGCGGGATGCCACGCGCGTTCGTACCGCCGGCGCGGCGAGCAGCAGTCCGGCTGTGACCAGAGCTCCGGCGCCCGCCACGTACCCGAGCACCGGTTGTGCCAGCAACAGATCCAGCCGGTAGAGGGAGTCGGTGTTCGCTGACGGGGAGACGAGCACGAGGGCAGCGACTCGCTCCGGATGCAATAGCGCCAGCACGACCGCTACGGCCGCGCCGAGGCTGTGGCCGACGATCGTTGCCCGCTCGATCCCGGCGCGGTCAAGTGCCTCGCGCGCGGCGATCGCGTTGCCGGTCAGGTCGGTGGGACGACTCGATCCGTCCCAGCCCGGCCGGTCGATCGCGATCGTGCTGGTCCCGCTAAGCAGGGCTTGAACGGGCGCCCACTCCCGCGCGCCGCCCGGTTGCCCGTGCAGCAGCAGAACTGGTGTGGACGTCAACGGCTCAGGCTGCTCCGGGCGGGCCATCCCCGCCGGACCGGCCTACAGCCTGCCCGTCGCGCCCGACGTATCCATCCTTGCCGCCGGCCACCACCAGGATCGCGTCGGTGTCGCCGACGTTGCGCACGCTGCGGTGCGTGCTGGGGTCCACCCGCACCACGCCGCCTGGTCCGAGCCGGTGCTTCGAGTCGTCGCCGAACCGGAACTCGACCTCTCCCTGGTGCACGAAGTAGGTCTCCTCCTGCCGCTCGTGGTAATGCGTCCCGCCCTCGTACCCGGCCGGCAGCACGAGCGCGTTCATCCCGAATGCGGTAACGCCGACCTCTTGGCGGATCTTGCGAAAGCCGTAGCCCTCGCCCATCGCATCAAGGCTCGAGACCGCGTAGCCGTCGCCCTGCTTGGACTCACTCATGCCCGCCATACTAGTGACGTGTCGTCCGCGCCCCTGCCCGACGCGGTTGCCCCGCTGAAGGAGAATCCACAGCACGGTGCAGTGCTGCTCGACATCGACGGCACGCTCGCCCCGATCGTCGAGCACGCCTCCGACGCGCACGTCCCCGAAGGGACGCGGCAGCTGCTGATCGAGGTGGCCCGCCGCTACCGGATGGTGGCGTGCGTCAGCGGGCGGCGGGCATCGGAAGCCCGGGCGATGGTTTCGATCGGGACGATCTCGTATCTGGGCTCGCACGGGACCGAGCTGCTGCGAGCCGGGTGGACCGAGTCGGTGCTGGATCCGGGCATCGAGGACTGGGTCCGTCGGATCCATGAGTTCGGGCGCGAGGCTGACACCTCGGACCTGCGGCGCAGGCGGGTCCGGCTCGAGGACAAGGGCGCGATCGTCGCGTTTCACTGGCGAGGAGCACCGGACGAGGAGGCGGCCCGCGCGGCGATCGACGCGCTCGCGTCCAAGGCGGAGGCGGCTGGCCTGCGCACGCACTGGGGACGCAAGGTGCTCGAGGTCAGGCCTCCGGTGAGGATGGACAAAGGCGCCGGAATCATCTCCTTCCTGGAGGGGGCCGACGTGGACGTGGTCATGTACGTCGGCGACGACACCACAGACATCGACGCCTTCCGCGCACTCGCCCAGCTCAAGCAGGAAGGCAAGGTGTCCCACGCCATCCGGGTGGGGGTTAGATCCGACGAGGGGCCCACGCAAATCACAGAGCAGGCGGACGTGGTCGTCGACGGCACCGAGGGAGTGCAGCAGCTGCTGGCGCTGCTCGTCTCCGACTTACCGTGAGGTTCACCGACTTCCTGAGGATGACGGTCTTGCTGAGCGCCGGCGCTGCCAGCGCGCTGGCCGCCGCGACGCTCGCCGGCGCTGCCACCCACGGCGACTCGCTGATCGTCCCGGTCGTCGCGGGCTGGTGGGTGGTGGCCGGGATCATCGGGATCTGGCTTGGCCGCCGTGCCGAGACATCGTCGCCGATCGCATCGCTGTTGGCCACTGCCCGCATGCAGACGACGCTGCCGGAGGTCAATCCCGGCCGCACGCTGGTCAACCGCCTGTGGCCTCTGCTGTTGTCCACCATCGGCGCCGGCGCGCTCGCATTCGTGTGGCCGCAGGTGCCCGCGGTCGCGGCGGGCTTTGCGGTGATATGGGCGCTTGCGTGGAGGCGGCAGTCCTCCGCGGTGACCGCGATCGAGGAGCGTGACGGCGCCCGCTTCTACGTCGAGCGGACCTCGCCGCTGAAGCCCATCAGGCTGGTGCGCACCCCCGGCTTCAGGTCAAACCTGTTCGAGCTCAACGGTGCACCGGGCCGCTCGCGACGAGTACGCCCCCGGGCCTGACTGGTCGCTGGGCTGCAAGCATGGCGCGCACCGACGTCCTCGTCGTGTCGATCGGCAGCACGACTGGCTGGCGAGTTGCGGCCAAGGAGCTGGTCGCGTCGCTCTCACGAGCGGGCGCGAAGGTCGCGATCGTGCGGACGGGAGAGCTGCCGCGCGTGCGAACGTTCGCGCTGACGGACTTCGTCGAGGCGCGCGCGGCGCGGCACGCCACCGTGAACGCCATCGCCGAGCACGATCCGGCGGCGATCATCTACTGCTCGATGACGGCGGCGCTGCTGTGGCCGAAGCCGGGCGCGGTGTGGCTCGACTCGATTGCAGCGGAGAACCGGCCTGGGCGCCACGGTGTGTGGCAGCGCACCGTCGAGCTCCGGCGGCTGCGCGAGGCGCCGATGGTGCTCGCGATGAGCAACCGCGCGCTCGCCCCGCTCGATCCTGCCGACGCACGCGATGACGTCGTCGTGGTGCCCGTCCCAGTCGAGAGCTCCGGACCCGCGGCGCCGAGTCGTGACGTCGACGTCGTGGCATACGCCAGCAACCCGGAGAAGAAGCGCCTGGACTACGTGCTCGAGGCCTGGTCGCGGGCCCGGCGTGGCAACGAGACGCTAGTCGTCGAAGGGACCGACCGGGTTGTGGACGTCGAGGGCGTGAAGATCGCCGGGCGCATGGCGCCGGAGGACTACCGGGCGCTCTTGCGGCGGGCCCGGGTGTTCGTGGCGGCGCCTGTTCGCGAGGACTACGGCATTGCTCCGCTCGAAGCGCTCGCGGACGGGTGCATGCTGGTGACCACGCCGTCGCCAGGCCCGTATCCCGCTCTCGACATTGCAAGGGAACTCGATCCGCGGCTCGTGGCCGACGATCTGGCGCCGGCTCTGCGCGCGGCGCTCGATCACCCGGTGCCGCTGTACGCGCAGCGCGCCGCCGAGCTGGTCGCGCCGTTCTCCCGACAGGTGGTCGATCGAACCGTGGCCCAGGAGGTACTGCCCAGATTGCTGACAACATGGATGTCGCAGTGACGCCTGCCTTCATCCCCAGCCCTTCGCAGAGCGGCTTCCACCTCGGCCCGCTCGACGTCCACGTGTACGGGCTGATGTACGTGCTGGCCGTGCTCGCCGCGGTGCTGATCACGCGCCGGCGCTGGCGGGCGGCCGGTGAGGATCCGGAGCTGGTCTACGAGGTCGCGATGTGGGGGTTCCCGGCTGGCCTGATCGGCGGCCGGATCTACTTCCTGATCACCACCCCCAGCCAGATCCCCGACCACTGGTGGGGGCCGTTTGCGATCTGGAAGGGCGGACTGGGGATCTGGGGTGGGATCGCCGCCGGCGTCGCTGCCGGGTTGACCGTGCTCTACCGCCGGCTGGACCCGTACGACGTGCGGCGCTTCATGGATGCGGCCGCGCCGTCGCTGCTGGTCGCGCAGTCGTTCGGAAGGATCGGCAACTACTTCAACCAGGAGCTGTTCGGCAAGCCGACCACACTGCCGTGGGGCCTGAAGATCGATCTCGCACACCGGCCCCCCGGGTACACGCAGTACGCCACGTTTCACCCCACGTTCCTCTACGAGATCGTCTGGAACCTGTCGCTGGCCGCGTTCCTGGTGTGGCTCGGGCACCACCGCCGGATCCGCCCCCCCGGTCTGTTCGCGCTGTACGTCGCCGGCTACTCGGGCTTTCGGATCTTCGAGGAGACGCTGCGCGTCGACTACTCCAATCACATCTTGGGCCTGCGACTGAACTTCTTCGTCGCGGGGCTGCTCTGCATCATCGGACTGGTGTGGTTTGTGGCGATCCAGCGCGAGTGGTCAGCGCCGTCCTGGTTTCCCCGCTTTCATCCGCGGCGACGAGGAACCCGGCCGACCGCGCCGCCGCCGCAACGCCGGGGCGGTCAGAAGCCCGGGTCCAGATCAGGGGCGCGCGTAGGTTCCGACAAGCGTTCCGCTGGCAAGGCCCGTCCCCGATAGCCCTGCGGCGCTGGTGCTTGTCCCGGAGGTGGTTCGGCGTGCGAGCGCGATGATCGTGATCAGGTACCGGTGCGGCCGGTCGCCGTGTGGCGGACACGGCGGCGTATAGCCGACACCACCCCCGCTGTTTGCCCCTTGGACGCCGTCCCGGGGCGCGTGCCCGGGCGCCACCGCATCGGTGCCGGGCGGGATCCGGGCCACCGCCCAGTGGATGAAGTTCCCGCCGGGGGCGTCAATGTCGCGCATCACCAGCACCAGACTGCGCGTCCCGTCCGGCGCACCGGACCAGTGCAGCGGCGGCGAGATCCCGCGGCCGTCGCAGGTGTAGACGCGCGGGATCGGCTGTCCCGAGGAAAACGCCGGACTGCTGATCGTCATCTTTGCCGGGGCCGCGTTCTTGAATCCCTCTGGGCTCGCAGGATGTGACGAGCTTCCCCCGCAGCCTCCTGCCGCCGCTGCCAGCGAAGCGATCGCGACGCCTGCGGCTCGCCGGCGGGTCATCGGGACAAGCGATTGCGCGGCCGCAGCGAGGCGACGTCGGCCCAGGGGCCGGTGTTGGCGACGTCGCCGGCGGTTAGCCACGCGCGCCGGGCGGTCGCGACCCCGTAGCGAGCAACCTCGAAGCCCCCCACCCGATGCGCGTCGCAGTTGATCAGGATCGGCACGCCCGCGGCGGCGGCCGCCCGCGCATTTACCTCGTTGAGGTCGCGGCGATCAGGACTCGCGTTGATCTCGAGCATCGTGCCGGTCTTGACGGCCGCCTCGATCACGCGCTCGGCGTCAAGCGCGTACGGGTCGCGGCGTTCGATCTTGCGCCCTGTGAGGTGGCCGATCGCGTCGACCAGCGGGTTCTCCATGGCGCTGATGATCCTCCGGGTCATCGAATCCGCGTCCATCCGAAACGAGGAGTGGACGCTGGCGATCACCCAGTCGAGCTCGGCCAGGATCTCGTCGTCATAGTCCAGCGAGCCGTCGGGGAGGATGTTCACCTCCGAGCCGGCGAGCAGCCCGATCCCGTCCACCGAGGTGGCGCGGATCTGCGCGATGTGGGCGCGCAACCGCTCGGGTGAGAGGTCATCGCCGAACCCGAAGCTCGCCGAGTGGTCGGTGATCGCGAGGTACTGATAGCCGGCGTCACGCGCCGCCACCGCCATCTCCTCGATCGAGGCCGTTCCGTCCGAAGCCGTCGTGTGGCAGTGCAGGTCACCGCTGAGGTCGCCGAGCTCGATCAGGTCAGGCAGCGTTCCGTTCGCTGCCGCCTCGAGCTCGCCACGGTTCTCGCGCAGCTCGGGCTCGATGTACTGCAACCCGAGCAGCCCGTACACCTCGGCTTCGGTGGCGCACCGATGCGTCTCGCCGGTGCTGTCGTCGAGCACGCCGTACTCCGAGACGTGCAGCCCCTTGCGCACCGCCGCGTCGCGAAGCGCCATGTTGTGCTGCTTTGAGCCGGTGAAGTGCTGGAGCAGGTTGCCGAACTGATCGGGCGCCACGATCCGCAGGTCGACCTGGATTCCGGTGTGCGTCCGCAGCCGGACCCCTGCCTCGCCGGGGGTGCCCGCCTGTTCCACGAGCTCGAGTTCGGTAGCCGCCTGCGACAGGGCCAGCGGGTCGTGCGCGGTCGCGATCACGTCGAGGTCCTTGACGCTGTCGGTCAGCCGCCGCGCCGAGCCCGCCAGCTGCACCTGCTCGGATGCCGGGTGCTCGCGCAGCGCGGCGACCAGCGGGTCGGCGATCGCCAGCGCCCGGCTGAGCACGAATCTGGTCTGCCGCTCACCGGCCCCGACTGCCTCCAGTCCGGCGAGGATCGACGCCTCGGCCTTGGGCCCAAACCCCTTGAGCGAGCGGATGCGCTGCTCCTGCGCCGCCTCGCGCAGCGAGTCCAGCGAATCGATCCCGAGCTCCTCGAACAGGCGCCGGGCGCGCTTGGGCCCCAGTCCCGGCAGACGCGTCATCTCGATCAGCCCCGGCGGGAACTTGGCGCGCAGCTTGACGAGCGCGGGGATCTCGCCGGTCTCGGCGAGCGAGATGACCTTCTCCTGGATGATCGCGCCGATCCCGGGCAGCTGGGTCGCGCGGCCCTCGCGAGCGAGCGCGCTGATCGAGACGGACGCGTCGCGCACCGCCTTGGCCGCGTTGCGGTACGCGACGATCCGATGGATCACCGCCCCGTCGAGCTCGTAGAGGTCGCCCAGCTCGTCGAGCGCCGCGGCGATCTCGCTGTTCGTAGGATCGGCCGCGGGCGCCGCGGGCGTCGGTATCTCGGCAGAATCAGTCATCGCGGCGGGGACGTCTTCTCATCAGACTATTCTGCACACTCCCGACACCGCGCTATACTTTTTGAAGTAACGGTCACGAACACCCCCCAAGGAGCTCAAATGGCTGGCAACGTCGCCGAAGTCACCGACAACAACTTCGAGGCAGAGGTCCTCGAGTCCGAGGTCCCCGTGCTGGTCGACTTCTGGGCGCCGTGGTGTGGGCCCTGCCGCATGGTCGCTCCCGTGGTCGAGGAGATCGCTCAGGAGCGTGCCGACCAGCTGAAGGTCGTCAAGCTCAACATCGACGAGAATCAGCAGACGGCAATCAATTTCAACGTGATGTCGATCCCGACGCTGATCCTGTTCCGCAACGGGCAGCCCGCCAAGACCGTGATCGGCGCCTACCCGAAGCGCAAGCTCGAGGCCGAGCTCGAGCCGGCTCTCGCGTAGCGCCGCTGCTGCTTGCGGGCCGCGCGGCGTCAGGCCAGCGCGACCGCGACCCTAAGCTCACGGCCGTCGATCCGCACCGGGTCGTCGGCGCCGTCGAGTGACTCGTAGTTGACCCGGACCGCGAGCGTCTCCTGCGCGATGTATGCCTCGCGCTCCCGGGCGGCGTCGATCAGCGCCGCGTCGCCGTCGAGCGTCAGCGCAATCCGGTCGGTGACCTCGAGGCCCGCGTCGCGCCGCGCTGCCTGGACCGCGTGGACGACCTCGCGCGCCCATCCCTCGCTGCGCAGGTCGTCGTCGACCTCGAGCTCCAGCGCGACGGCGTGGGAGCCCTCGCGCTCGACCTGGTAGCCCTCCAGCGGCTGCATTGCGACTAGCAGGTCCTCGGCGGAAAGCTCGTAGTCCTGGCCGCCGATCGTGATCGCCACGCGCTCGCCGTCTCTGAGTCGCGCGCTGGCTCGCGCCGCGTCGAGCCCGGCGACGGCCGCCGCCACCAGCGGCATCTGCTTTCCGAACCTCGGTCCAAGCGTCCGGTAGTTGGGCTTGATCTCGACCCGGCCGAGCTCGTCGACCTCTGACACGAACCGAAGCTCGCGGACGTTGAGCTCATCGCGGATCACCTCCGCCGTGCGCTCGATCGCGTCGCGTTCGAACCCCGTGGCCACGACCACCGCCTCGTGCAGCGGCTGGCGCACCTTGAGCTTGGCCTGGCCGCGCGCCGCGAGCCCCAGTCTGACCGCCTCGCGGGCCACGTCCATCACGCGCTCGAGCTCCTGGTCGCGCTCGCCGGCGACCGGGAAATCACAGAGATGAACGCTGGGCTCCGAGCCGTCGAGGTTGTCGTAGATCTCGTCCGCGACGAACGGGCAGAACGGCGCGAGCAGCTTGGCGACGGTCAGCAGGCATTCGCGCAGCGTCGCGAACGCGGCGGGATCCCCGTCCCAGAAGCGCCGGCGCGAGCGGCGCACGTACCAGTTCGAGATCTCGTCGACGAACGTGGCGATCGCGCGGCCCGCAACGGTCGCGTCGAAGTCGTCCATGCGCTCGCGCACGATCTCGACCGTCGCGCTGCAGCGTGACAGCGCCCATCGATCGAGCTCGATCAGCTCGACGTCGTCAAGCGCAACGGGCGCTAGCTGGTTGGCGTTTGCATACAGCACGTAGAACCCGTAGGTGTTCCACAGCTGGAGCAGGAACTGCCTCAGCGCCTCGCCGATCGTCTCCAGCGAGAAGCGGTAGCCGTCCCACGGCTGCTTGGACGTGAACAGGTACCACCGCAAGGCGTCGGCGCCGAACCGGTCGATCACGTCCCACGGCTCCACCGTGTTGCCCAGCGACTTGGACATCTTGCGGCCATCCTCGTCGAGGATCAGGCCGAGGCAGACCACGTTGCGATACGGGGACTGGTCGAACAGCAGCGACGAGACGGCAATCAGGGAGTAGAACCAGCCGCGTGTCTGGTCCAGCGCCTCGCACACGAAGTCGGCCGGAAACCGCTCCTCGAAGTGCTCGGTGCCCGCGTGCGGCGCGTGGTACTGGGCAAACGGCATCGAGCCCGAGTCAAACCAGACGTCGATCACCTCTTCGACGCGGCTCATCGTCTGCCCGCATTGCGGGCATGGGAACGTGACCTCGTCGACGAACGGGCGATGCGGGTCGGTGAGCTCGACCCCCGACAGGTCCCGCAGTTGCGCAAACGAGCCGATCACCTCCACGTGCTCGTCGCCGCACCGCCACACGGGCAGCGGCGTTCCCCAATAGCGCTCGCGCGACAGCGCCCAGTCGACGTTGCCCTCCAGCCATTTTCCGAAGCGACCGTGCTTGACGTGGTCGGGGTACCAGGTGACGGTCTCGTTGGCCGCGAGCAGGCGGTCCTTGATCTGGCTGGTCGCGATGTACCAGGACGGCTTGGCGTAGTAGATCAGCGGCGTGTGGCAGCGCCAACAGTGCGGATAGGAGTGCTCGAACTCCTCCGCGCGCAGCAGCCTGCCCCGCGCCCGGAGATCCTCAATCAGGTCGGGATCGGCGTCCTTGACGTAGCGGCCTGCGTAGGGCCCGATGCGCTCGTCGTAGGTTCCGTCCGGCCGCACCGGATTGATCACGTTCAGGCCGTACTGCTCGCCGAGACGGAAGTCCTCCTCGCCGAACGCGATCGCCGTGTGCACCAGACCCGTGCCGTCGTTGGCGGTGACGAAGTCGCCCAGTAGCACGGTGTGTCCGCGCTCGCCGTACGCGCTGGCACCGATGAAGTCAAACGGCGGCTGGTAGGCAACGCCCTCGAGTGCCGAGCCGGGGAAACGATCGAGGATCTTCGCGCCGTCGCCGAGTACGCGCTCGACCAGCGCCTCGGCCACGATCTCCACGGGGCCGCCGTCGACTGTCGCACGGACATAGGTGAGATCGGGGTCGACCGCGACCGCGGCGTTGGACACGAGCGTCCACGGCGTCGTCGTCCAGATCAACAGCTCGTCGCCGGCGCGCACGGCGCCATGGGACTCGGTTACTGGGAAGCGGACGTAGACCGACGGGTCGATCACGTCCCGGTAGACGTCCGGCTGCCCGAGCTCGTGGCTGGACAGCGCCGTCCCGCACCGCGGGCAGTACGGCACCACCTTGAGCTTCTCGTAGAGCAGCCCGCGCTCGTGGATCTGCTGCAGGGCCCACCACACCGACTCGACGTAGTCGTGGTCGAGCGTGCGGTAGGCGTCATCGAGGTCGATCCAGAATCCGATCCGCTCGGTCAGCCGGTTCCAGTCCTCGACATGGCTGAGGACCATCTCGCGGCAGCGAGCGTTGAACCTCGCGATGCCGAAGCGCTCGATGTCCTCCTTCGAAGTGGAGCCGATCTCGGCCTCGACCGCCAGCTCGACGGGCAGGCCGTGACAGTCCCAGCCGCCCTTGCGCTCGACGTAGTGGCCGCACATCGTCCGGTAGCGCGGGAAGATGTCCTTGAACACGCGCGACAGCACGTGGTGCGTCCCCGGCGGGCCATTGGCGGTCGGCGGGCCTTCGTAGAAGCCCCACGCAGGCGCACCCGCGCGCCGGCGCAGCGACTCCGCGAACACGTCGCGCTCGCCCCAGCGGGCGAGCACGCGCTCCTCGAGCTCGGGAAACGACGCACGCGGGTCGACCGGACGGTGGGGTGACTCTCGGCGCGGCTCGCTGCTGACGTTGGGATCAGCCATCGGCGCCGATTGTAGGTGCCGACTCTCGCCGCCCGTGCGCGGCGCGTCTCGCCGCTCGTGCGGCGCGCGCGTCTGTGGCTCAGCGCCCGGCTTGTGCCGCGGCGGCCACGCGCTCCATCTCGGCGCTCGCCCTCGGGATGCTCGTCCTCGGGCCGCTCGCGCGCGGCATCCCGGGCGCCGCCTTCACCCGGCTACGCGTGGCGGGCACCCTGCCCCACGAACGTGCGTCGAGGTTCGCGATAATCGCGTCGCGGGCCTTGAGCGGGCGGTCGCCCAAGCGGGACACGGTACTCGCACCCGAGTCCGGGACCGCGCCGCGGAAGTCGAACACGGCGACGTCGTCGATCGCGCCCCGAACCGCGTAGACGAGCCGGCCGATCGCATCCAATGATGCCCGCCGGCCGGTCAACACCACTGCGCGCGGCTCGAGCACGCGCAGCGCGCGCGACAGACGGCTGGTGTCGATCGCCGGGCTCAGCGCCAGCGTGCGAAGGCCGCTGCGCCTGAGCAGCAGCTCGAGCGCCTGGGCGTGCAACGCGTCGATGTCGAACGTCATCGAGCCGTCGAACACGAGCACCCCCTCCGGGCGCGTGGCCGGCGGCGCCAGCCGCTTGACCGCGGACAGCCATCCGGTGGCGTGGCGCCAGGCGAACTCGTACTCGGCGGTCGTGACGTTGGGGTCGTCATGCGTGGCGATCGCGTCGAGCAGGACGTCCTCGATGGTCCGCTCGATCGAGCGCAGGGTCAGGCTCTCCTCCAGCATCCGATTGGCCTTGTCCTCGTCGAAGGCCGCGTACGCGTTCGCGAGGCGCGCGGGGGACGACGGTCCCTCGCCGCGCTCGCGCGCGAGTGCCACCGCAGAGGAGACGTTGTGGGTCTCGGCCAGCGTCATGCGCAGCGCCTCGATCTCGGCGAGCGCGTAGTGACGGTGACCGCCAGGTGAACGCACCGGGCGGGGGAAGCCGTAGCGGCGTTCCCAGGTGCGAAGGGTCGATGTGCTGATGCCGAGCATCTCGGCCGCAGCATTAGTGCGGATTCCACTCACCTGAGGAGTTATCAACCGGTTTGGCCGCCAATGCAACCGTCGCAACGCGATGTGCACTTTGGGCGATTTGATGCATGCGCAGGGAATTACAGCGCTACCTGCGGGTTTACGCGCCGATTCGGAGGCGGGCGGTCGGAATTCCGCCGGGCTACTCGAACACGAGCAGCGCCGCGCGCGGCGGCCCGCAGCCGGCGATACGAGCGTTCAGGCGAACGCCGAACGTGTTGGCGGGGCGGACGACCGTCCGGGTGACCCCACCGTCGCCCCGCGCCGCCCAGATGATCGCCGCAGCGAGGCCGGCGCCCCCGTTGCCCTCGGCCTCGGCCGGAACCAGCAGGCTTGCGACCGGCACGTTGACGGCGTCGATCTCCCGTGTGGCGAGCAGCCGCTCGGCGGCGGCGGACACCGCGCACACCGACAGCGTGTGATCGAGCACGAGAAACGGATCACCGGGCTTGGGCGCGACGTTCTCGGCGCACTGGAGGAGCAGGCCCAGGCCGCACTCGGCGCACACCCGCGTAGGGCTGATCTCGCCGGGCTTTGGTCTGATGCCGCAATGGCCGCAGAACCTGACCTCCGGCGCCTCCGGGGCCAACGGCCGTACGAGGGCGAGTGCTGGTCGCCCTGTGGTTCTACTTGAACTCATCGAAGTCCCTTTCGACGTGTTTGGGTCGTTACGCCGTCCGCGTCCGTGCGTCCGGGTTTATCCCGCCTGTGTGGCGAGCTGCAGAGGCCCGGTGTGCGGCCTCTTCCTGCTCGGTCTCGATCAACTCGAGCAGGCGCCGCTGCGCTTCCGAGGCGGCGGCGGGCAAGACATTTGTTGCAGTCGTGCGGACGCGGGCGCGCTGTGGACCACGTCGGTAGAGCGCCACCGGCGTCGGACCGACCGCCAGCCTGATCGCGTAAGCCCAGCGCGCCACCGTGTCGTCGTCGAGATAGCCGCCCGCCACGACGACCAGGTTGGGGCGGTGCACCGCGACCGCGTCGCCGATCCCGGCGACGCCTCGGGCCGAGAGGCTGAGCACCTCGATCCCCGCCCGAATGCAGAGCAACTCGAACGCACGCAGATACGGCGCGTCTGGGTCGAGCTCGTCGCGCGACGCGTCACCGACGACGATCGAGATCGACCGCACCGGCGGCGGCGCGAGCCGCTTGGCGCGACGCAGCCAGTCCGAGCCCCACTGTGCCGCGAACGCCCAGGCGGCCGATTCGGTCCCGTAGCGCCGTGAGATCTCGTCGAGCGTCGGCAGCAGGACCTCTTCGACCGAGCGGTCGACCGATCGCAGCGCCAGCGCCGCCTCGATCGCACCATCGGCTCGCTCCCGCTCATAGGAGACGAGCGCGCCGAGCAGCGAGTTCGTGTCAGCGACGAGTCCCTCCCGCGCGCGGGAGATCGCCGAGGAGATCGACAGCCCCTCTTGCAGGGCGTCTCGGAGGGCCGCAACTTCGCCGTGCGTGAACAGCCGGTGCTTGCCGGGAGAGCGCTGCGGCTTGGGGAAGCCGAAGCGTCGCTCCCAGGCGCGCAACGTGTTCGGGCTGACGTTTAGCAACGCCGCAGCCTCGCTGGTCTTCAGATAGCGCATGCGCAGGATCAGACGTCTAGACGGTGCTATTTCGGACCATACGTTGCGGTCCTCGGGCGCCGCGAATAGAATTGCACAGGTTTAACGACACAAACCACCCCAATATTTGTGCAAAGCGGAGCGCCGGAAACGTGGCCCCGCGACTTCCGGCCGCCGCCTCGCCCGTCCTCCGCCCCATTGCTTGGGAGGGTGCATGTCATATCGCACGGGTTGATTCTCGGCCAAGAACGTTGCGAGTACCGAGCGCGACGCGCTAACTTGAGCGCATGGTCGGCCACAGCCGACTGCGCCTTTCGGGCCGGATCTACGACCGCGCTGCATCCTGTTTTGTCGTCGCGGCGTTGATTGCTGTCGTCGTCGGGACAGCGATCGCCGCGCCGGGCGACGACGTCAGCACGCTCACCGTGATCCTCGGCATAGCGGCCATTGGCGCCGGAGTGATGGTCGCAGGAGCTCGCGATGGGCTGTCGGTGTCGGCGTCCTTCATCGTGTATGTGCTCGCGGCTGCGTTCCTCGGTGCGCGCTCGGCGATGGCTGCGGCGGTCGTGTCGGAGCTGACCGCAGCGATTCGCCTGCGTACCCGGCCGCGCGCGGTGATCCTGACCAACCTGCCGGCGAGCGTGATACCCGCGGCAGTTGCCGCCCTTGTGATCGACGCGATCGCCGGCACTCCATCCCACACGTTCAAGTTCTATGCGGCGGTCGCGATCGCCGCCATGCTCGCGATCACGCTCAGCTTCCTGATCTTCACGGCCACGCGCCGAGCGTTGTTCCCTGGCTATGACCAGTTCGGGATCGAAACGTTCCTCGAGGACCTTCCGAGCATCGGCCTGAACGTACTGCTCGTTGTAGCCGGAGCGGGCATCACGCTGAAGCTCGGCGACGCGGGCATCGCGTTCGCCCTCACGGCCGTGTTCACGTTTTCCTACATGGCCCACCTGCTCCAGCGCGCCCGCCACCGCTCCCAGCAGTACGTGTCGTTGTCCTGGGGCGTGCTCGCCGGACTGATGCGCTCGCTGGACATCCGTGACGGGCGCGCGGCGCGGCACGCCGCTGCGGTTGCCCGCTTCTCGCGGGACATGGCTCAGAAGGTCGAGATGTCGGAGCAGGAACAGGAGCTTGCCCACACCGCCGGACTGCTTCACGACATCGGTCACTTCGCCCTCTCGGACCGCGTGGCCGAGCGCGGCCGCACCCTGACAGAGGCCGACTGGTCCGCCATCCAGCGCGTCCCCGAGCTCGGAGCCGACATGCTCAAGGATCTTGGGATGTATGGGCCTGTCGCTGAGATCATCTTGGCCCACCACGAGCGGGTGGACGGGCGAGGCTACCCAAAGGGCCTTACGGAAGCGGAAATTCCGGAAATAGCGAAGATCATCGCGGTCGCCGAGGTCTACGACACGCTCACGGCGAGCGACACGTATCGAACCCGGATGAGCTCATTCGAGGCGATGCACGAGCTGCGCCGTGTTGCCGGCACCCAGCTGGACTCGGGCTACGTGGAGGTGCTGGCGAGCCTCTTAAGCGGTGAGGGCGTGGAGTACCGCCATGCCGACGCCGCCGACTTCGACAGCGAGCTCGACATGGAGCGGCGCCTCCGAGAAGCCGGTACCGGCTGACGCCGGCGTCCTGCGCAGGTCAGGGCGGACACGCGCAACCAGGCTCAGCTCCAGCTGATGCCGGGGCCGGCCTGGCCGCGGGCGATCGCAGTCTCTAGCTGACGAGACGCTCGCGGCGTGGGGTCGCTGGGTCCCCACCTCGCTGCAACGTCACGAGAAACTGCTCGATCTGGTCTGCGCTGAACCGCCGCTGACCACCGGGGGTCCTGTACGACTCTAGGTATCCCATGTCCGACCAGCGACGAATCGTTCCGAGAGAAACGCCGAGGGCCTGGGCCGCCTGCGAAGTCGAGAGACCGAGGGGACTTTTGCTACGTGGCTCCATGAGCGCAAATTTCACCCGTTTTGGGAAGGTTCGCCAGGGTCGTGCAACATTTGCACAACCTCGCGCCGCAAAGGCAATGGCCGAGCCGCTCGGTGCGACCATGTGGTCCGCGAATTGCAGGACCTATGCGGCTTAGGCTCTACCACCACCACGACGGCGCGCGGGTCGCTTACCGGGAGACCGGCGCCGGACCGGCGCTCGCGCTTCTACATTCGCTGGGGCTGTCGCACCGCGAGTGGGAGCCAATAGTCGCGCCGCTGGCCGAGAGGTTTCGCGTCCTGCTGCCCGATCTGCCCCTCCACGGCGACTCCGAGGATCGGCCGCGACACCCGTACACGGCCGACTGGCTGGCGGAGGTGATGGCCGGCTTCTGCCGCGAGGCCGCCGGGCCCCGGCCGCTGCTCGCCGGCCACGACATCGGAGCCGAGCTCGCGCTGCGCGCGGTGACGACCGGCCGGTTGACGCCGTCGCGGCTGGTGTTGATGCCCAATCGCCTCCACCGGCGCGAGGAGCAACAGGGAATGCGTGCGCTGTGGCGCGGGGCCTGCCGCGCAGCCGCGCTGCCCGGACTGGACCGGATGCTCGCCCACGGGGCCAAGCTGGTGTTCCGCCCGTCGACGGGCGAGCGGCTGTCGGCGCAGCGCAACCCGGCAGCGCGTGATCTGGTCCGTCATGCGTTCGCCGACGTGGGCGGCAACGGCAACCGCGCGCGGGCATGGGCCAAGTTCGCGCGGCGGTGGCCGCGGGAGCCGCAGCGATACCTGCTCGACGCCTATTCGCGGATCGAGAGCCCCGTGCTGCTGCTGTGGGCCGACGAGGACCTGGCCCATCCGATCGAGGGCGCCCAGGAGGCGCTCGACCTGTTGCCCGACGCGCAGCTGCGCACGCTCCAGCGGACGGGGTTCCTGATCGCCTACGACGATCCGGTGGGGGTCGCGCGCGAGCTGATCGCGTTCTGCGGCTAGGGCGGGAACCCTCCCCGTCTACTCGGAGGAGCGCGGCGGCGCGGTCGAGCCACCCTCGTGCAGATCCGGCTCGATCACGAAGCGCCGCCGTTGAGGGCGCCGACGCCCGATCGCCTCGACCACCATGTCGACGGCCTTCTCCACAAGCCAGTCCGAGCGCCAGTCGAACGTCGTCAGCCGCGGCGCGAGGACGGCCGACATCGGATGGTTGTCGTAGCCGACCACCGACAGATCGCGCGGGATCGTGAGACCCAGCTCACGGGCGGCCGCATAGACCCCATAGGCGATCGAGTCCGAGAAGCAGAACGCCGCCGTCGGGGTCCTGTCCGTGCTGAGCATCTCGCGAGCGGCGGCGGTGGCCTGCCCGAGCTCGTACGGCGCCGTCAGGACCAGCACGTCGAGCCCGAGCCGGTCCGCCTCGGCTCCGACGAACACCTCGGCAGGCCGGTCGGTGGTCGGCGAGCCGGGACGTCGCAGGACCGCGATCCGGCGGTGCCCAAGCCCGTGCAGATGCTCCAGCGCGCGTGCCACGCCCGTGCCGTTGTCGAACAGCACCTCGCCGACCACCGACGCGCCCGCAAGCGCGTCGCCGATCGAGACGACGGGCAGCGCCTTCGCGATTTCGGTCCAGAATTCGTCGGACGGGTTGACGGGCGAGACGATCAACCCGTCGACCTGCTGGTCGCGAAGCTGGGTGGCAAGCATTCGCTGACGGTCCGGATCGCCGCCGGGATCGACGATCAGCGCGAAGTGATCGCGGGCCAGCAGCACGCGCCCGGCCTCCGCGGCGAACCGCTGCTGCCAGAGGTCCTCGAGCGACGGACCGAGGATCCCCACCGTTCCGGTGCGGCCGCTCGCCAGCGCGCGGGCGATCGGATTCGCCTCGTACCCCAGGTCCGCCGCGACTTTGCGCACGCGCTCCTGGGTCTCCTCGGAGACATTGATGCCCCGCAGCGCGTAGGAGACGGCTGCCTGCGAGACCCCGGCTGCGTCGGCGACCTCGCGGATGGTGACGCGCTTAGCGCCCGGGCTCACAGACCCAAGCGTAGACGGATCATCACCTGGACGAGCAACCTCTTGACAAGGCCTTGTTGAACCGTTTCACTGAAACGATTCAATGAATCGGTTCAATGAGCTGACGATGCCCGACGTGGGGGTCGGCCGTGGGTCTAGCCTGGCGGCCCCCGTCACCTCGCTCAACCTCGATGTTCACCAGCATCTCTGGCCCGAGCGCATGCTCGAGGCGCTGCGTGCCCGCGACAAGCCACCGATGCTGCGCGGGTGGACCCTGGAGCTGGAGGGCGAGTCCCCGTACGAGGTCGATCCGAGCCACCACGACCCGGAGACCCGGCGCAGCCAGGCGCTCGAACAGGGGCTCCACCTCGCCCTGATCTCGCCGTCGAGCCCGCTCGGCATCGAGCTGCTGCCCCCACCGGAGTCGCGCGAGCTGATCGACGCCTACCACGACGGCGCGCTCGAGCTGCCGGCGCCGTTCGGCGCATGGGCGGCAGCGTGCCTGACCGAGCTCGATCCCGTCGGCCTGCGCCGCGAGCTCGACCGCGGCTTCGTCGGTCTCACGCTGCCGGCGACCGCGCTCTGCACCGAGCATGGCTACGTCCGTCTGGCGTCGCTGCTCGAGGTGCTCGAGGAAGCGGCCCGTCCGCTGTTCATCCACCCCGGACCGGCAACCGCTCCACGAGCGGCTCCCAACTGGTGGCCGACGATCGTCTCCTACGTGGAGCAGATGTACGAGGCGTGGTACGCCTTCCGGGCGTTCGGGCGGCCGCGGCACCCGACGCTACGCGTGTGCTTTGCGATGCTGGCCGGGCTCGCGCCGCTGCACGGCGAGCGGTTGCTGGCCCGCGCCGGGCTGCGCACCGTCGTCGACGAGAACTCGTTCCTCGAGGTCTCGTCATATGGAACGCGCGCAATCGACGCGACGGTCCGCGTGCTCGGCATCGACGTCCTCGTAGGCGGCTCTGACATGCCGTATGCGTCACCGGTCTTCTCGGACCTCGGAGCCGCCGCCGTGGCGGCGATCCGAGGCGCCAATCCACTCCGTCTTCTGGACTGCAAAGGAGGTGCTTGATGTCCTGGCTGCCGATCCCCGCCCACAACCTCGACGCGCGCGAGCTCGAGGCGCTCGTCAACGAGCTCGCCGTCCAACCCGAGCGGTGGCAGGAGCTCGTCTCCTTCTCCGATCAGGAGCGCCATTTCGTGTCGCTGTACCGCGACGACCACGTCGACGTGTGGCTGCTGTGCTGGACGCCGCGAAACGACACGGGCTGGCACGACCACGACATCTCCTCGGGGGCGGTGCGCGTCGTGGACGGCGCGCTGATGGAGTCCAGTCCCCGGATCGGCGGCGAGGCCGTGTCCCGCACGGTGCCGGCCGGGCAGTCGTTCTCGTTCGGCCCCGACCACATCCATCGCCTCGCCGGCCACGGCGAGCGATCGGTGTCGCTCCATGCCTACTCACCGCCGCTGTGGCGGCTGGGCGCGTACGCGATCGATCGTGACGGGGTGATGCGCCGGATGTCGATCAGCTACGCCGACGAGCTGCGGCCGCTGGAGGATCCGGTCGCGGCGTGAGCCGCTCGACGATCAGGTCGAACACGCGGTCAGCGTGCTCGTGCAGTTCTTCGAGCGTCAACAGCTGCACCGGATGCGGGATGAACACCATCCGGTAGTCGGGCATCCCGAGCACCCGAGCCTGCTCGAGCGCCTCGTCGATGAACGGCTCGGTCGCCACCGCTGCGGTGGGTATCCCAAGCCGCTCGAGGCGCACCATGTCGTGCACACTGCACGACGTGCAGGAGCCTCAATCGGCCAGGCCCTCCACGGCGAGATCGCCGCGGTCGGCGATCCGGCGGATGATCTCCGGGCTGGCGGGCTTGGAGAAGATCTCCTTGGTCAGGCGGAAGGTCTGCGCTCCCTCGGCGCGGAGCCGAGCCTCGACCCGGTCGAGGAACTCGTCGCCGCGGCGCTTGCTGATGTCAAGCAGCGCCACGCTCGCGTCGCGGAGCGGCTTGCGACGCGGTGCCAGCGGCTCGGTCGCGCGCCGGCGCTCGTCGAACGGACTCACGTAATCCACGGGACCTCCTTGGAGACGATCTCGGCCTGCAGTCCCAGGCACGGCCCGAACACCGCCGAGTAGCGTCCGGCCTCACCGCCTGCCACGACGACGAGGATATCCTCGACGCTGCACCACTTGGAGATCGGACGATCGTCGGGGGCTACCTGGACGAGCGGCGTCGTCTCACCCCAGCGCAGTTCGTGGGCCGGACGATGCGCCGCCTCGAACATCTCCTCTCGCAGTCGCTGCTTGCTCCATCCCGCCTCGCCGAACAGCTGGGCGTGCTCGGGGCAGATGATGAACAGCGACGTCCCGTCGAGCGGCCACCAATTCGGGCTCCACGTCGCGGCAGCGGCCAGCGCCAACACACGCGCGAGCTCCTCGGGCGAGCGGCTGCGGTGATCGGAGATCGACAACGGCGCGTCGCACCCGACGACCGTCACGACCGACGTGCCCGGCTCGAAGCCGCGCTGGACCGACAGCGGCTCCCACGGGCTGACCTCCTCGTTCTCGGCCAGGCAGAAGCCGAGCTTGCCGGGCTGGCCGAGCGTCGCCCGGTCGAGTCGGCCCGGGAAGCCACCGCCGGTCAGGCTGATCAGCAGCCGCACGGCACGTCCGATCGTCAGGTTCGCGCGGTGTCCGGGACCGAGCGCCCCGATCGAGCTGTTGAGGCCCAGCGAGTGGCGCGCCGGGCCGTTGAGGATCACCAGCTGTCCGACCGGCTGCGTGGTGACGGCCTGCCCGTTGAGATTGAACGCCGGCTCGAGCATGGCCTGCGTGGCGGCGACGACGACCGGGAAGTACTCGGGCCGGCAGCCGGCGAGCACCGCGCACGATGCGACCCGCTCGAGCGTGGCTTCGCCCATCGCCGGAGGCACCTCCCCCAGCGACAGCGAGGGATCGCGACCGCCCAACATCGCATCGACGCGCTCGCGGGTCGGCGGGATCACCGGCAGCCCATCGCTCCAGCCGCGGTCGAACATGTCCTCGAGCTCGTCGTGTGGCCCGGCGGCGTTCACCAGCGCCAGCGTCTCGGCGTCGTAGGTGTTCTTTGCCGCGCACCCTGGCTTGCGCAGCGGCGCATCGCCGCACACGCGCGGAGCCGGCGCTCCCGCGAGCTCTGACGCTTGGGCGAGCAGGCCCTCGAGTCCTTCGCGGTCCCAGCCCACGACTCGTCGCAACACGCTCCCCTCGGAATCGAACAGCAGCGTGGTCGGGACGCTCTGCAGCTCGAATGACCGCGATAGCGCATACGGCTCCGGCTCGCTGAGCACCGTGCCGCGAAAGCCCGCTCCCCGCGCCACGCGCGCCGCCACCTCGAGCGGGTCTTCGAAGATCGCGGTGACCGAGACTCCCGCGGCCGCGAGGTCGCCGGCCGGCGCCGCCAGTCGCCGGAGCGTCATTGCGCACGTTGGGCATTCCTCGGTGACGAACAGGACGACGGCCACGCCCCCCGCGACCACACCGTCGAACCGCACCGGGGATCCGTCGACCGACGGGAGCTCGAACCGGGGGAGGGCGGCAGCGGTCACCAAACCATTGTCGCCGTTAGCGTTTTTCTTACACCAATCCGACGGCTCTCTCACGCTGCGGACCGACGATCGACCTCGTCCAATTCCCGACGCGAAGGAGAGCCATGGGAAACCTCAGAAGCAAGCTCGTCACCGGCGCGGCCGTTGGCGCGGCGGCGGTCGGCGGCGCAGCGATCGCGAACGCCGCGACCTCATCGACCGGCTCGTCGTCGACCACGACCACGCCGGCGTACACGCAGACGAACCCGCGGCCGAACATGCCCCCTCATGGCAGTGCTTCGCACGAGGGCGCCGAAAAGGCCGTCACGGGTGCTGCGGCGGCGAAAGCCCAGGCGGCCGCCGTCAAGGCGGCCGGCGGCGGCAAAGCGGGTGAGGTGACGACCGACTTCGGTGGCCAGGGCTACGAGGTAACCGTCACCAAGTCCGACGGCAGCACGACCGAGATCCACCTCGACAGCTCGTTCAACGCGGTGCAGGGCGGCCACGGTGGCGGCAACTGTCCAGGGGGACGAATGGGGCCGCCTGGCGGATCGAGCAGCGGATCTAGCAGCGGATCGAGCGGCAACGCCGACTCGAGCGGCTCAGGTTCAGCGACCTAAGTCCGCAGCCGGGCCGGGGGTGGATGCGCCAGTCCGCCCCCGGGCCCCGGCGACGATCCGCCCTCCCTGCACCACGAGCCAGACACGCTCGGGGTCGTTGAGCACGCCGATGTCGGCGAGCGGATCACCGTCGACGACCAGCAGGTCGGCGACCGCGCCGGCGGTCACCGTGCCGAGGTCATCGCGACCGATCGCCGCAGCGGAGCCGCGAGTCGCCGCGACGATCCCTTCCAGCGGCGTCAGCCCTCCCTGGACCATCCGCACCAGCTCGATCGCGTTGTCTCCGGGCGGGCCGCTGTCGTGGCCCATGGCGAGCGTGACCCCCGCGTCGCGCGCCGCCACGAGCGTGCTGTAAGCCTCCTCCTTCTGGCGCTTGGCCTGCTCGACCAGCGCCGGCGCAAAGTCGCCCGTGAACCGGTCGGCGAGATCGTGAAACGTCGACAGAGTTGGGACGAGCACGATCCCCCGCTCGGCCATCGCCGTGAGCAGCGACGGCTCGCGATGCAGCGACAGGCCGTGCTCGATCGTGTCCACACCCTCCTCAACGGCCATGCGCGTCCCCTGAAGCCCCTCCGCGTGCGCGGCGACCCGGACACCGAGACGGTGGGCCTCGTCGACGATCGCGCGACACTCTAGGGCGGTCATCTGGGCGGGCTCGGGATCCTCCGCGACCACCGAGCGCGCGCCGGTGGCCATCAGCTTGATGAAGTCGGCACCCCGGCGCAGCTGCTCGCGCACCGCCTTGCGCATGTCGTCGGGACCGTCGGCCTCCCGGTACATCGTCTTGAAGATGGCGCCACCGGGTGCCGTCGCGGAGATGATCCGTCCGCAGCACAAGATCCGCGGACCCTCGACGATGCCCAGCCGCACCGCTTCACGCAGGGCGATTCCCTCGTCGTCGTAGCTGCCGACGTCGCGCACCGTCGTGATCCCCGCCGCGAGCATTGCGCGCGCTGACTTGGTCAGGATGAAATACCCGAGTGCGCGCGGACGCGGGAGCTCGCCGTGCAGCGGCGGGGGCGGACCAAAGCCCGGACTACGAAGCGTGTCGCTGGAGACGTGCGCGTGTGCGTCGATCAACCCCGGCAGCAGCGTGCGGCCGCCCAGGTCGATCGCCCCCGGCGGCGGTGCGTCGCCCGCCGTGCCCACCTCGCTGATGCGTCCCGCGTCGATTCGCACGACCGCGCGCTCACGCGAAGCTGCGCCGGTGCCATCGAGCACGCGCGCGTTCCAGAGGACGGTCACGCGAGCGCTCCGACCGGCTCGGCTGCGAGCAGCGGCGCAGAGCGCGGCGCCTCGGGCACGAGCGCGCCCGACGCGATCAGCCCCCGCACCCGCTCGACATCGTCGGCGAGCGAGCGGTCCTCGGCGATCTCCGGCACGACCTCGGCGAGCGCCACGAGCGCCTCCTGAAGCGGCGCGGGCACGCCGCGCCCGGACAGATCATGCGCTTGGCGCAGCGCCACGAGCTCGTAGGCGAGGCCAAGTTCCAGATCCCCGAGGATCTGCTCGAGCCGGCGTGCGACCAGGATCGTGTGCGCCTGGAAGTCCTCCTGACCGGTCGAGGCATCCACCGCGCGGATCGAAGCCGGAGATGCAAGTGTCGCCGCCTCGGCGGCGAGCCCGATCACCTGCTTGTGCAGGATCACCAGCCCGGAGTGTCGGCCCGGCTCCCGGGCGAGCTGCTCGGGCAGGCCGGAGAACCGTGAGTCGAGCAGGCGGTGCAGACGCTTCTCCGCCAGGTTCAGCACGTGCACGATCGCGATCGCCATCGCCTCGAGCGCCAGCGTGATCGCGTGCGCGTGAAAGCCTCCGGTGGAGTACAGGCCCTCGGGCTCGCCGTCGGCGGCATGCATGTACAAGGGGCTGTCGGTGACCGCGCGAAGCTCGCGCCGGAGTTGGGCGAGCAGCTGCTCGAGCACGTCGAACGCGGCCCCATGCACCTGTGGGATCACACGGAGCGAGACCGGCGCCTGCAGGGCCGGCTCCCAGCACCCGCCGCCGTCGAGCAGCTCGCCGATGCGACGGTGAACTCGCAGCTGCCCGGGGTCGCCCTTCAGCTCGCCGACGCGCATCGAATACGGCCGGGCCGACGCGTCGATCACCGCCACGGCCAGCGTCCCGGCCAGCGTGGCGTGCTCGAGCAGCGCTTCGGCTCGCATGGCCAGCGGGACCGCCAGCGCGGGAGCGAGCGGCGCGCCGTTGATCAGCGCGATCCCCTCCTTGGCGCCGAGCTCGTACGGAGCGAGGCCCCGGTCGGCGAGCGCGTCCGCGGCCGCAACGAGGTACCCGTCGAGCAGCACGGCCCCCGCTCCCACGAACGTCTCGAACAGATGAGCGAGCGCGACCGTCTCGCCCGCGGCGCCGCTGATGGCGGCGGGGACGACCGGCAGCCAGCCGTCGTTGAGCCGGTCGGCGATGAAACGGCACAGGCCGGCGCTCACGCCCGCGCGTCCGCTGAGAAAGCCCGCGAGCCGCAGCAGCATCGTCCCGCGGACGACCGGCGCAGACAGTGGCGGCCCAATCCCGGCGGCCCGGCCGAGCAGGATCGAGCGCTGAAACGCGGCCTGGTCCTCGGCCTGCACGGCGTGACTCATCAGGTAACCGAGGCCGGTGTTGACTCCGTAGGCCGCGCCGCCGGCGTCGAGGTGCGTGAGCATTGCGGCACGTTCGCTGTCCACCGCCGCGAGCAGCTCGGCGCCCACGGCGACCTGTTCATGCTCGAACGCGATCCGGCGGTAGTCCTCCAGCTCGAGCTGTCCGTGTCTGTCGAGGCTCACCACCGTGGCCATTGTGACGTGACGCGGACGCGGCGGCTGGCGCGACACCGGAACCCGCTTCGCCCGTGGCCGCGGTCTAAACAGAACGTAAACTTGACTCTTCCCTCGCCGTGTGAAAGGTTCGGTCGGTCCGTCGGCGCAACGCTGTTCCACTGGCGGACCAGCGGAGAGATGGCGACTGCCCTCGATCAGCCCCCCGGCGGCACCGCCCGGCGCTCGGCCGGCATCTCGGCGGTGCTCGACGTGCTCGATGCGCTCGACCGCCACGGTCCCGTCACGCTCGCACAGCTCTCGCGCGAGACCGGGGTCGCGAAGAGCACCCTGCACCGGGTCTGCTCGACGATGGGCGAGCGCGGCTGGATTGCCCGCGACTCGACGAGCGGCAACATCGAGCTGGGGCCGCGGGTGGCCTGGCTCGCACGTGCCAACCCCGCCTCGGCGCTGACCGCCGGCTTCTACGAGGTGGCGCGCGGGATCGTCGAGCGACACAACGAGACCACATGCCTGACGGTCCTCGATGGGTGCGAAAGTGTGTTCGTCGCCAAGCAGGAGACGACCCATCCGGTGCGGCTCGTCACGGCCGTCGGCAGCAGGCTGCCGGCGTTTGCGTCGGCTTCGGGGCGCGCGATGCTTGCCGATCTGCCCGAGCGGGAGGTCACGGCCATGTACAAGGGCTCGGAGCTCGTGACCCCCACGGGCAGGCGCTTGCGGGGTCTCTCGGAGCTGCTGACGATCCTGCGCGCCACGCGCCGGCGCGGCTATGCGGAGAACGTCGACGAGACCGCGCTCGGACTGCGCTGCCTGGCCGTCCCGGTGGGGCCGCCGGGGCGGGTCGCCGGCGCGATCACGCTGTGCGTGCCGAGCGGGCGGATGGACGCCGCGCGCAAGCGCGAGATGCTCCCGGACCTTTTGGCGGCAGCGCGGACGCTGGCGGGACCGTGGGCTTCGCACACTGGCTGCGACGAAATCTTAGTTTCTCGATTGAATAACGTAACTTTGTCCGCGGACCCGACCGTTGCCGCCGCGAGAGCGGACGGACGACACGGTCCGGATCACGAAAGAGAGGGTGCTCAATGAGGGGTGGCAACGGCGAGCTGGATCGGCTGCGCAGCGAGCGCACGGAGCTGGAGAACCACTACATCGACGAGCTTGTCTCGGGTCGCATGGACCGGCGGGACTTTCTGCGCCGGGGCAGCATGATTGGCATGTCGATGCCGCTGCTCGGGGCGATCCTCGCTGCGTGCGGAAGCTCGTCGTCGTCATCTACGGGCACGACGTCGGGCGCCACGCCGTCGTCGGGCAAGAAGGGCGGCACGCTCCGAGTCGCCGGCGTTACCCCGGCCGCGGCGGTGAACCCGCTGACGGTCGCCGACGCGGGCGGTCTGCTGATGCTCAACCAGACCGGAGAGTTCCTGATCTTCGACTCAAACCTGAAGCTCGCGCTGCAGCCGATGCTGGCGCTGAGCTGGAAGCCCAACGCCGACGGCAGCGTGTGGACGTTCAAGCTGCGGGACGGAGTCACGTTCCACAACGGCAAGCAGATGACGGCCGACGACGTCGTCTACACGTTCAAGCAGTTGTCTGATCCCAAGGTCGCGTCCAACGCGCTGTCGACGTTCACCGGCGTGTTGACGCCGGACGGCGTCAAGAAGGTCGACGCCACGACGGTCGAATTCAACCTCGAGTCGCCCAACGGGAACTTCCCCTACCTGGTCTCGTCCGACAACTACAACGCGATCATCGTCCCCAACGGAACGGACTTCGCCAAGTGGCAGAAGACGTTCGTGGGGACCGGCGCGTTCAAGCTGGGCAGCTACACGCAGGGCAACGGTGCCTCGTTCGTGCCCAACCCCAACTACTGGGGGACCAAGGCACTGCTGTCTGGAACCCAGTTCAAGTTCTACGACGCTCAGCAGCCGATGATCCTGGCGCTGCAGGGCGGCGACGTCGACGTGATCTCGCAGTTCGTCCCGGCCGGCGCGACCCAGCTGCTCAACAACTCGACCTACAAGATCATCCAGCTCAAGTCCGCCAACCACCGACAGCTGTCGATGCGCAACGACCAGGCACCGTTCAACGACCCGAAGGTCCGCCAGGCCGTCGCGTATTC